>JBEKMF010000012.1:0-28641 GCA_050008655.1 Smithellaceae bacterium
CTAAACGCCATAATCCAGAACATTGCCAACGTGTAACGGACAAAATTAGAGGCCGGTAGTGTAAGGGCAACACAGGCCAGCGATGCGCCGATGGCGAGTTGCATCGCCAGTATCCAGAAACGCTTAGTGCGAAAAATATCAACAAACGGGCTCCACAGCGGTTTAATTACCCAGGGCAGATAAAGCCAGCTGGTGTAAAGAGCGATTTGCGTGTTGGAGAGCCCCAGTTTCTTATATAGAATGACACTGACTGTCATGGCAATCATGTATGGAATGCCTTCGGCCAGATAGATGGTCGGCACCCAGAGCCAGGGGTTCCGATTCGCATTCATTCGCCTACCTTTGTTGGCGGAGCCTGCCCGGCGTATGCCTGGGTCATCGCGGTATGCTTTTGACTGCAAATCGGTCATGGTCTAAGATTACTCCTTTTTCAATTTTTCGTTGATCAGACGCGTCAATAGAGTTTTTTCAAAATAGTGCCGGTAAAGTAATGAGATAAAATTTCTGACGCTGGGAATCCTTGTGATGCCATAACTGCCGCGCCAATCTGGCACAGACCCACGCCGTGTCCCCAGCCTCCACCATCGAAGATGAAACGTTCAACGGCGCCTGATTTAGTGTGTTCTGCAGAAACAACAAAAGCACTGCTTAAAAAATGGCTTTCTGAAAGACAGCGGCGGATTTCCAATTCTTTTCCGACCAGTATAGTTCGTTTGGAGCCCTCAATTTTCAGTTTACAAATTCTGCCGGAAGGCCCGCGCTTTATCGGGATTATGTTTTTCAGTTCGCCGATATCGATGCCCGATTTTTTGCAGATAATCTCTTCCAAATCTCTCCTTGTATATATGACCTGCCAACGGTAAAAATCAATAGTTTCCTGATCAAACGAAGGCAGTATTTGGCTTAATATTTTGTTATCCGCTGTGTTGCAGTAAGCGGGCGGTTTATTCCGGAGCCAATTTTCAGCATCTTTTTCCAATCTGATTGGTGCGCGAGTATCGACATGGTCGGTTACGCTTTGCAGATAAGGAAGGGATTTATCCTCCCACGCAGTGGAAAATATTTCCGTTTGGCCGCCACAGGCCTTGTGGTAGCGGGCATCGCAGATTTCCTCGGCGTAAACCAGGAAGACTCCACGCGTTTCCTTGATTGCCGTTTTGACATTTTCGGAGATGATTCTTGTTATCCCCTGATAGCGCTGACAGTGATCGTCGGCGCACACATCAAAACCTTCATGGTCGTTGACATCCTGCCAGACAACAATTTCATTTTCAGTTTTTGACGCAGGATTAGACCGCGTGGTTTTCTTTTTCGCGAGCATCGCCATAAGCCAGCTGCGGGCGACAATTGCCTGCGCCTTTAAAAATTCCAAAGGAGCACGGGCGGACATTTCCGAAGAAATAACGCTTTCTATATAATCTTCCAGAGGAATTTCATTAATAAGATCAAATGAAAAAGCAGAATTGGCCGATAAAAATAGATTACCGCGAAATGATTGCTCCTGGCTCCTTTGCCAGTGAAAATCTATGCCAATTTGTACGTCGAATACGGTAAATATTGCTCCATCATGAGCCGAAAGCAAGATTTCCTTTTGCCCGGTGATTCTCATCCCTGAGGATTGAATAAGAACAATTTGCTCTTTTTCGGTCCGGATTCTTAAATGGCCTGTAATTTTACGGCCATCGGGTAGGTGAAAGTAGCCATTTAAATTTATTTGGGCTTCTTTATAATTTTGCAGCAAGGCGACTTTTATTCTGGGTTCGCTATCAATCATAGACGTTTAAGGCCGTTCTTAAAGAAATAATGCCAATTTTTATGAGTAAATGTCGGAGAAGTCAAGAAAGTTATCAGCCGGAAAAAAATTCCGTAAAAAATCAACTTAATGCTTGAATATTGCTAATTTAGCATATATACTTATAAGATTAAAAAAATTAAACGGCGGATGCTTATGGTGCATATCTGGCCAATCGGAGGAGGTAAAGGCGGATCGGGAAAGAGTTTCCTGACCAGTTCCTTAGGCCGCGCTTTAGCGGGATTGGGGAAGAAAACACTCCTGATTGACCTCGACCTGGGCGCGGCCAATCTGCACACCCTGGTGGATGTGCCTTATCCGGTAAAGTGTCTCTCCGATTTCATCCACAAGAAAATCCCCCTTTTGGAAAACACCGTTTTGGAAACACCGGTGCCTAATCTTTATTTAATTAGCGGCGCTCACGATAATCTGGATATCGCTAATCTTCCATACGAACAAAAAGTAAAAATCCTTAAAGCCATATCCAAATTGAATTACGAGTGGATTTTGCTGGATCTGGGAGCCGGAACTTCTTTTAATACCCTTGATTTTTTTCTGATTTCACAAAATAGTATATTTATTACAACACCGGAACCTACTTCTATTGAAAACGTTTACCGGCTGGTTCGCTCTATTTATTTCCGGCGGATTCGTCAGTATTTTAATGCGGCTGATTTTAAGGTTCTGGAAGAACAAGTTATACAGCAATTTGGAGAAGGATCATTTAATAAACCGGATTGCATTATGCAGGCGGTTAAAAGAGTGCACAATGAAAAAAGTTTGCAATTGGAAAATGATTTCGCCTCCTTCAGATTCAAGCTTGTTCTCAACCAGTTGCGTAAACAGGATAATATCGCGCTAGGAGCGCAAATATGTAAAATTATTGAAAAACACCTTGGCTTTCAGGTTGATTTTGCCGGTAATGTTGCTTTCGATGACCGTGTTCACGATGCTGTTTGTCAACGGGTATCGTTTTTGGATAGATATCCTTACACTCGTACGGCTTACGACCTGAGAGAGCTAAGCAAACGGCTTGTTAACTCTACAAGCGAGCAATTATTGATGCGTTATTCTTAAAAGCATCAATTTTATAAAGTATTTATAAAAATATTATTCTTGAGGTCTTTTTATGAAAAAAAATTTTGCCAATCTGAATTATTATGAAATTTTGGATGTTACTCCTGATGCGGCATTTTTTGAAATTCGTCATGCTTATAATGCCGCTATGCAAATGTACCGGGCAGACTCTCTGGTCAGTTATTCTTTTTTTTCTCTTGAAGAAAGACAAGAGATACTTAACCTTTTGGAAAAAGCTTACTTAACCCTCATCAATGGAAAAGAAAGAAAAAACTACGATAAAGAACTTATTCAGCTGGGAATTCTCGAGAATGTGGGAGGCAAAGCCGGGGCTAAAAGATCAGGGGGCATTTATGACGCCAGCAGGCAATGGGGTAGGGCAGCTGTGCTTAGAAACAATACGACCACTTTAAGGGAAAAAGTAGCTCAAAATAAGCGCATTAGTGAAATTTTATCTAAACAGGAAATTAACGGCGCTGACCTTAAAGCAATTAGAAATGAACTGGGTATGGCTATCGAAAAGATTGCCGGAGAAACAAAAATACGCCTGGATTATCTAATAAGTATCGAGGAAGATAAAGTTAAACGGCTTCCCGCAGCGGCTTTTCTCAAAGGATTTATCAAATCTTATTTAAAGTGCCTCTGTATCGAACCGTTAGACGATGTTTGTGTCCGTTACATGAATGGTTTAGCACGTATTGGAAAAAACAATTAGGTTTGCAGATTTATTTAAATTTCCCGATGAATTATAGACAACCGATAGATGGAGTAAACAAAACGAGCCGCGTAGATTGGAAAATTAGGAGGCAACTATGGGAAAATTGGTCTTTATGAGTTTATTTTTCCTCTGTGCGACGACAGTGGTTGCGGCGGAACAAAAGTTTGAATCCGACACGATAAAGACTTCGAGAGGAGACCTTGTTTTAACATTCGTTGGACATGGAACAATAATGATGTCCATAAACGGCAAGGTCATTTATGTTGATCCCGTATCCCAGATGGCCGATTACTCGAAAATGCCCAAAGCCGATTTGATTTTCATAACTCATGAGCATCCGGATCATTTTGATCTCAAGGCGCTCAACCTGATCAAAACCGCTAAAACAAAAATAGTTACCACGGAAACAGTCGCCAGGCAAATATCGGACGCAATCATTATGAAAAATGGTGATATCCGGACTATCGAAGATCTGCGAGTTGAAGCGGTTCCTGCGTATAATTTAGTGAATATGCGATCACCTGGAAATCCTTTCCACCACAAGGGTACGGGCAATGGTTATATATTCACTATTGGCAACAAGCGTCTTTATGTTGCCGGCGATACGGAAAATACACCGGAAATGAAAAATCTCAAGGATATCGACATCGCTTTTTTGCCCATGAATCTTCCCTATACGATGACCCCGGAAATGGTAGCCGATGCGGCAAAGGCTTTCCAGCCCAAGATACTTTACCCCTACCACTACGGAAACACGGATACAGCAAAGCTGATTGATCTGCTCAAAAATACCATAGGGATAGAAGTGCGAATTCGTAAAATGCAGTAGTGTTTCGGCATCGGCAGAAAACCAACTCTTTTATCCCAAGTTTTTTGCTTTTTCGTGCAGAGCAATATCTTCAGGGGTTGTAGGCTTAATTTCGATTCCATGCGGCAGCGACTTTCCTTTCAAATCCACATGTACGAAGCTGACAAAACCGTCAAGATAAAACTCGTTACTGCTGTTATCCACAACCCTTATGTACGAAATAAGGCGTGTTTTCCCAGCCAGAATAACCTTGCTCTCAAATCGGATGACTTGGCCATTGCGCACCGGCCTGGTAAAGAGCATGCCGTGTATGTTCACGCAGACAATGTTTTCGGGATGCGTAAGACTTGCCGCAGCGATAAATCCCGATTCTACGAACCACATGGCCGTCTTACCCGCAAATAAAGTCCCGTGGTGATTTAGGTCTTCGTTCTTGACAAGCCTGCAAATGCAATGAGTCTTGAGTTCCATATTTCCCCCTCCTCGGTGACCATTACTACAAGCGATCTAATATATCAACAATATTAAGTCCTTTGTGGAGTATCCTTATAATTCTTGGAATTTTCCCATTAAAATATTTCTCAAATTAAATGCTTGCATAAACGTATGATAACTCGTTGAATCAAATTTGAAATCATGGTAGAGGTGCCACCGGGATTGAGTTTCATGGAGCAAAAAATAGATGAGTGTATACGAATATACGGCTTTGGATGAAAAAGGACGCGAGCGCAAAGGCTTTGTTGATGCCATGGGTGTTGCCGCGGCGAGGCAGAAATTGCGTGAAGAGGGAGTTTACCCCACTGAAATTAATCAGGCGGCAGATAAGAAGGATACGGTATTATCCGGTGTTTTGGGTATTAATCTCTGGCAGCGGGTTTCCACTAAAGTCGTGTCTGTATTCACCCGGCAACTTTCGACTCTTTTAGGCTCCGGTATTCCGCTTGTGCCTTCGCTGTCTGTTTTAATCGCCCAGACAAAAAATCCTCTTTTGAAACAAACACTCGCGCAAATTCGCGAACAAGTTAATGAAGGTAAAAGCCTGACGCAGGGCATGTTGAATTTTCCCCATATTTTTCCGTCTTTTTACGTAAGCATGGTCCGGGCCGGAGAATCTTCGGGCACAATCAATCTAGTCTTGGAGAGGCTTGCCGATTTCAGCGAAAATCAGCAGGCCTTGATGAGCAAGATCAGGTCAGCCCTGGCCTACCCGATAATTATGTTGTTTATCGGAAGCGGTGTTATTTTTCTGTTGATGACTTTTGTTGTTCCTAAAATTACCGGTATTTTCACCGATATGCACCAGACGTTACCGCTGATTACAATTGTTTTAATTGCCATCAGTAATTTTTTAAAATCTTTTTGGTGGCTTATTCTGATTCTTCTGGCAGCCGCAATAGCGGCTTTTAAATATATGACGACCGGTACAGAAGCAGGCAAGCGCCTATGGGATACGGCCAAGCTAAAAATTCCGGTCTGGGGCCAGGTCAACCGCAAGATTGCTATCGCCAGGTTTTGCCGGACACTCGCCACTCTGTTGCAAAGCGGTGTGCCGCTTTTATCGTCAATGGAAATAGTCTGTAATGTCGTCAACAATATTCTCATCGGCGAAGCAATCAGTAAAGCGAGTAAAGATGTGGAGGAGGGCAAAGGGCTCTCCGGTCCCCTCACACAAAGCGGCATCTTTCCTCCTCTGGTTACGGAAATGGTTGCCGTGGGAGAGCAAACCGGCACGCTGGAAAAAATGCTCAACCGTGTGGCTACGGCTTACGAGACGGAAGCTCAAGCGGATATAATGGTACTTACTTCTCTTCTGGAGCCGTTAATGATATTAGTAATGGGGCTTGTAGTTGGTTTCATCGTGATTTCGATTTTACTGCCGATTTTTGAAATGAACCAGCTGGTAAGGTGACGGCTTCGTAAAATGACCATGGCATTCGCCGGACTGCGCATATGTACTTTTGCACGCGCGTGAAATTTAATAACCACGGGCATAGATTCTGCAGCAAGCCGGTGTTTTATACCCCTTATTAATGCGGAATCGATTCAACTAAAAGATATTATTGCGTTGTGTGTGCTTGTAAATATCTGAGTTTCATTACCCTCCGCTTTGCGGGATAATTCGAGCTGCAAGCTTCAGCATGTGTGACCTTTAGGTTATGCACTCTGTTTCTGAAGCTTGGGTTTTATTACAACTTACCAATTTCCTTACACGGCGTTATGGAAATTGGAGTTTCACAAATAAAAAAACAGGAGTTGATTATGAACAGAATCAGACAAAAGAAAAATGTGCAGGCTGGTTTTACCTTAATAGAATTAATGGTGGTCATTGTCATTTTAGGAATACTTGCCGGTCTTATTATTCCCCGCATCATGGGACGTCCCGACGAAGCGCGTCAGGCCAAAGCTAAAATTCAAATCGAAGCTCTGGAGTCGGCACTAAAACTCTACAAGCTCGATAACGGCACCTATCCGACAACAGAGCAGGGACTGAAAGCCCTGGTAGAAGCCCCCACTATTGGCAACCTTCCCAAAAACTGGCGGCAGGGCGGTTACCTGGAAAAAGGCAAGGTGCCCAAAGATCCCTGGGATAACGAGTTCATTTATGTTTGTCCCGGCAGCCACGGCGATTTTGATTTGAGTTCTTTGGGTGCCGATGGAGAACCGGGCGGAGAAGGTGTCAATAAAGACATCAATAACTGGGAAATTGAGTAAACAAGCTTTAATGAAGCGCTATAAAGAATATCGTCTCGCGTGTCCTAGAGTGTCAGGATATTTTGCGGGACATTCGGGTTTCACGCTTGTAGAAATAATAGTCGTCATCGCCATTATCGGAGTGATTCTAGTATTTGCCGTCCCCTCCACAAGGGATGTTCTGACCGGAAACAATCTTAAAAAGGCTTCGCGCCAGCTCATTGAGATGGAAAGAAAACTGCGCGTCGAGGCTGTCCGCGATCAGATAGATTACATTCTTTGTCTGGATTTACCTCATTCCGCCTATTGGGTTATTACCTCCGACATGACCCCGGAAAAACAAGACGAAATAAAGAACCGCCCGCAGCATTTACCTTCCGGGGTTGTAATCCTGGATGTTGTCGGAGAAAATAATAAGAAGCAATACAAGGACGAAGTGAGAATTAAATTCGGAAAGAAGAATATTTGTTCTCCGTCCGTAATCCATCTGGCTTATGAAGAAGACAGAATGACAATGGTAATAAATCCTTTCCTGGGCGTAACAGATGTTTATGATAAATACGTGGATATTCCCGTAGCCGCTTCAGGTCAATCTAAGACCAGATAAAGGATGGGTAGCATGATACAAAACAAGGCAAACGGTTTCACTCTTGTGGAAGTATTGTTTGCCATGGCAATTTTGGCCATCGCACTTATCGCCGTCTTTCAGTCGCAATCGCAGAGCATTTCCATGTCCACTGAATCACGTTTTATGACTACCGCATCTCTGCTGGCCCAAAGCAAAATGGTGGAGGTTGAAGCCGGTTCCACCGTGGCCAACCACAGCGAAGACGGAGACTTTGGTCCCGATTATCCCCAATATACCTGGCATCTGGAAGCTAGCGATACCCAAATTCCACAGTTTAAGAAAATTGAGGTTACGGTAACCAACAAATTATTCGTTAATGGCGGAACATACAAACTTGTCCTCTACAAGACAGTAGGAATGTAATTTATGACCGATCGGCCCGTAAAAAAAAATGCTGACGTGAAAGGTTTTACACTGGTCGAAATATTGATCGCCATATTGATTCTCGGCCTGGTTCTTTCCACTGTTTACGTCTCTTATAGTTATACAATGAAAATCGTCCATGATATTGAATATGAAGATCAGATTTACAAAATGGCGCGGACAGCAATGGACAGAATGATCAAAGATTTGTCCTGTCTGCAGCTGGCCTCGGGCGCCTTTGATTTTCGCGCGGAGAAGGAAACATTAAACAACCGGGAATTTTATTCTCTTTCTTTCTGGTCGGCTTCTCATCTGGCTTTTGGCGAAAATGAAGGTGAAGGATCACCAGCCGCAATCAGTTACTATGTGCACGAAGATGAGGGCGGAGATAGCTTTTCTCTATGGAGATCCGATTTCCCCGGCGCCAAACCTTCTACCGGAACAAATATCAGCGGCGGATTTGTGCTTTGTCAAAACATCGGTTCTTTGAGCTTAAGATTTTATGACTCCACAGGCAACGAATTGGATTCCTGGGATTCTTCTTCACTTTCGTCCCAGCAAAAAGGTAAATCCCCTGCGGCTGTAAAAATAGAACTGGCGCTGGTCAATTTAAATGAGAAGGGTAAACCTTACAAATTTATGACGAAAGTATTTTTACCGGTTCAGAAATAAACGCAATGAAAAACATATTTCTCAATCACGGGTATAAACCACAAAGCAAGCTTTGGAAACAATTCTGTGAGTTCGCTAGCAGTATTATATCTTTCGCTTCATCCCGCCAACGGCGGGATAATTCGACCTGCAAGTTTCAGTCGCAGATGACCTTCAGGTCATGCACTCTGTTTCTGAAACTTGGGTCTCACAATCCACTGCTTACGCGGGATAGTTCAACTTACCAATTTCCGGGCGCTTCGCTTCGGAAATTGTTGTTTCACGATAATCGCGGTATCGCGCTGATCACGGTAATATTGATTATCGCTATACTAGTTGCCGTAGCCATAGAATTGAACCGTTCTACACGGGCCTCAATTTACGATGCAGCCAACCTAAGCGACGGCATCAAATTAACATATATTGCCAAATCCGGCTTTTATGGGGCCGCGGCCCTGCTGGCCAACACTGATAACGATTACGTCACCTTGCGCGATGATTGGGCACAGACGGAAAAACTATCCGCGCAATCCCCGAACCTTTTTACCGATGGTTATTTTATCACGACGATTGAAGATGAAGCCGGTAAAATTCCTCTCAATAAACTGGTAAACGGAAATGAATATAATCAGGATATTCAAAATATATTGATTCGATTGCTCAGCCAGCCGGAATTTGGACTGGACGAAGTAACAGTAAAGACGATAGTCGATTGCATCAAAGACTGGATAGACGCGGATAATGCGGTTACGGGTTATGGAGCCGAAACCGCTTATTACGCTTCTTTAAATCCGCCTTATGAAGCGAAAAATGCTCCAATGGATTGCATTGAAGAATTGCTTATGGTAAAGGGAATAACTAAAGATATTTTTTACGGAACAGATAAAAAACCGGCGTTGGCTCAATACGTTACCACGGACAGTGATGGACGAATAAATATCAATACCGCGCCCAAGATGGTTCTGCGAGCACTAGCACTTTCCGCCGGGATCAGCGTGGAAATGGCGGATAGAATGGATGAGTACCGTAGAGCGGAAGGTAATAATGATTATTTATCCAACCCCCAGTGGTATCAAAATGTTCTGAAGGGCGTGACGATCAAGCCGGAACTGATTACGGTAAAAAGCAATTATTTTAAAATTATCTCTGTAGGGAAGATGAAGAACATGCAACAAAGCTTAAGCGGAGTGGTCCAAAGATCGGGGCAAAAATCCGTCCAGATAATTAAATGGAGGCAGGATTAATGCCGCAAACCGTTTTAGGACTGGATATCGGCCAAAGCACAATTAAGGCCGTTCTGTTCACCAGAAAAGGTTTAACTGGTGGCCGCATTCTTGCCGCCGAGACTTTGGATATTAACGCCTGCGGCGGGATGGAAGCAGCATTAAAAAAACTGGCGGAAAACAAAAGTTTTCAGAACACGCCGTGCTGCCTTTCTTTACCGCTTACCGACATAATGTTCAGGCAGGTCAGCCTGCCCTTCCACGATGACAATAAAATCAGAAAAACACTGCCTTTCGAGTTAGAACCACTTATTCCTTTTGCCGTAAATGAAATAGTTACCGATTATTTGAAAGTTCACACCAGCGGTCTTCTGGTAGCCGCGGCAACCAAAAAAGCAATCCAGGACTGGATAGCCTTGGTGGAGAGCAATCTGGGAGAGGTGTCCGTCATTGACATCTCAGCAGCGGCGCTAACCTCTGCCATATTGGAGAAGAATGATGCGGAAGCTTGCGGCGTCTTATTGGATATAGGCACAGGCTCAACGGCAGCAGTATTTTATGAAAATGGTACAATCGTTCAATTACGTTCTTTGGCCATAGGCGGCAATCAGATGACGGCGGCATTGGCCGCTGATATGTCCGCACAAACCGGGGGGGAGGCCGAGCTTACAAAAATCAATGCCGATGGCAATGCTGCGGGAGCAAAGGTTGCCGATTTGTGCCACAAGTTTTGTCTGGAGCTAAAAAATACTATTGAATTTATGAAGTTAAACGATATTCTGCAAAGTGATTTGATTCGAATTACCATAACCGGCGGAGGTTGTCTGTTTCCCCCTTTGAAAAAAGAGTTGGAGAACTATTTTGCCCTGCCTGCGGAAATTCTTGATCTTACCCGATCAAAACAGATCGAAATTGAAGGTAATCTTCAGGGGAAATACCAGCCGCAGATCATGAATACTGCGCTGGCGGCGGCAATGAGGATATTTAACGGCAAAACATCATTTAATTTCCGGCAAGGTGAATTTGCCGCTAAAAATGTCCGGATTAAACTTCAAGAACACTTGAAGGAGGCAGCGGTAGTTGCCGGAATAATTTTCTTTCTGGCGGCAGTCAATCAGTTTCTTGACTATGACGTGCAGGTTCAGCGTCAAAACACTATCGTAAAACAAATCTCCCTGATTTTTAAGAAAAATTTCCCCGAAGCTCAGGCCATGGTTGACCCTGTGCAACAACTCAAGACAAAGCTTGCTGAAAATAAAAAAACTTTTGGCCTTTATGAAGGTGCGCGGGATATACCGGTGGTTGATTTATTGAAAGAAATCTCCAGTTTAATCTCAACTTCGCGTGATGTAATCATTACCGATTTCAGTTACGAAAATACTGCTGTTTTGATTAAAGGTCAGGCTAAAAATATTGATGATGTTTCCGCGATAAAAAATGAACTGGCCAAATCAAAATACTTTAAGGATGTAGCTTTAGGTTCGACAAGTCTTACTAAACAGGGCAACAAAGTTGATTTCGATTTAAGGATTGAACTTAGATGATTAAAACATTCTGGGATAAGCTGGATAAAAGACAGCGTTACATTGTCGCAGGCACAGCGGCTTTTGTCCTCGTTGCTCTGATCATCGAGTTGGTAATTTTTCCACTCTGGGATGCCCAGGCAAAAATCAGGCAATCACTTTTGATTAATCAAAAGAAACTGGACGAAGTAATTAAACTCGATGCCGAATTTTCCGGGCAGGAAGTAAAAATAGAAAAAATAAAAAGGGTTATGTCCACCCGAACGGCGGATTTCAGTTTATTTTCCTATCTGGAAAAAAAGGCGGCACAAGCAGGAGTCAGGGGAAATATTAAATATATGAACTCTTCTGTGGGAACTAAGTCCGCTACTTTTGAGGAATCACTGATTGATATGAAACTCGACAAAATTACCATCAAGCAGCTTACCGACTTTTTATATTTTGCCGAATCGCCTGCCGATTTAGTCCGAATCAAAAGAATTACCGTAAACAAAATGAAAGAAAGCCCGGAATATTTAAGCGCTCAACTGCAGATAGCATCTGTTCAGTCGCTTAGTTCTCATCTGCGAGGTTTGTATATAAGATGAGATTACTTAAGAAAAAGGGATTGTGGTTTACCGGTTATGGAATATTTATTACCATGGTATTCCTGTATCTGCTTTTTCCGGGGGAACTGGTTAAGAGCAGGCTGGAAGATTCCATTAACTCCACTGATTTCATTATTAAATCCGTGTCGTTGCGTCCTGCTCTCCCTCTAGGGATCAAACTAAAAAATGTAACCATCAGTTCGCCAGCGCAGGAATTTGTTTTCTTTCAGGGAGAATTGCTCGATCTCCAATTCAATTTATTAAGTTTATTCCGCAAGAATACTTATATCGGACTTTCCGGCAAAGCCTATGAAGGCAGCTTTAATGGACGTGCAGGCTTTGTTTCATTGGCTAAAGTTTATCCACCGGTCGAAGTAATATTAGATTTTGAGAATATCGATATAGGGAAATATCCTTTATTTAAGGGTGATCCAGGAAGATCATTTACGGGAAAAGCGCGGGGCACTTTAACTTATATTACTGATGAAGTCGGGAAAAGCGCGTCAGGAACCATAATACTTTTCTTTAAAAATGGTTCTTATCCGCTGGCTGAACCATTTTTGGGAGTGACCAAAATTGATTATGATCGCGGCGAAGTCCAGGCACAACTGAAAAACGGCGTCTTCAAACTGGAAAAAATGGATACATTTGGCCCGCAAATTAATTGTTCTTTAAAAGGCGATGTGACACCGGCCGCTGATTTTAAAAACAGTCAGCTTAACTTGAACGGAACAATAGAAATATTGGGCAAAGACAAAGTTAAAATGAAAGTTACAATTAGCGGAACACTGGCCAACCCGTTAGTACGTTATATTTAAATGGTAATGTCTATGCGCCTGAAAATAGAAATGCTCTTAAAAAAAATAGCCGGCTACATCCGCAACATTGTTGCCAATCCGGCAATACTTTTGCCCGTGCTGCCGACATTCCTTATTGTGGTCGCGATAACAATTTTGTCCTATGAAACAGTTGGTCTTTTTTACAAAATAATCAGCTTATCAACGGTTAATCAATCCACGGCTGCAAAGAATACGGCTTCTTCCAAGCTTGTTACAGATAGCGCATCGCGGAGTTCCCTTCAGAATTACGGCGTAATCACCGAACGCAATTTATTTCAATCAACATTGAAAGCAATAAGCGACAAACAACTGGGCGGTGGATTTTTTGGTGCAAGCCAGGAAATGGCAGCGTTTGATCTAAAAGGTACTATAGCTGGCGGTGACTCATTTGGGTTTATTGTTATTGAGGAACGCGGTAAGAATAAACAGCGTCTGTACCATCTCGGCGATATGATCGGTTCGGCCAGGCTGATTAAGATTACGCGCAATACAGCCATTATAAAAAGTGAAGGCAGAGAAATAATCTTAAAAATAAAAGAGACCCCGGAAGGTGCCCTGCTTTCGCGTTTGCAGACACCGCCAGCGAGCATCCCTAGTTCCGGCATGGTTCTGAGCAAAGGTGAAGTAAATGAAAAACTACGCGATTTAAAAACAATTATGACGCAAGCGATCGTGCGTCCTTATTTTGAGGACGGCGTGCAGGAAGGGTTTATTGTTTCCGATATCAAGCCCAACAGCCTTTACCAAAAACTGGGGCTGCATAACGGTGATATAATTATTGACGTCAACGGCAAACCCGTGCAAACTGCGGATGACATTCTGCAAATGGTTAATATTATGCAGACCGGCGGCAGTTTAGACGTAAGCTTAAAGAGAAACGGCGAGTTTGAAACAATCAATTATTCTTTTTACTGATTGGCTCAGGAGAATTTATTTATAATGTATGCTGCTTATTTTGGTTTAAAAGAAAATCCTTTCAATTTATTGCCGGAACCTCGTTATTTGTTTTTAAGCGAACAGCATCGCGACGCGTTGAATTGCCTGATTTACGGTATTAAGGAGAAAAAAGGATTTGTTTTAATTTCCGGCGGCATCGGCCTGGGAAAAACCACAATTTGCCGCAGCTTACTTAGCTCTCTGGATGATTCAGTGGAAACAGCGCTGATTTTTAATACGGCCGTTTCCGATATAGAGTTATTGGAGACAGTCGTAAAGGAGTATGGCATCACCATCAGAAACAAGTCAAAGACAAAGAAAATTTATATTGATGCTCTAAACAAGTTTTTGCTCGGCAATTATGCTGCCGGGAAAAACGCTGTGCTCTTGATTGACGAAGCGCAGAATCTCTCTCATGGAGTTCTGGAGCAAATCAGGATGCTTTCGAATTTGGAAACCGAAACAGAAAAACTTATTCAAATAGTCTTAATCGGGCAGCAGGAACTGGCCAATACTTTGATGCTGCCGGCTCTGCGGCAGTTAAACGAAAGGATCACGGTCAGATATGATCTGAAACCTTTATCTCCATCGGCAGTGCGCAATTATATCGAGCATCGTTTGAAAATAGCCGAAGGCCCTGGTACCCTCAAGTTTACGAAGGGTGCTTTTTCCGTTATTTATAATTTTACCGAGGGTATTCCCCGTCGGATTAACGCTCTTTGCGATCGGGCTTTGTTGATTGCTTACACGAAAAACGTGAGTAAAATTGACCGCAGAATCGTGACTCTGGCGGTTAAAGATATCGGTGCCAATTATTTCCAAAAAACAATGAACGGCTGGAGCAGAATATGGCTGCGCTTAACAGCTTAACTCTTGTGGGAAATTCTTGACCAAGGGAAGATTATGAGCTACATAAACGACGCATTACGCAAGGCGCAAAAAGAGAAAAAATCATATAATGTTTCTTATAGCCATATAATATCTACGCCTGAAAGAAAGCTTTATGGACCGCAAAAATTACTCTTATTAATTGGAACATTGCTGGTTTTTTTCTCAGTTGCGGGGATTATGGTTCTGTTATATTGGCCTGAAGATAAAAAGGTGCAGGAAACGCCACTGGCAATGAAACCCCTGCCAGTACAGGATAAGGCAAACATGTTACCGGCGGAAGCACAGGTTGTTAAAGAAACGATAACGGTCACAAACAATAAGGCCGGATTAAAGAGGAAAACAATCTCTGCAGAGACTAAACTTAAGCCGGTGATTACTGATTCCAAAGCTCTTTATACGCAAGCCCTGCAGAAGCAGCAGGAAGGAAAAATAGAAGAAGCCCAAAGCCTTTATAAAAAAGTTATTAAAATTGATCGGCTAAATGTTCAGGCATTGAATAATCTGGGAGTGACTTACATGAGCCAGAGAAATTACAAAAAGGCGATCACCTGTTTTCATAACGCACTGAATATAAAACACGATTATGTTGAGGCCCATTACAACTTGGCCTGTCTTTATGCGCAAAAAAATGATGTGCCCCAGAGCCTGTTTTATCTCAAGAATGCCATTGAGTTTAACCCGCAAGCAAGGCAGTGGGCAAAAAGTGATAGCGATTTAAAGGTATTAGCTGATTTGCTGGAGTTCAAAAATTTAGTGGAGAAACCGGAAAATTAAAATGAGATTCATCCATACACAAATTAAACTTCGCATATTTTCGGCCGGGTTAATTGCGCTGATACTATTTTCGATTACGGAGGAAGCTTCTTTTGCCGCCAGAATTGCTGGAACTGACGAAAATGAAAGCATATCAACAACTCAAGATGAACCGAAAGATCAGCTGCCCAAAAAGGAAATTCCCCCGCAAAAAGATACGCAAAAAAAAGAAGCCGCACCACCTATGGATACCACCAAGAAGATTATCAAAGTATCGCCGGCAACACCGGCTGTGCCGGAAGGAAAACCTGCTCCTGTTACAGAGAAGGCCCCGGCATCAAAGCAAAAAAACGCCGTGATATTACCGGGAACTTCGGAAGAAAAAGCAAAAGTGCCTTCAACTCAGCCGGATGCCATTAAAGGAGAAAATGTTGCTCCATCGCCGAAAGAACTTCCGGCAGTAAAGAAAGCACCCATCCAACAGGCAAAAGAACATGCCGAAAAGTACGTGACAATTGATTTCGATAACGTAGATGTAGGGGTTTTTATAAAATTTGTCAGTGAACTTACCGGAAAAAATTTCATCATTGATGATAAAGTCAAGGGCAAGGTCACCATCATATCTCCTAAAAAAATCCCTCTGGAAGATGTCTATAAAGTCTTTTTGTCCGTTCTGGAAGTTAACGGGTTTACCGTCGTCCCCGCGGGGGATATGGTTAAGATCATCCCATCGGTCTTAGCGCGGGAGAAAAGTGTAGAGACAAGGTTGAAAAAAGAAATCACCGACCCCGAAGACCGTATTGTTACCCAGCTTATATCTCTAGAACGAGCCAACCCCGATGAAATAAAACGTGTTCTGGATCCGATTATTTCCAAGTCCAGTTCGGTGCTTTCTTATCCACCCGCGGGTATTCTGGTTATTACCGACTATTTATCCAACATCAAACGACTTCAGGAAATAATCAAAGCTCTGGATGTAGAAGGAGCGGGGGATCAGATTACCTATATTCCGTTGCAGAACGCTTCGGCCTCCGAAGTGGTGAAGTCCTTGACGACGATTTTTCAACAACGCCGCGCTAATGTTACACCCCTTAGAATAGTTCCGGATTCAAGAACAAACTCGATTGTTTTACTTGCGAGTGTCTCCGACACGGAAAATGTCCGTAAGTTGATTACGTTTATGGATAAAGACGTTCCCCGCGGCGAGTCCAATATCCAGGTTTACCGCCTGCAAAATAGCAATTCCGAAGACCTAGCTAAAGTACTTAACAATATTGTCAAAGATACAGGCGTAGCGGCAAGCACCGCGGGCGGCGTGGCAGGGGCTCAAAAGACGCTGGCCCCAGTTGTTTCGAAAAATGTCCAGGTTGTCTCGGATAAAGCAACGAATACTTTGGTTATTATGGCCGAGCGCGAAGATTATAAGATTCTCGAAACTATTATCAAACAGCTCGATGTGCCGCGGCCCATGGTTTATATTGAGGCCTTAATAATGGAAGTAAATACCAATAAAGCTTTTAATGTGGGTGTGGAATGGCGCGGTCTGACCGATACAGGTAAAGTTTCCGGTGTCGATACAGGCCAATCGGCGGCGTTTATAGGCTCGGGTGGCGCGGGCAGTACAACAAATCCGGGCGGCTACAATATTCTCGATACTTTGACTGCGACTGCTTTTCCGAGCGGTTTTACAATGGGCATTATCGGAGCGGGAATTACCATCGGCGGCGTTACCTTTCCTAATATTGGAGCTGTTATTCAGGCCTATAAGACGGATCAGGAAGTGTCCATTTTATCCACTCCTCAGATCATGACCCTGGATAATGAAGAAGCGGAAATAAATGTGGGCGAAAACGTTCCCTATATCACCTCGCAGCAGAGTTCCACAACGGCAACGGCGACGGCATCAACAGCGATAGCCACCATCCCGCTCAACTACAACAGCTATGAATACCGGGATGTCGGCGTGATCCTGAATATCACACCGCATATCAATGAAGAAAACTTCATTCGTCTGAAAATATCACAGCAGGTGACCAAGCTTACATCCGCTGCAACAAATACAACGCCGACGACTTTAAAAAGAACGGCTAAAACAACGGTAGTGGTCAAGGATAATGAAACAGTCGTCATCGGCGGTCTGGTAGGGGACAGTACGGAAGAAGATACATATAAAATACCACTCTTGGGCGATATTCCTCTTCTGGGGTGGCTTTTTAAAACACATTCCACTTCCCGGGGAAAAACAAACCTGTATGTCTTTTTGACGCCGCATATTGTGCGGACTCAGCAGGATGCCGCAGGCCTTTATCAGGAAAAAAGAGAGACCATGGGAGAAGTGGCTGAAGGAATCATTAAATTAAACGAAAAGAAACCGGAAACTAAACCTTCCGGCGCACCAATTCCTGCCGCAAATAAAACACCGGTTAAACCCTAGCTAAAGGCAGTAACCCCTTATGTCCAAAATCCATACGGCCTTAAAAACATCCTCCGGCATAAAGAATAATCCAACGTTAGAACAAAAGAAACCATCGCTTTCTTTGGAAACAAAATTACTTTTAGAGGGAATTTCTCAAGAAATTATAGATGAGGCACATAAGACAAAAGGCAATAACGGCACCGGATTCTTTGATCATCTCATCCGGAAAAAAGCCATTGACGAAATCCAATTATTAAAAATACTAGCTGAACACTTCGGGCTGTCATTCTTACCGGAACTGCCGATGGAGAGCATCAATATTGATTTCACGCAAAACGTTTCCATTCAATACTTAAAGAAGCATAAGATGGTTCCGCTCATTACCTCTCAGGATTCGGTTATCGCAGTCAACGATCCAACAAATTTTCAGCCTGTTGATGACCTGCGGCGGCTTCTGCAGAGCCCGGATCTGCCCGTTGTTCTTTCCTCGCAGGACGCGATCATGGCGGCGATCAATATGGCTTATGATATGAGCCGCGCTTCAGCCAAAGACTATTTTGAAGAGATGAATGAAACCTCGGCCGATGATCTTATTTCGGAAATCAGTGAGACCGCTGATCTGCTTGATGAAACCAGCGACGCGCCGATTATCAAGCTGGTCAACTTGCTGGTCGCCGGGGCCATTAAAGACCGGGCCAGCGATATTCACGTCGAGCCTTATTCCGGCAATTTGAAAATCCGCTACCGAATTGACGGCATTCTGTATGATATTTTAAGTTTACCGCGTAGAATCCAGTCGCCGCTTATTTCCCGTATTAAAATCATGGCTAAACTAAACATTGCGGAAAAACGCTTGCCGCAGGACGGGCGTATTGAAATAAAAATAGCCGACCGCCTAATCGATATTCGGGTATCGGTAATTCCCACTGCTTTTGGCGAAAGAGTTGTGCTGCGTTTGCTCGACAAGTCCGCCAATATCCTGATGCTTGCCGATCTGGGCATGCACGATGAACGCATCAAGCTGCTCAACCGCCTGATTAAATCGCCTTACGGGATTATTCTGGTTACCGGCCCCACCGGCAGCGGCAAGACCACGACATTGTATGCGGCTCTTTCTACAATTAACCGACCGGAAATTAATATCATTACCATTGAAGACCCTATCGAATATCAAATGGACGGCGTCGGGCAAATTCAAGTCAATCCCAAGATTGATCTGACCTTTGCCGCTGGTTTGCGTTCCATTGTCCGCCAGGATCCTGACGTTATCCTGATCGGTGAAATCCGGGACCGGGAAACAGCGGAAATCGCCATTCAGTCGTCGCTTACCGGACATCTTGTTTTTTCCACGTTGCACACCAATGATGCCGCCAGTGCCGTCACCAGACTTATTGATATGGGGATAGAACCTTTTTTGGTTACCTCATCGGTTATCGCCATTATCGCCCAGCGTCTGGTGCGCGTGCTTTGTCCGCACTGCAAGGAAATTTACAAGCCGGATAAAGAATCTTTGACCAACTTGGGGTTGGACAAGTCGGTATTGAAAAACAATACTTTTTACCGGAAAAAGGGCTGTAATTTGTGTATGCAAACCGGCTTTCGCGGCAGGACGGCGATATTCGAGATCATGATTGTTGATGATGAAATTAAGAGGCTTATCTTAAAAACATCCGATGCTAACCAGATAAACGAACTGGCATTAAAACAGGGTATGATCACGTTGCAGAAAGACGGCATTTATAAAGTGATGAGTGGAATAACGACGACGGAGGAAGTATTGCGTGTGACACGTTCGTTGAATCGTAAAGAGGATATTGTCGCTGAAGCCTAAGAAAAACTACTGCGGAATAAGCGCCAGGACTATGACCGGTAAAAATCCAAAAATTATTGAATTTTATAAGATGAGCGGCAGCGGTAATGATTTCATTATTATTGATAACCGTGATCTATCCTTGAATGTAGGCAACCTTCCTGATTTTGCCCGTGCGGTGTGTCGACGGCAAATTTCCGTAGGAGCCGATGGCTTAGTCCTAATTGAACCGTCAAAGACAGCCGATTTTAAGTGGCAGTTTTTTAACTCGGACGGCTCGGTGGCGGAGATGTGCGGAAACGCTGCCCGTTGTGTAGCACGCTGGGCGTTTCTCCAAGGAATTGCGGGGGAAAAACTATCCTTCGAAACCGTTGCCGGCATTGTCAATGCTGAGGTTCGTGAAAATGTGCCTAAAGTCAAATTGACTGATCCATCCCGTGTGATACCGGGGAAAAATATTGCTCTTGCGGGCAAAGAATTTATTTTGGATATTGTCGATACGGGAGTTCCCCATGCAGTGAACTTTGTGGATAATATAGAATCTTGTTCTGTTGTTGATTGGGGAAGCAAAATCCGTCACCATGATTGTTTTCAACCGAAAGGCACCAATGCCAACTTTGCGGCAGTGCTTGACCGGCACAAAATGAAAGTGCGCACCTACGAACGCGGAGTGGAAGATGAAACGCTGGCCTGCGGTACTGGGGCCGTTGCCGCAGTTCTTGCCGCAGCTGAGCGTGGTTTAGTAGATTCTCCCGTCGATACTATAGTCCGAAGCGGTGAAATTCTGCGCATTTATTTTATTCGTAAAGGTGACCGCTTTGAGGAAATTTATCTTGAAGGTAAAATAAAAATAATCTATCAGGGATTTCTTTTTGAAGAAGCATATAAATGATTAATGCTGATCACGGGTATGAAACCCCGACTCGAGCTTTAGGGCATTTAACCCTCCGCCTTCGGAGGGATTGTTCGACTAATAAACTTTAATGCATTTCACTTTTAAAATTTTAGTCTCACTAATTAATTCTGGAGGAATTTGATCTTGAAAACGGCCGAGCGATTGACAAAAATACCGCCATACTTATTCATGGAATTAAGGAAAAAAATCAATAAGGCCAAGAGCGAAGGCGTGGATGTGATTTCTCTAGCCATTGGCGATCCCGTGGAAGCTACGCCGGATTCGATTATTGCTGAACTCTGCTCTACGGTGCGTGATCCTTTAAATCAGCGCTATCCCACCGATGAAGAAAAAGGAATGTTGGCTTTCCGCAAGGAAGTTGCCCGCTGGTATCAGAAAAGATATGGCGTTAATCTGAATCCCGAAAATGAAATTCTCGGATTGATTGGATCGAAAGAAGGCTGCCATCACTTTGTGCTGGCGCGCGTCAATCCCGGTGACATTGTTTTGATGACCGATCCCGGTTATCCGGCTTATCGTTCCAGCATTCTGATGGGCGAGGGTGTTCCCTACAACGTACCCATTCTGTCGCAAAATAATTACTTGCCGATATTGGAAGACATTCCCACTGATATTGCCAAAAAAGCCAGCGCCATGTTTCTCAATTATCCGAATAATCCGACGGGCGCTTGCGCCACCCTGGAATTTTTAAACAAGCTTGTTGCCTTTGCCCGCAGCTTTGATATTGCTATTTGTTACGATAATCCCTACAGCGAAATAGTATTTGCCGGACAGCCCCTGATCAGTTTTCTTGCGGCCCAAGGAGCCAAGGATGTGGGCATTGAGCTTAACTCTCTTTCTAAACCGTTTAATATGTGCGGGTGGCGGCTGGGAATGGCTTGCGGCAATGCCGATTTGATTGCAGCCATCAGCAAGGTGAAGGAAAACACAGATTCCGGGGTTTTTAATCCTATTCAATTCGCCGGCATTCAAGCTTTACGCAAGGAAGAGGCATTTATCGAGAAAATGTTAGCGATATATAGACGCAGGCGTGAGTTGGCTTTGAAAACGCTCAAAAAGATCGGTATTGATTTTAATCCGCCGCGCGGCACATTTTATCTCTGGGTGCCGGTACCCCAAGGTATGACATCGCTGGGATTTACTAACCGCTTATTTGACGAGACTGCCGTTGTGGTCGCTGCCGGGACCGCTTACGGCAAATATGGTGAAGGCTTTGTCCGTATGTCTCTGACCGTGCCTGATGATCGGCTGAAAGAAGCTATGAAGAGAATTGAAAAGGAATTCTCTTAATGGAAATAGGTATTCTTGGTCTTCCCCAGAGCGGGAAGAGCACATTATTTGAAATTATGACCGGTGTTAGGAGCAGCGCGCAGCATAACGAAACCGTCGTGCGTGGTCTGGCAACAGTGCCGGATGTTCGTTTTGACAAACTGGTGGAAACATATAGACCGGTAAAAGTTTCTCCGGCCAAAATTCCTTTTGTGGACGTCCATGCCGTAGGTGAGCGTCCCTGGGAAGCCATCCGACAGAATTTAAGCGGCACCGACGGCATTTTGCATGTGGTTGACGGATTTTCCCTGCCGGATGTGCAACTAAGCATTGAAGCCTATCGCAAGCTGGAAGATGAGTTAATTCTTGCCGACCTTTTGATAATCGAGAAGAAACTGGAGCGCCTCACCAAAATGTCCAAAAAAGCGCTTACACAACAGGATATAACTCAGGCGGAACTTTTACCCAGGTTAAAGGAATGTCTGGAAGGGGGAAAACAGCTGAGGTCTGCTGGACTGACGCCAGCGGAAGTCTTTTCTCTGCGGAGTTTTTCTTTCTGGACAATTAAGCCCGAGCTGATCGTAATCAACGTGGCGGAAAATAATCTTTCTTTTGCTGATATCTTTGCGAAGGCGGCAAAGATATCCGAACCGGTCATGGGTATTTGCTGTAAAATTGAAGCAGAACTAGCCGGACTGGAGCCTGCCGAGCAAAAGGAATTTCTGGCCTCACTGGGCATTGCCGAGCCTGCTTTTGGTCGGATTATTCGCGCTGCTTTTTCTCTGTTGGGACGAATTTCTTTTTTTACTGTCGGTGATGATGAAGTCAAGGCCTGGGTGATTCCCGCGGGAACCAAAGCTCCCCAAGCCGCCGGAACGATTCACAATGATTTTGAACGAGGTTTTATCAAAGCGGAAGTCATGCATTATGATGATTTCATCGCACACGGCGGATCTGCCGCCCAAGTAAAATCAGCTGGACGCCTGCGCCTGGAAGGAAAGGAATATATCGTCCAGGATGGCGATATCATCACTTTTCGTTTCAATGTTTGAAACTAACGGGAAACTATTCTTCCGGTACTGCCCATGTTATATGCCCACGATTGACAATCATTACCTTGGTTTTTGTTTCATTCATCAATGAGTCGTAAACTGCCAAAAAAAAGTTTCGGTTTCTTTAGAATTGAGAAAATCAGACAGGCGTTTGTATTTTCTTATATTTAATATTCCCTTGATTGATGTGCCGTCGGAAAGAGAAATGGCTAGCGTATTTCTGTTTGATAATTCAATTATAATGCCCTCCTACATTTAAAATTGTTTGTCTGATTCGCGGTAATAAAAATTAGAAGTTGTTCAGCATTTTTTTTATCTTAGTGCGAAAATCATCAGGCTCGTCAGTATTTAAAGCAATAATTTCACCGGGACATATTGAACGCCTGTCTTTTGTCAAAATATTGGCAACAGTTATTTTAGTTTTTACTTTTATGTGGTTTTCCTCCAGATATATTTTTGCCGGTTGGGAAATCAAAAGCGCCTCTATGGCTGATATTATTCCGGAGTAGGAAACCAGTTTTGCCGCGGCCAACCCAACTACTTTATCATATAAAATTAGATTTTTCTTCTCGTGGCGATAATTTTCCAGACAATCCCAAAGAGGCTTTAATCCATGCTCCTGAGAAAAAAAGATAATTTTATTTTCGTCAACCAAAGCCAGCGAATATCGGGTAAAGTCCGGTTTTAACATGAAGAAAGTTTCCTTATGGGCTTTACCAAGATAAATCAGTACGCCCAGAAGAATTAGTTTAATTAAAAAAACAGCCGACTCAAAAATCGCACTTAATTTTACACCATTGGCGCATTTTTGTGTAGTAATTTTTGTAAAATATCAGCCGGACTTATCGACCAAATGGCTCATGATTTTACCACCGATTGTTTCCCTTGAATGCAAAGCCCCGTGAGGGCAAACTTCTATGCAACAATAGCAGCGGATGCATTTTTGGTAGTCAAATTTGACACCAGCTTCCAAAGATTGGATGGCGTGAGCTGGACAGATTGTCCAGCACTGGCTGCATAGCTTGCACAGGTCGTTATCGCAGACAGGCCGCGGCATAGTATGGCGGCGCAGAAAGTTGTGCATGAAGCGCGGACCAAATATCAGTCCGCCTGTTTGGGGCAACCTGAAATCATATACAGTTGGCAAATCCCCTTCTACTTCAAAGGAGTTGATCAAATTAATCTCTTTGGCGATTTTTAATACCGGCACATTTTGATAATCAATTCCCAGCATCCGGCACACAGCAGTATCCAGCGCGAACGAATCGCAACTGCCCATCAAAACACCGATGTGCCGCGGTTTTCCGGCCTTACCGGGACCTTCGCCTTCCAGTGCCAGAATTCCATCCAGTATCGACACAGTCGGCCGGACAGCCTGATGAATGGCCGTAAGCAGGCGGGCAAAAGCTATGGAATCGACACCGGCGCGCATATGCCATCGTGCCTTCTGAAAACCAATGATACAGCCGAACATATTTTTCACAGCCAGAGTTAAAAGCATCTGGCCGTGTGTTTTGAGCTTCGGCAAATTGATAATTGCATCGGCCTCCATAGCGTCTTTAGCTATGTCAATGCGGCTATAGGGCTTTCCAATATCGACTGGAACAGTATTTTTAAAAGGGATACAAGTTACATCCAGACCGGCCAGAGCATTTTTAGTGCCATTCATTTTCAGGATATGTCCAAAAGAACCGATTGCCGGGGAATCGGATACCTGCGGTCTGGCGCCTTTTTGTAAAACATACTCTACTGCCGCTTTAATAATTAAAGGATGAGTTAATATCGCGTCTTGGGGTACGGCAGCGGAAAGCATGTTTGGTTTTATCAAAACGCGGTAACCCGGCTTAATTTTGTCACCGGCAAGAGTTTCGATAATTTCAAAAAAAGCTTTTTTTAGTTGATCGTAGTCATAAGAAGTTTTGCGAACAATAACAACGGCCATAACAGTTCAGTTCTAATGTGGATAAACCGGCAAATTAATTAGTTTTAAATGAGTTGTCATTATACTTACTGGAGCTGATGACCAGAATCGAACTGGTGACCTGCTGATTACGAATCAGTTGCTCTGCCGGCTAAGCTATTCTGGAAAAAATTGCGCTGCTGCTTCCATCCTGAGCTTTCCACCAGGTTTTTGATATTTTGAATCATATCTTTATCTTTGTCTTTTTCCTCAACTGCAAGCTGTTCATACGGGATGAGAAGATCATGAATCTTTTTTCTATTGTCTCTTTTTGGTCCATAGCTCCAACCGCCCATAAGTCTTTCCGCCATCCAGCGGCGATGTTCCATCTCGGATAATTTTTCCAGAAATTCTGGATCGCTGGCAACTTTATCAAAAACTGATAAGTCCTGACCATCAAACCCTATAGAGCGAAGCTTGACCGACAGATGGTCAGCAGACCAGCGGTTTGCATCCTTCATAAATTCGTTCAAATCTTCCCAGGCCACAAGGGCGGTATTCTCTCTTTTTTTGGCGGGATATAATTCAGGATAGGTATAGTCAAGCAGGGATGCGTTAAGAATCAGTATCTGCGTTTGTTCCGTAACTGAAAGCCTGTTAAACGTTTTGCTTCGTAAATATTTAGTTTTGTTTGCTTGCCTTTTTATCTTTTGTATTAGAGCATCTCTGTGTCTCTCACGCAGACAAACGTAAAGATCAGGTTTCTTCAGAATTTGATTAAGAGAATCTATCGGGTTTTGTTTATCAATGTTCTCTGTGATTGGAACATCTTGAACTACGGATTGCAACAAGCTAAGTGGCGTGCTTGAGGTGAAATCATCTTTCGTGAATAGAATCTGAGTATTGACATATGCCGAATGAACGGTTCGCGCCAGCTCGTCCGTAATCTCTTCTATCAATACCTGATAGCCACAGGCAGCTTCATATATATTAAAACCATGAATATTTTGATCTACTATAAATCGAGCTTCTTTTCCTTTGATAAGTTCGGATAGAGAAGAGCGCATACAGACTATGATCGGCGTGACATCTGAACCAAGCATCCTGCGTACCCGGAGAGCCAGAGAAATACCTGCTGAATCATCATCCAAAGCAATATACACGGCAACTGGTTTTTGGCCGTCTGTGCCTGTGATATCGGCTGATGAAAAAAGGCATTCCGGATCACGGTCAACAAAATTTATACTGATGTCCGGTACAGCGAAAGAAGGCGGGGTTTTACCATCACCATATAAAGCAATAAATTTTTTTGAGCGTTCCTTTATATTATGGTCAACCACGGAAATCACCAGCTTAGTCCACTGGGCATAATGACCTACGCGCGCAGCTTGCTTAACTATATTTTCGCCCATTTTGCCAAACCCTATAACCGCAATGGGGATGGTATTAGTAGAGAGATTTTGCTCGCCGGCATAAAAATCAGGAGGATATTCTTCGAAAATGACTCTGGCAGAAGTTTCATAGACATTGAATATACTGGCATCAAAATAGTCGTAAGTTCTTGCAAATAGTCCATGACGGGCAAAAATATTCTGCAGGCTGGAGTTGGCAACATGCGCGTAACAGCGCAGGAAAATCTTTTCATCCACCTTGTGGCAGGCTTGTGCCAGATTTTTCCCCTGGTGAGCTATATTAATATTCGTGTTATCATCTCCGGAAACAGCGAATAAATACTTAGCCCTGGCGGTATTTGCCTCATCCAGCACGACACCATCTGCGGCATCGCCAATCATCACCAGGACATTGCGTTCCCGGCAACCTGCTATCTCGGGGTGATCCTTTTGCGCTTCGATAATAACTACCCGCAATCCTTTTTCTGTAAATGTGTTCATCAGCCGCACGCCTTTATCACCAAGTCCACAAATAACAATATGGCCGGAGGTCTGTTGCAAGCGAATTAAATCGTATTTTCCCCGAATCGGCTTCCAAAATCCTTTTATGGTTGCCAAGATAGTGCCGCATGCGGCTAAAAATTGAGCAATATTAAAAAGAGTCTCTTGCTTGGCGGGCTTACCGATAATCATTAAAAACAAACCGGTAATGGCTAATACTGCGGCAGCGATAAGTATAGCTATAATCAGCCGCCAGGAATAATTTTGAATCCAGCGGCCAAAAAGTGTGAATCCGGAAATAGTGTGCTTTGCCATACCTTTGTATTGGACTCTTCCGGGATCATTGGGTAACACTGAAAATCAATGGCAGGTCATGCTCAGTGTAATTACTCCCAATCAAACCACTTGTGTATATAAATGGATGAAGGTTAATCAAAGTAACGTCATTACCGACTTTCTTGAAATGGAGGTAAGCACTAACAGTTTCATGCGGCTTGATGGCAACCCCCTTCGTTCCGGCATCTTTACCGGTAATCTTCTTCCCGCCTTTGATAAAATAAACGTTATCAACTTCGTACCCCTTCCCCATCTTGTCGGTCAATTTGGATCTCACCCATGATTTCTTGGTAATATCATACAGAGCAACACTTTTCTCTTTCTTAAAATTATTGCGAATCCGGATTGATAAGGTGACATCGCCGCCGGTTGATCTTATACCGGTAAATATAAAATCGATTTCTTCAGCCTTGAGAGATCCAACATTAGGCTTCATCTCGGCTTGTTCTGATGCCTTTTGTTCCGATTCCGTAGATGACTTATCTTTTATCATGGGTATGAAAAAAAATGCGGCAATAACTACGATAGCGATCACCGGAGCGGCAATGAATATGATTTTCTTATTGGCATTCTGCCACCACCCGATTATTTTTTCCTGAAGTTGGCTAGATGCTGCACGAAATAAATCTGCAAACAGTTTGATACGTTCTCCTTTAAGAACATTTTCGGCGGCAGTACTGGCGGAAACCTTATTCACCGGCACTGCTGTATCCTGTGTCGTTGGCGTTAATTCTTTTTCCTTTGGTCGCGAAGCTTTTGATTTAGGAACTGAATCTTGTTTTGGAGATCTTTTCTCACTATAACGGGTTAGTGTTTGTTTTATACGTTCAGCAGCTTTTTCTATGCGGTCTTCTTTTCCCTCAAATGCATCCAGCCAATGTCTCCCCTGAAGTTCAAGTTTAATAGCGCCGATCGGCAGTATATTTTCAATTCTGATAGGGATTACTAAAATATTTTCCTCATCAGCCATTGAAATTTCCTTTATAACCTGTCTGGATTTATTTGACGCTGAAGAAAAAAGTAATACCATGGCAATTCCAGGACTGCCTTCAAGTGCTTCTATTATCCCCTCTCTCCAACTAAATCCCGGTAATAAATCTCTATGATCTATCCAACATCTGATTTCTTTTGCCTCCAAATGGTGAACAAGTGCATCGGCAATCTTTCTGTCTTCTGAACAATAACTTATAAAAACATCGTAATTCATTTCCCACCTCCTAACAAGATAGACCACATTGGCTTTTTTGCAGGAATCATCTCTGCCTTAAGGATTTGTTCCTTTATGCCCTTGAGCATCCACTTCCACAAATAATCCTTCCGAAAACTTCTATATTTTGATATATTAACCACAATCTTTACTGAATATCCACTGAAAATATTATTGTGAGTATTGAGGGCGGATATATTAATTCCCAATGGAAAAGTAGTAATTACTCGTTCATATCTAGCTAACTAATTTGTCTGGAGCCGATGGCCAGAATCGAACTGGCGACCTACTGATTACGAATCAGTTGCTCTACCGGCTGAGCTACATCGGCATCCAAGATGAACTACTATTCCGACAAGAGAT
>JBEKMF010000120.1:0-6807 GCA_050008655.1 Smithellaceae bacterium
GTGCCGGATCACCCGGAAATTTACGTTATTGGTGATTTGGCCTCCATCACGGAAGAAACCCAAGTTTTACCGATGGTCGCGCAGGTGGCTATTCAATCCGGGATTAGCACCGCGCAAAATATTCTGCGGCAAATCGCCGAACAAACACCTCAGCCTTTTCGTTACCACGACCGCGGCTCAATGATTACCATCGGCCGCAAAAGCGCCGGAGTAGCCATTGGCTCCAGAACTTATACCGGTTTTTTTGCCTGGCTCATCTGGCTTGTCATTCATCTTTTCAATCTTATCGGTTTTCGCAACCGGATGATGGTGCTTATCAATTGGGCGTGGGATTATTTGCTCTACGAACGGGCTGTTCGTTTTGTTTTCCCTTCAGAGATGCCTTCTCTTTCTAAATCTTCTTCTTGTGTCCGCAAGAACGGGTTGAGCAATGATTAGTTCAAAAAAATGATCTAATATGGAAATGACCCTTTAAACCGGAAAATAATTAAGCATACTATGACTAGGATTAACTCATTTGTTTTGTGAGCAGGCAGGTTTGGCCATTTCGGAAAAAGGGCAATCAAATTTATTTAGTTCACCTACACAAATAGTTGCTATTGACGGGAGATTTTCTTAACGATTATCAACGGAAACATTCGGTATCATTCGACAGATAGTGTTGTATAAAATTATAGAGAGATTTTTAACTAGAGATACTAATTAATACCATATGTCTCAGCTTTATCCAAAGTGAATAAAGGAACGGGTGCCTCTTTATCTGCAGGGACGAATTGACCTAAGTGGCATCTTAACGACCGCCTACTTTACAGTATCGGTACTCTTGGTGCATTGCCCGAGGTTCAGAGTGTATCCCGCGGCGCAATAAGGTGTAGCAGATTCCTCGCAAACTGTTTTACCAGCGTTGTAACTTGATCCTGGTGGGCAGCTAGGAATGGCCATTTTGACGATCACGCAATATTTGTTTGGGGCGTTCCAGTAAAATCCCGAAGGGCAATTCGGAATCTGCAGTTGTCGGCATTTTACGGCGTCTGCGTAGTACGTGTAACCGCTGGGACAGCTAATTGGTGGTTCCGCTAAAGAGACGCATTTTTTGGTGGCTGTGTTATATGAGTAACTGATGGGACAGCTAACGGTTAGTTCGGCTAAAGACACACACTTTCCCAGTATGGCATCGTAGCTCATTCCTGGCGAGCAACTCGCTGGATACTTCTCCGTCGCCCGCACGCAGTTTTTGTTTGTGGCGTTCCAGTGAAATCCCGAAGGACAATTCGGAGTCTGCAATTGTCGGCATTTCGCGGCATCTGCGTAGTACGTGTAACCGCTGGGACAGCTAATTGGTGGTTCGGCTAAAGACACACACTGTAATCTCACACTTTTGGGGACTCTATTATACGTATAACCGCTGGGACAGCTAATGGTTGGTTCGCTATAGCGCACGCACTTTGTCTGTCCCATGATGGCAGAGGAGGTCATGCCTACCGGGCAATTAAGCGGCGCCGTCTCCGTCGCTTGGCACGCCCCGGAAGCCAAAGTATATCTGCTCGGGCAGTGGGGGGTCAAATTCTTAACGCACTTGGTTCCATCGGCCTCCAGTTTGTAGCCGCTTGGGCAGTACGGCATGGCTTCAGGCATAAAAATGGTGACCTTTTCGTTAGGAGTGACACCAACAGAATGTTGGGAAAATTTGGGATATAATTGCCAGACACCACTTGCTAAGACAATAAGAACTATAATTATTTTAATGAAAGGATTGACTCGATCCCAATAATTTTGCCCAATCCTTTTCCACCTGCTTACCAATGATACAGTCTGTCCCTCCGGCAAAACTTGGTATTCCTGCACGGGTTCCACAATGTTTCTTACAGTCTGTTTGCCTAAGATTTTAAGGATGGTTTCTATCAGTTTTTTTGTACGTACCGGTTTTGGCAACATATAGTTATTTCCGATTTTATTCTCTTCCCCGTCAACAACATCATCACTTGTGGCGAGCGCAGTAATAAATAGAATCGGGATGTTTGCTGTTGCGGGATTATCTTTTAAAACAGCCGCGACATCCTCACCAGGCATATCCGGCATGAGCAGATCAAGCAGGATTATATCCGGCAGTTGACTTTCGGCCAGTGCTGTGCCATCTTTCCCGTTTGTCGCGGTAATCACATCAAAAAGTCCGTCATGCATGAGATTGTTTTTGACGAAATAACAAAAATCAATTTCATCATCAATGACCAGCACTTTTATTTTTTTTGCCATATTACACCTCTTATGCCGACTGTCTTGAAAATGATAAAACGTTTCTAATTATATAACAATTACTATTTGTAATGTAGCATATATTTAAAATTTTGAAAAACAAGGCTTACAGGAAGAAGCACTTAGTATAACGCCAAACTTAATCTACGCTGTCATCCGTTAACACTGCACCCTTAACGGCGTCGAGCATATTCTCAAGATGAGCGGTAGTTATTTTTCTGTTAAATGGACTGAACTGAAAAAATTTCCCTACTTTACTTGCAATGCCAACTTCTATCATTGTTCTACCGACGATTTGTTCAGTTATATAGATTGGATATAGAAAGCCCCAACTAGTCATGGTCATTCTTTCATTCAGGATTAAGGCAAGCTTTTGCTCATTAATATCATCTATCTGATATCCATTTTGTTTTGCGAAGTCCGAAATGATTCTGAATGTTTTATATGGGGGAGTTATTGTAAAGAAAGTCGCGCTGTAAAGTGGTTGAGTTTTTTTTAACAAACCCTTTTGAGTTACAGCATTCCATAAATATATAAGGGGCAAAAGTACAAGAAGACATTCAAAAAAAGATTAGCTATAAAATAATTCATCAATACACCCCATCAATTACCATTTGCAACCTAGCATAAAACGACAAAATAGAAAATTGAGGATTACTGGAAGAAATGCTTGTTGACTACACCTACTTATCTACAGTCTCGTGGAAAGAATAAAATTGAAGATTACTAGTTGAAAGGTGTAACGATGCCGCTAAGGCGTGCCATTACGCATCGCCCCAGTGTTTGCCGCGGATGAAGACACAGATAATTCAGAATCACGAATGCTTGATGGTATGTTTTGTAATTTTATATCACTTCTTTTTTCTTTTAGCTGTTCATTTAGCAGTCCATCCACTTTTTTGATGATTTCCTGCGATTTTCTACTGAGGGCACCCAATTGGATTTGTATTGCTAGCATAAACACCATTAGAAAAAAAACAATCCAGCCAAGAATATCATATTGCATTGCATACTCCTTTTGTTAAGTTTGAAATCAGCCATTTCTCAAACATTACCATTTGTAATATACCATAAAACGACAAAATTGAGAAACAAGAATTTCAGGACGAAGTATGTACTGACTACACTTACAGCGGACCGCTTTGTACGGGAGGCGGCAGCCAGCCCAGGAGAGCACAGAGTTTATCTATGAATCCAAGCTGCCCCCTTAGAATCTTGCTCTTTGCGGCGCCTATAGAGAACCACTCTGCACGATCCACTTCGGGGAACTCGGCCCGTTGGCCTGAGTGGGGAGGCCACTCCATGCTGAAGGTATTGCTTCGGGCTGCGTTGGCGTCGCAGTCGCCTTCAACGGCCCAGGCGGTAATCCTCTTCCCGCTCGACTGCCGAAGTGTGCCAAGTTCCGTGAAATTACCTTCCGTGTGGAAGCCGGTCTCCTCGAAGAATTCCCGCTTGGCGGCGGTAAACGCGTCTTCTTCTTCAGAATACTCACCCTTTGGTATTGACCACGATTCGAAATCATTCTTTTCCCAAAGCGGGCCACCAGGATGAACTAGAAAGACCTCCAATTGATCATTACGAAAACGGTACATAAGCAAGCCGGCACTCTTCTTCACCATTCTTTGCTCCTACACTAACCTGACCTGCCCCCAAATACTTGTACCACATGTTAAGTTAGAGTTCAGCAGTTTTTTGACTATTTCCGATTGAAACGTTGTGTAAATTGGGCAAAATGAGAAAAACAAGATTACAGGAAGAAATATTTATCTACGATAGATCCATGTATGTTTTGACTCTTAAAACGGTAAAAAAAGGCTTTAACGAAATTCGCTAAAGCCTTGATATATTATTGGCGCGCCCAGGAGGATTCGAACCTCCGACATCCAGATTCGTAGTCTGGCGCTCTATCCAGCTGAGCCATGGGCGCGCGATATATTATAAATTTTTTCAGCAGCGATATAACTCATGCCTGCCGCTCCACTAATCTATGCCGCAAAGAACTTAATTAAACTGGCGGAGAGAGCGGGATTTGAACCCGCGGTACACCTTTTACGGGCGTACAATCGCTTAGCAGGCGATCGCTTTCGGCCACTCAGCCATCTCTCCGTCTTTTTATCCGGCCTATATTTTAAAATAAGGCGTCTTTTGGATTCTAGACGCATTTTACAATTTACTGGCGGAGGGAGCAGGATTCGAACCCGCGAACCTTTCGGTCAACGGTTTTCAAGACCGCCGCCTTCGACCTCTCGGCCATCCCTCCTTGCATGGTAGTTCTGTGAATGCTTAATATATTATTGTAACGGTGCTATCCTATCAATGCCTCGCATATAAGGCTGTAATGCCTGGGGAATCAAAACAGAACCGTCCGCCTGCTGATAATTTTCCAAAACCGCCACCAGAGTTCTTCCCACAGCCAGCCCCGAACCGTTTAACGTATGAACAAATTCCACCTTGCCGCTTTCTTCCCGGCGAAAACGGATTGAGGCCCGGCGCGCCTGAAAATCTTCAAAGTTACTGCAGGAAGAAATTTCACGATACACATTTTGCCCCGGCAGCCAAGCCTCCACATCGTAAGTCTTGGCGGAAGAAAACCCCAAATCAGCGGTACAAAGAGTTACCGTACGATGATGAATTCCCAATCTCCTGAGCACCTCTTCCGCATTGGCGGTTAATTTTTCCAGTTCATCATAAGATGTTTCGGGCTTAGTGAACTTGACCATTTCCACCTTGTTAAACTGATGCTGGCGAATCAATCCGCGCGTATCCTTGCCATAAGAACCCGCCTCCGAGCGAAAACAAGGCGAATAGGCCACGTAATAAACCGGCAGTTTGCTTTCCTCCAGTATTTCATCGCGGAAAATGTTCGTGACCGGAACTTCCGCGGTAGGAATCAAAAAATAATCCATCCCTTCAATTTTAAAAAGATCTTCGGCAAATTTCGGCAACTGTCCGGTACCGGTCATACTTTCCCGGTTAACCATAAATGGTGTTAGCACTTCGGTATAACCATGCTCGCCGGTATGTAAGTCGAGCATGAAATTGATTAAAGCCCGCTCCAACGCGGCAGCTAATCCTCGATATAAAGTGAAACGCGCTCCGGCTATTTTTGCCCCGCGGGCAAAATCAAGAATATTCAGGCTCTCTCCGATATCCCAGTGAGCTTTCGGCTCAAAAGCAAAAGCCGGCTTTTTTCCCCAACTGCGTAGGATGGGATTATCGTCCGGACCGCCGCCGACGGGCACTGATTTATGTTGAATATTGGGAATCATCAACACAAAGTTATTAAGTTCTTCTTCGGTAATTTTTAAGTTCTCATCAAGCTCTTTGATTTTAGCCGAAACTTCACCCATCCTGGAAATCAAAGCAGTGGCATCGGATTTCTTTTTTTTGAGTTCGCCGATTTTTTTGGAAGCATCATTGCGTTCATTGCGTAGTGTTTCCACCGCCAGTAAAATATCCCTTCTTTTTGTGTCCAGACCTAAGAAGCGGCTAAAATCAATGGACTGGCCTCTCTCCTTCATCTTCTGGCTCACGAACTCTATGTTTTGTCTTAAATACTTAATATCCAACATGATAATTCCTATAAATAAAAGCGGTGATGCTTGTCTAAAAGACGAAGACCACTATCACTTTGAGCTTCCGAAGTCAATACTATTGACGGGTAAACCTTTTTTTCAGCTCTCTGATGATGCCGTAAATCTCCGGGCTTTTTAAAAGATACGAGCAGATAAAAAATGTAGACCCGCCCGCGGCAATCGAAACAATAAGATAAAGCAGCCGTTCTTTAAATGGTGCTTCCTTATTCCAAGGCAGGATGAAATCAATCAGTATCAAAGCTGTGAGCATTGCTAATGAAGAAATGATTATTTTGACGATGGATGAATAAAAGACACGGTCTAAAAATGTCCCGATTCTTTTCTTCAAAACAACAGATAGAATTATAACATTGACCGTTGCCGCCAGCGAATTGGCCAGGGCCAGGCCGTTATGCGCTAAAGGGTACATTAAAATGAGGCTCACCGCTAAGTTGACTACAAATGTGATTATAGCGGCCTTCATCGGCCATTTAGAATCCTGCAAGGAGAAAAAAATGGAGACGATTACGCGGACAACGGAAAACGCCCATAAACCCAAGGCATAACAAAACAATGCTTGAGAGGTTAGAACTGCTGCTTTTTCATCAAAGGCGCCCCGTTGAAACAAAACGGAAATAATCGGTAAGTGGAGAACCATTAACGCAATCATGGCGGGAATTGTCACGAAAAGCATCAACCGCAGGGAAAAAGACAGGCTTGATTTTAGTTCCTCCAGATTTTCGTTGGCAACATGTCTGGAAAAACTGGGCAGAGTCGCTGTTCCGATGGCTACGGCAAAAATCCCCAGGGGCAGCTCCATAATTCGGTCAGCGTAGTAGAGATAGGAGACACTGCCTTTGGGTAAAAATGAAGCAAGAATTGTTCCCACGAACACATTGATTGTGTTTACCGCAGCAGCTAAAATAGCCGGCAGCATCAAGGCGGTGATTTGTTTAATTCCGGGATGTTGCCAAACTAA
>JBEKMF010000121.1:0-6771 GCA_050008655.1 Smithellaceae bacterium
CATTGGCAAACGTTATTTAAGAGCAAAACGCAAACAAGTTTTTGTTTCGATTATCACCTTTATCTCGATCTTTGGCATTTTCTTAGGTGTAGCGGCTTTGATTATTGTGCTTGCTGTCATGAATGGATTTGAAACGGACTTACGCACAAAAATCCTGGGGATTAAATCCCATATCGAACTGACTGCGGATATAGGCGGCTCCATGAAAAACTATCCAAAAGTTCAAGAAATGATTGCCGGAACGGAAGGAGTCGTTGCTTCCACTCCCTTTATTTACACTCAGGCGATGATTCGCAACGGTAACGGTGTCAGCGGTGTAGTCATTCGCGGTTTGGATACTCAAAGCGCTTTCAAAGTTATCAATTTAGGGAAAATCAGAGAGGGCAGCATAGAATACCTTAACAAAATTCCCCAGGAACTCTCCCGAAAGTATGGTGAACAAATAGGCGGAATTGTCATCGGTAAGGAAATGGCCAGGAATATGGGGATTTTTCTTTACGATACAATCAGTATTATTTCGCCGGTGGGTATCTCTACGCCGATGGGCATGATACCCCGCATGAAGAAATTTGCCGTTGTGGGTATTTTCGAGTCTGGATTTTACGAGTACGATTCGACACTTGTTTATTTATCCTTACGTAATTGTCAGGATTTTTTACAGATGGATAGCGTCACCGGAATTGACATTAAAGTCGATGATATTTATAAAGCAGATAGCATTGCCCGTAGAATTCAAAGTAAGCTGGGATTTCCCTTTTGGGCGAACAGCTGGATGCAAATGAATAAAAATCTTTTTGCTGCCTTAAAGCTGGAAAAACGCGTCATGTTTATTATTTTGAGTTTAATTGTCCTTGTTGCTGCTTTTAATATAATCAGCGCTTTAATAATGATTGTTATGGAAAAAAATAAGGATATCGCGATTTTGAAATCAATGGGAGCAACTTCCCGCGGCATAATGAAAATATTCATATATCAAGGACTGATTGTAGGCGCAATCGGCACATTTCTCGGCTGTATTGCGGGTCTTTCTGTAGCCCTGAATTTGCAGAAAGTATCGCTTTTTGTGGAGAAAATTTTCCACTTTAAGATTTTGCCCGGTGATGTTTACTACTTGAGCGAACTTCCCTCGCAGGTTAATTATGGCGATATAATTGTCATTATTATCGGCACATTGATCGTTTGCTTCTTATCCACGATTTATCCTTCCCTAAGAGCATCGCAGCTGGACCCGGCAGAAGCCTTAAGGTATGAATGACTAATTTTATGAAAGTAAAAGATGATCTTGCTGAAAAATTTATCAAAAACTTTTTTTAAAGACGGCAATAAAATTGAAGTACTGCGCGGTCTGAATATGGAAATTGCCAAAGGAGAATCATTAGCAATTCTTGGTGTTTCCGGTGCCGGCAAAAGTACTCTTATTCATATTTTGGGCACGTTGGATCATCCAACAGATGGCCATCTTTATATAAATGGACTAAATATTTTTGATTGGGAAGAAAGAAAGATGGCTCGATTCCGCAATTCAATGGTAGGTTTCATTTTTCAATTTAATAATTTACTTCCCGAATTCGACGCCCTGGAAAACACCATGATGCCGGCTTTAATCGGTGGTATGCCGAGGAAGCAAGCCGCTGAAAAAGCTTATAAAGTGCTTGCGGAAGTTGGATTAGAACATCGATTAAGGCACAAACCGGGAGAGCTTTCCGGCGGAGAGCAACAACGTGTTGCTATTGCCCGGGCCTTGATAATGGAGCCGGGAATATTGCTTGCCGACGAACCTACAGGAAACCTTGACACGGAGACAGGAAAAAAGATAGAAGACATTCTGGTTAATTTAAATGCAATAAGAAAGATCACGCTTGTTGTCGTAACCCATAACAAGTTGTTGGCAGAAAGGATGTCCCGCAGGATCGGTCTGCGCGATGGGAGAATTTATGATTATTAATATCACTATTAATAAAATAACTCGTTATGTGTGTTGGACTTTTTTGCTTTTGTTGCTTTTCCCACTTACCCCGACGAATGCTCAGGAATTAAAGAAAATCAGCATACTCCCTTTTGAAGTTTACAGTAAGCAAGATAGCGCTGCCATCAAGGAATCTCTGTACAAAAAAATTTCCGAAGCATTAAAAAAGGAAAAACTTGTTCAATTGATTTCCGCGGATTCGCTTCTTAAAAGTAAAGAGAAAATAAATGAACGCCGGGCAATTAGCGTGGGCAAATCTCTGCGCGCTGATTTTGTTGTTATGGGTAGCTTGACCCAATTGGGTGAAACTTTAAGCGTTGATGCTAAAATAATTAATGTCGGTACAGGAAATATTTTATCTCCGGTTTCCATTCAAGGCAAAGGATTGGCCAATCTCGGTTCTATAGCAGCTCAATTAAAAACCGAAATCCTTGTTCGAACAGGACTAATTGAGAAAATTGCTAAAATTGAAATTAAGGGTAATCGAAAGATTGAAGCCTCCGCCATTATTCAGCAGATTAAAAGCAAAGTGGGCAATCCCTTTTTTCAGGAAAATATTACCGCCGATATTAAGACAATTTTCAAAATGGGCTTTTTCCTGGATGTAAGCGCGGAGACGACTTCAACGCCGCAGGGGGAAATTATCACATTTACTGTTTTGGAAAAAGGGCTGATCACGGACATTCAGATCAAAGGCAATAAAGCCTTAAGCAAAGATGACATTCAAGAAGTCATGAAAACCAAGGTCAGGCAGACTTTAAATCAGGAACAGATCAAAGCAGACATGGAAAAAATTAAAGCACTTTATGATAATAAAGGTTATTATAATGCCGAGATAACCGACTCAATTGAAAAAGATGGAGAAAAAGATTTCCGCGTAATTTTGGATATCAAAGAGAATGACCAGGTCTATGTCAGAACGATTACCTTCGAAGGAAATGAAGCCTACACTTCCAAAGAACTTAAAAACATGATGAGCACTTCGGAATACAATATTTTAAGCTTTTTTAATGATTCCGGATTGCTCAAACGCGACCAGCTAAAACAAGACATTAATAAATTGACCGCTTTTTATTTCAATAACGGTTTTATTAACGCTCAAATCGCCGAACCGGAAATAACATTCGATAAAAAGGGAATTTACATAAAAATTCAAATTAAAGAGGGGAAAAGATTTAAAATCGGTAAAGTGGAAATTTCCGGCGATTTACTGAAAAAGCCCAGAGCCGAATTGCTGGGAGCATTAAAAATAAAAGAAGGTAAAAATTATGACCGTGAAGCGATGGTGAAGGACATAGATTTCTTAACTCAAGCCTGTAATGATGAAGGCTACGCTTATGCCGATGTTAATCCGAAAATTGATACCAAAGAAAAAGAACAATTAGTCGATGTTGATTTTCAAATAAACAAAGGCGGACTGGTTTATATTAACCGTATTAGTATTACCGGCAATACCAATACCCGCGACAAGGTTATCCGGCGCCAGTTGGATATAGTCGAAGGGGACTTGTATTCCAGCTCTAAATTAAAGAGTAGTTATGCTAATTTGAATCGCCTCAGGTATTTTGAAGAAGTGGATTTACAGACGGAAAAAGGCCTCGACAAAAATCAAACGAATGTGAATATTCGCGTCAAAGAAAAAAATACCGGCATGTTTATGGTTGGCGCCGGTTACAGCGCAGCCGAGCAAGCTATGATCATAGGGCAGATATCCGAACAAAATTTCTTGGGTTATGGCCAAATTTTAACCCTGAAAGCGTCTTTAGGTTCTACCACCAACATGATTGATTTATCTTTTACCGAACCATGGCTTTTTGACTTGCCCCTTTGGAGTAAAGCGGACATCTGGAAATATCAAAGAGTGTATGACTCTTACACCCTGGATACACGTGGTGCAGGGCTTACTTTGGGCTATCCGCTTTGGGAAAAAATCAGCGGCTATATCGGTTATAATCTTACCTCCAATAGTATTCAAGATGTTAATCTGGCCACGGCGTCGCCGGCTATCAAAGATTCGGAAGGCGAAAGAATTAAAAGCGCCACAACATTAAGTTTAGGACGCGATACAACCGACGATCCTATGTTTCCCACCAAGGGAACTAGATCAAGCCTTTCTGTTGAATATGCAGGTGCTCCTTTAGGAGGGGATGTTAAATTAATTAAATATTTTGCGGGCGCAAGTGTTTATTATCCGCTGTTTTGGGACATGGTCTTTTCAACAAGGGGACGAATTGGATATATCCAAAACACTGATGATGACCCTTCAAGAATACCCATATGGGACAGGTATGTTTTGGGCGGTATTAATGATCTGCGCGGATTTCGTTACATCGGCCCGACTAATCCAGGGACGGCTGATGTTATTGGTGGGACGACAATGTTAATCTTCAATTTTGAACTTGTCTTTCCCTTTATTAAAGAGGCCGGTATGAAAGGTGTTCTCTTTTACGATGCCGGTAACACCTGGGATTACGGGTATTATATTGATGATTTGCGGCAGTCCGTGGGATGCGGTATTCGCTGGTATTCGCCAATCGGCCCTTTAAGGATTGAATACGGCTACGTGCTTAACCGCAAGGGTTTGAATGATACTACTGCCGGCCGCATTGAATTCACTATCGGCATGTTTATGTAACCCAAATAGCGGCGGAAATTTATTTTATTCGCAAAAAATAGAGAGGAGAATTTATATGAAAAGAAATATTTACCTGATGGGAGGAGTTATCTTGCTGCTTTTTGTCTGGAGCACCAATTCTTTGGCTACGGACAAAATCGGTTTTATCAACATGAGAGAAATAATACAACATTCTACCGCTGGCAAAAAGGCGGGAGAGGATCTAAAAAAAGTGGCAGAAAAGAAGCAAACTTCAATTACTTCGGCGGAAAAAGAGCTTAAGAAAATGAAGGACGAATTGGATAAACAAGGCTCCATTCTAACGGCTAACGCGCGCAGAGATAAAGAAGCCGCTTACCAAAAGAAGTTGCGCGACTATCAATTACTGGTTAATGATGCGCAAGAAGAACTCCAAAGGCGCGATGCGGAACTCGCTCAGAAGCTGATGCCGGAAATATTGAAAATAGTCCGCGTTATCGCGGAAAAAGAGAAATATACTTTGGTTATAGACGTAGCAAGCATGCCGGTACCTTATCATGCTAAAGAAAATGATTTTAGTAAGAAGGTTATCGAAGAGTATAATAAAAAATAGCAGGTAAACTCTTTTGCAATGGGAATGTCGCTTAAGGAAATAGCCCGGATTCTTGGCGGTACCGTTATTGGCCGGGATGATGTAGTCATTAACAATATAAAGTCTATTGAGGAAGCGAATGAAGGCGATCTTACATTTATCGCTAACAAAAAATATCTGAAAAAAATGAAGCTGACTCAGGCATCAGCTATTCTTGCTCCGCCTCAAACTGTAGCAGAAGGTAAAAACCTAATTATTGTGGCCGATCCTTACGCCTCAATGGGGAAGTTATTGCTGATATTTTTTCCGGTAGAACACGGCCATAAAGGTATCAGTAAGGATGCCTATATTGAAGAGGGGGCAATTGTTTCTCCGGAGGCGAATGTATTTCCCAAGGCATTCATTAGCCGGGGAGCAAAACTCGAGAGAGGAGCTGTTATCTACCCGGGTGCTTATATCGGCCGTAATGTCGTCGTCGGTGAAAATTCTGTAATATATGCCAACGTTACCGTCTATCATTCCTGTATCATCGGGAAACGGGTAATTTTACACTCCGGAGTTGTTATCGGAGCCGATGGCTTCGGCTTTGCCTCACCAGGTATCAGCAACGCCAAAATACCGCAGGTGGGCATTGTGCAGATTGATGATGATGTGGAAATTGGAGCTAACACAACAATCGACCGTGCCACGATGGGTAAAACCTGGATTCAACGTAACGTGAAAATCGATAACCTCGTGCAAGTTGCGCATAATGTTGTTATTGGAGAAAATTCAGTGATTGCTGCCCAGGTCGGGATTTCCGGTTCCGCCAAACTTGGGAAAAGTGTCATCGTTGCCGGGCAAACCGGCATTGTCGGTCATATTTCTATTGGCGATAACGTTATGATCGGAGCCGCTTCAGGTATCCATAAGAACATTCCATCCGGACAGGTTGGCGGCGGAACGCCGTTTATGCCTTATAAGGAATGGCTGAAAGTTGAAGTCTGTAAACCAAAACTGCCGGAGATGAGATCAAAATTAGAACAATTGATACGAGATGTAGAATTACTTAAGGAACAGATAAGAAAATTAAGTAAAGGTTAAAAAATGAATATTCATTCTACAGCAATCATAGCTCCTGACGCACAGTTGGAGGAAGGCGTTGAAATTGGTCCTTATACGGTTATCGGAAAAGATGTGAAAATCGGAAAAAACACAATCATTGGTCCGCACGCGGTAATTGAAGATTACACTCACATTGGCGAAGGATGCCACATCCATCAGTTTGGTTCCATCGGAGGGCCTCCTCAAGATTTGAAATTCGGCGGAGAAAAGACCCGTGTAGTAATTGGCAACTTCAATACTATTCGGGAATTTGTAACCATTAACCGTTCCACTACCGCTGATATCGGTGTAACTATAATGGGCGATCACAACCTGATCATGGCCTACTGCCATGTGGCGCATAATTGCCAGTTAGGTGATAGAATTGTTATGGCCAACGGCGCAACTTTAGCCGGCCATGTCCATGTCGAGGATAATGCAATTATTGGCGGGTTAACGGGAATTCATCAATTTTCCCATATCGGAGCTCACTGTATCATTGGTGGAGCTTCAGCCGTTGTCAAGGATGTGCCTCCT
>JBEKMF010000122.1:0-6756 GCA_050008655.1 Smithellaceae bacterium
GATGCGGTACTACAAGCTGATCGCCTGATGGTCGCGGAAGGTAAGATGCCTCACCCGTTTACCAATCCCAATTCCTGTATTAATATGGTGGGAGGTAAGGTTTCTATCCTGACCCACGCAACGGGTCCAATTTGTTCGACCATTACGGCTTGCGCAACCGGAATTACCTCGCTCATCATCGGCGAGATGCTGTTACAAAGGAACATGGCGGATGTGGTTATCGGCGGCGCCGTTGATTTTCCTCTGGTGGAACCGATTGTCGCGGGATTTGCCACAATGAACGGCGCTTACCGTCCGAAAGAGGGACAGCCCCAAGAGCCGCCGGAAAAAACCAGCCGCCCTTTTTCCATCAATAGAAGAGGTTTTGTCGTTTCCGAAGGCGCCGGTTGCATTATTTTGGCAACGGAAGAATTCGCCCAGGCGCATGGGTTAAAACCGAAAATAGAATTGGCCGGCTGGTCAATGACATCCGATGCGAGCCATTTTGTTTCGCCCAAACTGGAGACCGTGCAAAGATGCATCGCAGAGTCGATCGCCAATGCCGGATTGCGGCCGGATGATATAGACGCAGTTAACGCGCATGCCACTTCTACAAAAGTAGGTGATAAAGTAGAAGCTGATGCCCTCTCCAATATTTTTGGCAATAAAGTGCCACCTGTGTCGGCCAATAAATCGCAGTTGGGGCACGCCATGGGCGCATCTTCCGCCATCGAAGCGATTTTGGCAATTGAAGGAATGCTAAAAGAAACTCTGCTTCCCACGATAAATTACATTCCCGATCCGGAAATTACAATTGACTGTGTCGCCGAAGGAGCCAGAAAGTTGAAGCAGGAATTTGTGTTGAAAAACGCTTTTGGGTTCGGTGGCTGCAATTCCTGTTTGATCTTGCACAGAATAGCATAAAGAATATATAGTGAAATTATGAAAGCACCTAAAAACAGAAAAGTTTTTGTTGTCGGTTACGGCGCGGCCACCCCGCTGGGCGCCACTTTTGAGAAAACATGGAAAAGGGCAATTAAAGGTGAAGCCGGTTTTAGGAAGGTAACACGTTGCAAAGTAGAATCGGCCTGTGACATAGTCGGAGAAATTCCGGATTGGTATCCGCTGGAGCTTGATTTTACCGACGCTAAGGAAGTTTATAACTGGAATGCCTCTTTTGTGATTTTAACTATGGCCGTCTGCAAGGAGGCGCTGGAAAATTCAGGGATTACCATTGATGAGCGGATTGCGCCTCGGATGGCTTGCCTTATCGGTTCGGCCTTGAATGGATCGGATGCCTTTCGAGTAGCCATGCACGATTTGGAACATCGGGGACCACTGCGGGTCAGCCCCTATTTGCTGCCTAATTTATGCGCGAATGTTCCTTCCGGTAAAGCCGGAATGCTGTTAAAATTTACCGGTCCTATTTTTTCACCACAGGGCGCTTGCGCCTCCGGGAATCACGCCATCGGCATCGGAGCAAGAATGATTCGGGATGGCGATTGCGATTTTGTTCTGGCCGGCGGCGCTGACGCGCCAATTTTGCCGGAACTGATTCACGGCTTTGCCAATATGAACGCCACAATCAAAGTTCATCCGGGCGATCGTGCTTATGCTGATCATGCGCAGGCATCCCGCCCTTTCAGCGTTGACCGCAAAGGGTTTGTTCTTTCCGAAGGAGCCGGCGTGGTAGTTCTCGCGGCGGAAGAATTGCTCAAAGTTTACGGCCTGAAACCTAAAGCCGAAGTTCTGGGTATCGGGTGGACATCGGATGCCCATCATTACACCAGCCCTAATGCCACGACAATTATACGAGCGCTAAAGGAAACAATTGAAGATGCGGGTTTAAAGCCGGAAGATATTCAATATATCAATGCCCACGGCACTTCCACACCCAAAGGAGATCAGACGGAAATAAAATGCCTGCGGGATGTTTTCGGCAAAAAAATAGAAAAGATCCCCGTATCTTCGAATAAATCCCAATTGGGACATACTCTGGGGGCAACGGCCGCTATCGAAGCCGCTCTGACCATTGAAGGAATGAGGAAGGGCATCATTCTGCCCACGATTAATCATCTTCCCGATCCCGCTCTGGCCGATATCGATGTTGTGCCTAATACTGCCCGCAAACAAAAATACGAAATTGCTCTTTCCAACGCCTTCGGATTCGGCGGAACAAATTGCTGTGTAATTTTCAGAGGAGTGTAAAGATGAAGCCCAAACCATTTAAACCGGAAATTTATAATAACGATGAAAAGTATGTGCGTGATCTTACGACCGGCTTTGTCTGGCACCGTTCCCAAAACCGGACTTTATACGCTGATACCGATCGTTCGGAAGTGGTCTATCATTCCAATTACCTGCGTTATTTTGAATTCGGCCGGACCTCTTTGATGCGCGATCTTGCCTACCCCTACAAAGAAATCGAGGCCAGCGGCTTTGTTTATCCGATTTTCGATTTGGGCATCAGTTTTTATCAGCCTTTGTATTATGATGATTTGATGTATATCCACACACGGCCGGTAAATCTGGAGCGTGTGCGCGTACAGTTCGACTACGTAATCACCCACGCGGAAAAAGGACATTTAATCTGTATCGGCTTTACCAAACATTGCGCCTTAAATTTGACGGGCATACCCGTGGCCGTCGATCCGAAAACGGTTCAGCTATGGACATCGTTCCCAAAATAAATAAAAAAACCAGCTATCCTTCGGCAATTGAGGTATTTCCATATTTGCGCGATCACTATTTCGAAGGAAAGGTGGTCCTGCCCGCAGTAGAAACATTAATCGCTCTGGCGAATGTTGTTCAGCTTAATTTCCCGCAGATTAATATCAACTGCTTGTTCAAGGCACGCTTCCCCCGCTTCTTAATCATTCCTCCGGAGACAAAGCGCTTAGAGGTATTTGTCGATATAGAAGACGCTGGCGATGACAACATTACTGCCGTGTTTTTAACGTCGATAAAATCAAAAAATAATGCAATTAGCCGCGCCCGCGAACATGCCCGTGTGGAATTTGCCGTTAACGATTGCGCTCCCTCTCCTGCTGCTCCTTTTCGGGTTGTGGAGAAGCTGGAAGGAAAATGTATCAGCGTGCCTGCGGCCACAATTTACCGTGAACTGGTGCCTTTCGGAACGGCTTATCAAAACATCGTCGGTGATTTATCAGTTTCACCTGAAGGCGCTTTGGCTTATCTTTCCGGCGGGAATTATGAAGCCGATGAAAATTTGCTGGGTTCGCCGTTTCCACTGGATGCGGCAATGCACGCGGCTTGTGTTTGGGGACAGCGTTTCAGCGGTATCGTCCCCCTTCCCACAGGCTTTGGAAAAAGATTTATTTATCAAAAGACAAAAAAGAAAGGCAGCTACCTGGGCCGGGTTGTGCCGGTGAATGTCCACCATGAATCGCTAATATTTGATGCCTGGATTTATGATTTAAATGGTGTTATTTATGAAATTATCAGCGGCATTAAAATGCAGGATGTAACTCAAGGCCGCGTTCGTCCGCCACAATGGATTAAGGCATAATTTTAACCAATGGGAAAAACATTTTTAATTTATCTTTTTGCTTATCTTGCCGGTTCCATAAATTTCGCTATTATTTTTTTTAAACTAACCGGTAAAGAAGACCCTCGCCTGAACTTCAGCGGCAACGCCGGAACCACAAACGTTTACCGCCAGGCAGGATTTATATGGGCGGCAGTTGTTTTTTTATTGGATATCGGCCGGGCACTGGCGGTCGCGGTTATCGCGTGCTATTTTTTAAAAACGCATTTGCTTCCCTGGGCGGGTTTTTTTCTTGTTTTAGGAAATAGTTTCCCGTGCTTTCACGGTTTTCGCGGCGGTAAAGGTGTGGCTAACTATTTGGGGTTTACCGCTCTTATCGCGCCGTGGGCGGCTCTCCTTGCCGCAGGAATCTGGCTCGCTGTTTACGGAATTGGCCGGATTACTTTTATTGCTTCATTTTTTATGGTTTTTGTTTTGGCTTTAGGACAGGCCTATTCCGCGCATTGGAGATTAATTGCAATATCCGGCACCCTCGCCACGTTTCTGCTGATACTATTTAACCACAGAAAAAATATTACCGAACACTGGAAAACTGCTGAACCTCAAATGCTCGACGAATGAAGTATTAGAACAGTTCAATCCGCGTGATATCCACTTTAAATCTTCCAACACTTGTAAGGAGGAAAGTATGAAAAAGTATGGTGCAGAGTTTTTCGGAACATTTTGGCTGGTTCTTGGTGGGTGTGGTAGCGCAGTTTTAGCTGCTGCATTCCCGAACATTGGTATCGGTCTACTTGGTGTTGCTTTAGCCTTCGGTTTAACAGTACTGACGATGGCCTTCGCGATTGGGCATATATCCGGCTGCCATCTGAATCCGGCGGTGTCTGTGGGTCTTTGGGCTGGAGGACGTTTCCCGGCAAAGCAGCTTTTACCCTATATCGTCGCCCAGGTTTTGGGAGCAATAGTCGCTGCTGGAGTTCTTTATCTCATCGCCAGCGGCAAAGCTGGTTTCACTTTGGCATCCGGTTTTGCATCCAATGGTTACGGAACCCATTCACCAGGAGGGTACTCTTTACTGGCGGCACTAGTCACGGAAGTTGTCATGACTATGATGTTCTTGCTCGTTATTATGGGAGCAACCGATAAGCGTGCTCCTCAAGGCTTTGCGCCGATAGCAATTGGCCTTTGCCTTACATTGATTCACCTGATCAGTATCCCTGTAACTAATACATCAGTAAATCCCGCTCGAAGCACGGGTGTAGCCCTGTTTGTTGGTGATTGGGCCATTGCGCAATTGTGGCTTTTCTGGCTAGCCCCAATTGTCGGTGGTGCTCTTGGAGCTCTCATCTATCGATTCATCGGTTCTTCTGAAAAATGATTGATAACAGGCCTAACAATTAGGCACGCCCGTGGTAGGGAAAATTTTTATTCTGGAAAATTATTTTTGGACACAGAAGCCAGGGAAGTTCATACGAATCTTTATTGGCCTTTCTTGGGTTTGCCATCCAATACTGGAGCGGCAATAATACGGTTGCGCCCAGTGATGAGGAAAATGAATATAAAGATTAGTTGGACAGCAAAACAATTCCCACAAAAATAACAATTGTGCCGAGGATATTAAGGCCACTTATCTTTTCTCCAAAAATAAAGTGAGACAAAATCAGCATCAAAGCCAGGCAAGCGCCGGAAAATATGGGGTAGGCAATGCTCAAATTGATACTCTGGAGCGCTTTGATGAATAAATAAACATTGATGGCGCCGAGGATCAAACCAAAGATAAAAATTACCGACCAGCTAAAATCATGCTGCTTTTGAGCAATGCTTTTATAGACCAGATACGAGGCCACGTTAAAAGCAACTGATAAAAATAAATACAAATAGTTCATTGGGCTCACCTTTCAATTATACTAGCATGATTAGCCAAGCGCTGAAGAAACGTTTCACATGCGTCAATAAGGTCGGGGTATCTATCTTGTCCCAGGTAAGTGCATTCATGAGCAAGCAAGTTACGGTACTTTACGGCGTAACGAACCAGTGTGTATGTACTATCTGTTACCACGTCTTTGGACTCAGTTCCTCGTTGCTCTAAGTACTTGGCGAATAGTTCGTTAATGCTGCAGTGTTCATACTTCTCATATGTTTTTTTGGAAGGTTTACCGGTGATTGTTTCTCCCCAAATCACGAGCGACCTAAGCATTCCTTCTATAGCGGAAACGTAGGCAATAATTTGATTGGGTCCATGCGCCGAATTTTCTATTCGCTGCTTTGCTACGTGTAGGCGCTGTTCCGGATACGATTCGTAATACAGCGTTCTCAGATTCTTAAGATGCTCTTCGTAGTTCATATTCCTAACTTCCGCTGTGCGAGATAATTTAACCTGCAAGCTTCGGTGCATTCTGTTTCTTAAGCTTGTGTTTCATTAATTATTTAAGCCCATATTTTATAAAAATCAAACAATTATTATGTCCGCACCTTTTTTGATAAACCTTACTGCCGGAGAGCCGATATCCGTTACTTCCCCATTTTCTGTTACCCGCAGTGCGCCGCCTGCCGGAATGCCGTATCCAATTGTTCCTTCCGGGCAAAGGCCCAGCAATGTCCGGAGTTCATTCCAGCCTTCATCTTCCGCATGTGTATCGCACAAAACCGGCGCAAAGCCGAGACAGGGGAAAGATTTTGCCGATGAATCATCAGCCGGCTTGCGCCAGTGTATCCAGTTGCGGCACAACATAATAGCTCCGGCAGAAATACCAAAAAAAGGTTTCCCCGATTCGTAGAGCTTCCTCAGGAATGGCACCAGATTTCGCTTCTCTAAATATTCCATCCCGGCTTTTACATCACCACCGCTGATAAAAACCAAATCGCCGGACGATAAAATGCTTTCTGTCTTTTTCCGTTCAAAGCCCTGAACAATAGGAACCAGAGTGACTTTATCCGCCCCTGCAGATATAAGCATTCGCCTCAACATAGAGAAAAACTCTTTATCGTCGGAACTTGCCGCACCGATATAGGCAATGATAGGTTTTTGAGTTTTGCTGAGCGCCAGCGCTTCGGCAATAAGAGTAGTATTGTTCGAGTTTGGTCCACCACTGATAAGGATTATAGGGGCTGGCCTCATCATCAGTTTCCTTTCCCAAAGAGCTTTTCAATATTCAGCGGTATGTCCGAACGCGTTAATCTATATTTACCGGATGGTTCGGTTTCAATCTCCTTTACAAAATGCACGTTAATAACGGCATCCTGTCCATACAGCGACAATAAGCCTTCGA
>JBEKMF010000123.1:0-6532 GCA_050008655.1 Smithellaceae bacterium
TTTCACTGCGCTCAGATATCGTAAAAATTTCAGCCCACTGGCATTATTTCCTGCCTTTATTCTTAGTTTCATCGTCATCGGCAAGATTGCCTTTAACAATCTCTTCTTTCGGAATCCGGTATATTTTTCCGGAAATATCCAGCAGAATCATTTTCTGACCTTGCTCTTCGATGTAATCCACAAGTGTGCCGTGAAAATTCCTCATGCCCTCGATTTTTACTCCCGTTTTTATATTTATTTTTGAGTTCTTATATTTTTCAAAATCCTGATCGCGCGATATCGGCCGGTTCAAACCGGGAGAAGAAACTTCCAGAGTGTAGGCGCCTTTAACCACATCATTTATATCAAAGAGGTCGCCCAACTGATTGCTTACGGCCGTGCAATCGTCAAGTGTTATCCCGTTTTCTTTATCCAGGTAAAGCCGGACAATCCAGCGGGTATGCATCTTGACGCATTCAACATGGATCAACTCCATTCCTTCTGAGGCGACAACGGGCTCGGCCAAGTGCCTGATTTTTTCTTTTAAAGCATCATTCATAATAGCCCAGAAAATAAAAAAGTGGGCAAGTGCCCACTCATCAATGCACAATAATCGATGGCTTAATAATTAGGTAGCACAGTATAACAGGCAATGCAAGAAGAATTTCTGCGGCCTGAAAGCTGCTAAGTAGTTAATTACGGGCACAATTGTACCCTTCGTTGTGCGGGATAATTTGACTAAGATACTTCAATTCACTTCGCTCTTGAATTCTGAGTCTTAAATCCCGTGTCGCTTCGCTCACTGGATAATTCAGCTAACGCTTCCTAATAATAAGCGAGTTTCAAATCCCACGTCGCTTTGCTCCTGGGATAATTCAACTAACGCTTCAAACTTCGTCCCAATGTATTGGGACTCGTTTTCAGCGAGTTTCATTAAATGGAGCGGGCGATGGGGCTCGAACCCACGGCGTCCAGCTTGGGAAGCTGACATTCTACCACTGAATTACGCCCGCTCGAGAACTGAGAATCTTATTCAACAACAATTATTTGTCAAGGCGTTTTTAATGAGACCCAAGTTTCAGAAACAGAGTGCGCTGAAACTTGCAGGTCGAATTAATGAAACTCCAATTCCAAGAACGAAGTGAATTGGAATTGGTTAGCTGAATTATCCCATATGCAAAGTGCATTGGGATATCCCGATAGCGTAGCGCGTCGGGATTGATTACTTTGCCAATGTAACCTGTTAATCGATATTTTTTATCAGCCCTTTTTCTAGGAATATTTTTATAACCGCGTCTGAATTTTCGACGGTGAAACCAATACGCCACCATTTATAACGGATGAAGGCTAGAAATATCTTATCCCGTTTGTATCTCTGAAAATCCTTGGGGAACCAGGTTTTTAAATCACCGGTGCCGTGGAAGCGAAATTTTCCATTCCAAAGGGAGGCTTTCTTAACGACGATTTTTTCAATTTCGGAAAATAGCACCAATCTGTCGCGTTCGAAAAAACCGTAACGCCGGAAAAGAATGCTTTTATTCGTGATTGCTACCAAAGAATCGGAATAAATAATATCTTCAGCCATTTCGGCTTCCTTTTTTGATATTATTATTCCTCACGATTACCGAATGGGCATGAGCATCGAGTCCCTCCATCTGGGCAAAGTGAACCGTTTGCCAGCTTAGTTTTTCCAGAGCTTTCGGCGAAAAAGAAAGAAGGCTCATGCGTTTGACAAAATCGTATACTCCCAACGGCGAGGAAAAACGCGCCGTTCCTGCCGTAGGCAAAATGTGGTTGGCGCCGGCAATGTAATCGCCCAAGGCTTCCGGTGTAAATGACCCGAGGAAAACAGAGCCCGCGTTGCGAACTTGTTTTAAAAGTTTTTTCGGATTCTCCACCATCAATTCCAGATGTTCCGGTGCGAAAAGATTCACCATCTCCACCGCTTCCTTGATATTTTTGGTGATGATAATCGCGCCATATTTGTTAAGGGAGCTTTCTATTATTTCCTTTCTGGCCAGTGATTTTAATTGTTTATCAACTTCCTCCGATACTTCTTGCGCTAAAGTTTCCGCAGGCGTCAAAAGAACTGCCGCAGCCATTTCGTCGTGTTCGGCTTGCGCCAGCATATCCGCCGCCGCAAAAGAAACTTTTGCCGTTTTATCGGCAACGATAATTATTTCGCTGGGGCCGGCGATCATATCTATATCCACTTGTCCGAAAACAAGTTTTTTTGCTGCCGCGACATAAGCATTACCCGGTCCCACAATTTTATCAACTTGCCCAATAGATTTTGTACCGTAAGCGAGCGCCGCTATGGCCTGAGCGCCGCCAATTTTGAATATGCGCTGGACGCCGCTTATTTCGGCCGCCGCGGCAATTAATGGATTTAATTTGCCGCCTTTCACTGGACTCGCCAAAATAATTTCTTCCACTCCGGCCAGGCGTGCCGGAATTGCCGCCATCAGCAACGTTGAGGGATAAAAAGCTTTGCCTCCGGGAGCATAAATTCCCACGCGCTGCAAAGGAAAAACCCGCTGGCCGAGCTCTATGCCTTTTTCATCATTAACAGTCCATCCTCGAACAATTTGATGGCGGTGATATTTTTCAATACGTCCGGCGGCTAATTTGATAACTTTCCAATCTTCCGGCTTTACCTGTGCGAGCGCTTCTTTTCTTTGAGCCGGTGTCACTTCTACTGTTTTCTCATTTAATTCATGGCCGTCAAATTTCGCTGTATAATGAAATAGAGCCTCATCTCCTCTGACAGCAACATCGCTTACTATTTCCGCTACAGATGATAAAAGCTCGGGGGTAAAAGCGCCGCCTCTCCGGCGCAATTTACGGAAAAATTCGACAAAATCAACAGCATCGCTTTTGATTATTTTCATATTATTGTGCCATCCTTTTTATATTCGCGCCCAGTGCAGAAAACTTCTTCTCTATTTCCTGATAACCGCGATCAATGTGATAAACGCGGGAAATTTCCGTCGTGCCATGCGCCACCAGAGCCGCCAGAATCAGGGAAGCGGAAGCGCGTAAATCCGTGGCCATCGTTTGTGCTCCGCGCAAAGCAGGCACTCCGCGGACAATAGCGCTGCCGCCCTGAATAACGATATCGGCTCCCATCCGTAAAAGTTCGCTGACATGCATGAAGCGGTTTTCAAAAACAGTTTCGGAAATCACACTCAAGCCACCGCCGATGGACATGTAAGCCATCATTTGCGCCTGCAGGTCGGTAGGAAATCCCGGATGAGGAAGAGTTTTTACATCGACGCTGTTGATTTTTTTTCCCGCCGATACTTTCAAGCCGTCTTCAATAGGCGAAATCTTCATGCCCGTATCCCGCAGTTTGTTGATTAAGGCTTCCAGATGCTGGGGGTTACAGCCGATTATGTTTAATTCACCGCGCGTCATACCGGCGGCAATCATAAAAGTTCCCGCCTCAATACGGTCGGGAATGATTGTGGCTTCTGTAGGTTTTAGCGAGCTGACGCCTTCAATCGTTATTACATCAGTTCCCGCTCCACTGATTTTCGCTCCCATGCCTTTTAAAACATCCGCTAGGTTGACAACTTCCGGTTCGCAGGCGGCATTGTTCAGGGAAGTAGTACCTTCGGCCAGCGTTGCCGCCATCATTATATTTTCGGTGCCGGTTACCGTGGGTATGTCAAAATATATATCCGCGCCTTTCAATTTTTTGGCTTTGGCTTCGATATAGCCAGCCTGCAATTCGACATGAGCACCGAGATCCTGCAGTGCCTTTATATGAAGATTTACCGGTCGGGCGCCGATGGCGCAGCCTCCGGGAAGAGAAACGCGCGCGATACCCCTGCGGGCAACCAGCGGCCCCAAAACTAAAACGGAAGCCCGCATCGTCTTGACTAAATCATAAGGTGCCGTATGGCTGGTTATTTTATCGACATTAATCTGGACAGTTTCATTGCCTTCGATTTGGGCGCCAAGACTACGCAAAAGTTTTTTTATAGTTTTAATATCCATTAAATCGGGAATATTATGGAAGGTATTGGTGCCGCAGGTCAAGAGCGCCGCAGTCATTACCGGCAGGGCGGCATTCTTTGCTCCGCTGATCTGAACATCACCATGCAGAGGTTTGCCTCCTTGAATAACTATTTTATCCACTAATTTTTCTCCTTGCTCGAATTACGCGCGGCAAACCGGCATAATCTCTTCTGACCCCAATATTATCGTAAATTCCGGAATCCTCAGCAATCTTCCGTACGCTTTTTTCCTGAGTAGCTCCAATCTCCAATAAAAGCCAACCATTTTTTTTAAAGTGGTTACCGGCCTGATAAACCAATTTTTCGTAGAATTCCGTTCCCTTTTCACCGGCCCAAAGCGCTTCTCGCGGCTCAAAGGTCTTCACTCCCGGAGGCAGTTTTTCATATTCTCCCGTAGCAATGTAGGGAGGATTGCAGACAATTATATCAAAAAAATCGTCAACTGCGTCAAATAAATCACTGCGGCGGAAATCAATTTGATTTTCCAGCCCCAGATTAAGGGCGTTCTTTCGAGCTACTCTGAGAGCGGCGGCGGAAATGTCGGTGGCTATAATTTTGGCTGGAGGTAGTTCCTTGGCTAACGCCAGGGCAATCGCTCCGCTGCCTGTGCCTATATCTATAATCTTCATTTTGGGATAAGAAAATTTACGGCAAATGCTAAGGGCTTCTTCCACAAGGATTTCCGTATCAGGGCGGGGGATAAGTACAGAGTTATTTACTTCCAGCGTAAACGACCAGAATTCCTTGCGTCCGGTAATGTAAGCCACCGGTTCCCACTGCAATCTGCGGGCGATGAGATTTTTATAGGCGGCAAGCTGCGCATCGCTCACAGTCATATGCGGATTTTTGTAAAATTCCAGCCGGTCACAGTCCAGACAAAAAGAAAGCAAAACTTCCGCGTCCAGTCGGGCCAATGGAATTCCCACGGTTTCTAAACTGCGGGTTGCCTCATGGAGAATTTCCCGGACAGTCATATTTCTGATCCGCTTAATGAGCTAATGTCTCAGATGAATATTAATTTCCTGGTTTATTTAACGCTTCTGCCTGGTAATGCGTCGCCAGGGCGTCGATTATAGCGCCGATATTGCCGTTAATAAAACTGTCCAGATCATAGCGCGTCATGTTGATGCGATGATCGGTGATGCGTCCTTGAGGGAAATTGTATGTGCGAATGCGCTCGGAACGATCGCCGCTGCCGACCTGGCTTTTACGCGTCTGCGCCTGTTCGGTGTTTTGTTTTTGCACCATAGCATCTAAGAGGCGCGCCCGCAAAACTTTCATTGCCTTGTTTTTATTTTTCAACTGAGATTTTTCATCTTGGCAGGTGACGACAAGTCCTGTCGGCAAATGGGTAATGCGCACGGCAGAATCCGTAGTATTGACGCTCTGGCCGCCATGGCCGGTGGAGCGATAAACGTCAATGCGTAAATCGTTAGGATCGATATTTATTTCCACTTCTTCCGCTTCGGGCATAATGGCCACGGTAACAGCCGAAGTATGTATGCGTCCCTGCGCTTCCGTAACTGGAACGCGTTGCACTCGATGAACCCCACTTTCGTATTTCAGGCGGCTGTAGGCTCCCTTGCCTTCAATTTGGGCGATAATTTCCTTGAATCCGCCAACACCTCCGGCCGGAGAACTGCTGACCACTTCCACCCGCCAGCCCTGTGCTTCTGCGTAGCGCGAATACATTCTAAACAAATCACCGACAAAAAGGCCGGCTTCGTCGCCTCCGGTGCCGGCTCGAATTTCCAAAAAGACGTTTTTACTGTCGTTAGGATCCTTGGGCAGAAGCAAAACCTTTAACTTTTCTTCTAATTCAATTTGCTCTTGCTGCAACTGCGGCAGTTCTTCTTTGACCATCGCCTTTAATTCTTCGTCCTTTTCCGCCAAAAATTTCTGATATTCTTCTGTGCGGTTTCTGGTTTTCTCATACTGACGGATAGTTTCCACTAATTCGGTCAAATCGGCATGCTCTTTGGCGTATTTTTGATAAAGGCCCTGCTTGGAAACAACTTGAGGGTCGCTAAGTTGCCCCTCCAGTTCTCTGTAACGTATTTCAATTTCGCGAAGTTTATCGAGTAAAATATTCATATTATATTTTTAAAATGGGTCTTTGAGTATTTAGGGTTAATAGATAATGCTTGATTGTATACTCCTTCCTGTTGGAAAGAGCACCTATAAATGATAAGAAAGAGAAGTTATAATTGTCATAAAAATAGAAGATGATGAAATATCATCGTTCTTAATGGCGAAAAATTATTTAGTTGCCTTTTTTCGTCGGTTGCTTGCCGGTTTGCGGTTTTCCCTCTTTGGCTTCGTACTTTCTCTTGAATCTTTCCACGCGGCCGGCCGTATCCACTATCTTTTGTTTACCGGTTATAAAGGGATGGCAATTGGAACAAATTTCTATCTTTATATCTTTTTTAGTCGATCTTGTTTCAATGACATTACCGCAAACACAAGTGATGGTTGTTTTTTTATATTCCGGATGAATACCTTCCTTCATGTCTTTTTGTTTTCCTCCTTAG
>JBEKMF010000124.1:0-6434 GCA_050008655.1 Smithellaceae bacterium
ATGAAATCGAAGGTATCGGCGATGCTATCGGTAAAAAAATTGTAGAGCTGATTACTACCGGAAAATTGGAATATTACGAAAACCTCAAAACGTCCGTCCCTCCCGGTCATCTGGAAATGTTGAAAATAAGCGGCTTAGGCCCTAAAAAAATCCACGCCCTTTATGAACAATTGGGAATAAAAACTATCGGCGAACTCGAATATGCCTGCCACGAAAACCGCCTTGTTGAACTCAAGGGTTTCGGCAAAAAGTCGCAAGAAAATATTTTAGCAGGCATCGAGAAGCTGAAGATTTACAAAGAAAGAAGGCTTTACGCGGAAGTTGAAGGTCAGGCTGAGGCACTGCTTAAGTCTCTGAAGGAAAATAAGAATATTTTGGCCATCAGTATTGCCGGTTCATTGCGCCGCGGCAATGAAACAGTCAAAGATATTGACATCCTGGCCAGCTCGTCCAATTCCGAGAAGTTAGCGCAAGCTTTTGCCAATCTTGATGAGGTTGCCTCTGTTATCGCCAGCGGTGAAACAAAGGTGAGCGTAAATTTAAAATCAGGCGTCAATGCCGATTTACGCATTGTTACGAAAGATGAGTTTCCTTATGCCCTGCATCATTTTACCGGCAGTAAAGAACACAACACCGCCATGCGGGGCAGAGCGAAGGACATGGGCATCAAAATGAACGAATACGGTCTTTTCCGTGGAGAGAAAAATATTAAGTGCGCAAGTGAGAATGAAATATTTGCTGCGCTGGGACTGCAATTTATAGAACCGGAATTGCGGGAAAACATGGGCGAGATTGAAGCAGCCGAAAAAAACACATTGCCAAAACTTGTCGAAGAAAAAGATGTGCAGGGGCTTTTTCATGTCCATACCAATTTCAGTGACGGAACGGATACACTGGAAAGTATCGTAAACGTGGCAAAAAAAATGGGATTAAAATATATCGGCATCAGCGATCACAGCCGTTCAGCTTATTATGCCGGAGGCTTGAAAGCGGAGGATATTCAAAGGCAGCATGAACTTATTGATAATCTCAACGATAAGCACACGCCTTTTTATATCTTTAAGGGAACGGAATCGGATATTTTACCGGACGGCAGTTTGGATTACGATGAAGGAATTCTGGCGCGCTTTGATTTTGTGATTGCCGCGGTTCATTCCAATTTCAATATGTCCGCGATCGAGATGACCGGCCGCATTAAGAAAGCTCTGCAGAATAATTATACCACCATGCTCGCCCATCCGACCGGCAGGCTGCTTTTATCGCGGGGACCTTACGCGCTAAACATTATGGAAATTATCGATGCAGCGGCCGAGTTCGGCAAGGTACTGGAGCTCAATGCCAACCCGCACCGTCTGGATTTGGATTGGCGCAACTGCATTCACGCTAAAAAGAAAGGCGTAAAAGTTGCTATCAATCCCGACGCTCATCAGACAGCGGGATTGCATGACATTAGTTTTGGAATTAAGATAGCTCGTAAAGGATGGCTCACAAAAGGCGATTGCCTTAATTGTCTGAATCTTAAGGAGATGAAAGCTTATTTGCTAAACAAACAATAATTAAGCAGGAGGTGCTTTATGAATATTAAAGATTTTAGAAAACCCGAACATAATGTCGATGAACTATTTTTAAGCCGGTGGTCACCGCGGGCCATGTCTGGTGAAGAAATTGACGAGGCCGCCTTATTTTCTCTTTTTGAGGCGGCGAAGTGGGCGCCTTCCTCCAATAATAATCAGCCCTGGCGATTTATCTACGGTCGCCGCAATACAAAAAACTGGACAACTTTCTTCAATCTGCTGGCCGAGGGCAATCAAGGATGGGCTAAAAATGCTGCGGTACTGATAGTTGTTATTTCCAAAACGACATTTGATAACGGTAAAAATGCGCGGACGCACTCCTATGACGCCGGCGCCGCTTGGGAAAACTTCGCTCTGCGAGGATCGCTTGCGGGGCTAGCCGTGCACGGTATGCAAGGCTTTGATTACGACAAGGCAAAGGAAGTTTTGCATATTCCCGATGGCTATCAGGTGGAAGCTATGATTGCCGTGGGTAAGAAAGGAAAGAAGGAAGATTTGCCTCAGTACCTGCAGGAACGTGAATTTCCGTCGGCAAGAAAAAGCATTACTGAAATCGTCATGGAAGGCTCTTTCAAAAAATAGAAAATATCATTCCGGCCCAATAGGAGTTTACTCGGCGGCATAGCCTAACCCCATATGCACGGGTAAACTCCTGCCGGGAAAATATAACCCCTCTTCGTTATTCCTGCTTGTGCCCTTTAGGATACGCAGGCCGGAATCCAGTTATTTACAATTAGTTTGCTTTGACCAGTGCAAAAAAACAATTGAACTTAAGATATAGAGGTTAAGAATTAAGATTAATTCAGGGTTGATGGGTAAGCGATCCCTTTGTAAATTGCTCTGTTTCTTTCTGAATAGCCTCGCCCCTCCTAAATGCTTCGGCTTCTTCGCCAAACGTCGCATCTTGCAGTTCACGAATTTTCATATCTTTAGTTTCCTGAGTAATACTCGGGTCGTTGAGAATCTCTTTTTCCTGAGCAAAATATTGTTCCCTGATTTTCTTTTCCTCGGCAACCTGGCTCTCAACATCTGCCAGTGACTGGATTTGCTCCGGGGAAAGTGTCTCTCTCTGTAACTGCTGTTTGAAAGCCGCTTTTTCTTCTTCTGTCCGCAAGGCCGAAAAATCATTGCTGTAAAGATTCAATTTATCCTGATAGAGTTCATAGGCAGTTTTATTCTCATCAAAGGGAGCGGTGGCTGAGCCCCACATGCTTTCATTAAGGATGCCCAGCTTTCTTTCCTTTTCCAGTCCGGTCATATTGCTATCCGCAATAACTACATTGCGCCTGATAAAATATTCGTTGCTTTTTACCTCAGCGCCAAAAATGATATCAGCTTTTTCCTTGCCGAAAATCGCGCGCCGGTCTTCCTGGAGTTTGTAGAGATTAGCTATAGCTTCCTCCGGGGTTCTCGAGATTTCCCTGCTTTTTTTCGGGTCATGATAATCAAATTGAATTGTCAAATATTTTTTGTACAGATCCAGCATCTCACCGGCTTGCTGAGGAGGTAACACCGAATAGAGATATTTACGGGCTTTCTCCAGGTTATCAGCAAAATCTTTGGAATCCTGAAATAATTCATCCAGATGTATAAAAAAAGCTAGCGTATCATTATTGACAACTGTGTCTGCAAAGGAGTTCTTCGCCTTTTGATTGCTAAAATCCTTATTGCCGACAAGATATCTCCTCGCATCTTCATTGCTGATATCCTTCCACCCCTTACTCAGTTCGCTCTTGAGCAATTGGTCACGGTAATTTTCATCAGAAAGGGATTTCAAACCGGTATCTTTGCGCAAGAAATGGTTCGGGATAATGATAATGATCGCCAGGCAAAATATAATTGCAATAGAAGTTATTATTTTCTTTTTATACATAAGGAGGTTCCTCACGTCGCAAATATTCCATTCAGGATAACATGCTCAAAACAAACTAATTATGTCGTGCCGCAATTATCCGTCCTTCTCAACTATTTTTCCAGGGCTTTCCGCATAGCCTCTCTGCGCCGGAAAGCATCCGCGTCACTGCCGAAAAATTTATCTTGCAGTAATTTAATCCTTTTATCTTTTTCCTTGAGAGAAATATCGCCTAAATTTAATATATTCTGCTCGGCGGCGCGATAGCGTTCCATATTTTGTTTTTCCCTGGCAATTTGAGCATCAACTTTGTGCAATCCCTTTATTTGCTCTTTGGTAAAAAATTCTTTACGGAATTCTTCTATCTTGATTTCGCGCTCCTTTTCACCCAATTCGGAAAGGTCTTTGTGATATAGCTGCAGTTTGAACTGATACCGGTTGTAGGAATTACCGCCCTCATCGGTTGAAACGACCTCGCCATCCCATATGTCCGTCTTCAGTTTCTGTAATCTGCTTTCTTTTTCTTTTCCGTAAAGGGTGTTATCGCCGATGATAATAGACATTCGGAGGCGATATTCCCTTTCTTTAACATCACTGCCGAAGAGTACATCAGCAGTTTCCTTTCCCATTTTGTCTCTGCGGTAATTTTGAACTTTATAGAGTAAAATAAGCAGATGTTTTGGATCCGCGGTCTTTACCTCGTATTGTTTGTCGTTCGCAAGTTTTATCTGGCAGGTCAGATATTTTTGATAAATTTCAAAAAGCTTTTGTGCTTCTGTTTCTCTAAACCGGGAATAAAGATATTGACGAACCTCACGGTAATGATCCTTCAGGTCATCTCCAGATTTCAACTCAAATTTCTGTTCCAGAAATCTGTAAAGATTTAGTGCTTCGGCCGTGACAATGCCCTGGGAAAAATATTTACTGTCCGTGGAATCTCGATTGGTATTGCCGGTTTGAAAATTTTTATCAAAAATGTAATGCTTTTCTAAGTAATTCTCGTAATTTTCCTCGCTCTTTTTGCTCCGATAATTTAACACGAATAAAACAGAAAAAGTTAGGAGAGCAGCAATTCCCACAGCAATAAATATTTTCTTCTTTTTTGTCATCTTCAACATCGGGTAATTTAAATTATGATTAACAGTATAACTTTAGGTATTTTAGCGTCAAGTTGTATATTTTTTACTAAATTGAAAAAATTATAAAAAGGGGGGATATGCATATCCCCCCTAATTTGACTAGTTACAAACTGGTTTTTAAAAGTTGATCTAATACCCTTTTGCTTTTAAATTCTTAACCAACTGCACCCAGTAGCCGACGGCGTCCCACTTGGCCCCGTAAGGAGCAATATTCACGGCATCAAGGTGATTGAGTCCTTGGCTGTACCAGGGACCCATCTGAGTACCCAGGTATGTGCCCCATTGAGCTGAGCTAACCTGCACAAGGCCGTCGCCTAATCCGCCGCCCAGGTAGAAGCATTCGGCAGCCAGGTCGGGAAGCGCGTTGTATAACAATTCAGCAAAAGCAAGCGCGCTGGTCGGAACAGGTGTAGTCTTGCCCTCTACCGCATTGATCACTTCGGTTATCCCATCAAGCTCAGCTTTAATTATATTGTACTGTCTGAATGCGCAAGAAAAGCTCTGATAGTAGATACCCTTCACATTCGGGGTATTGGGATTAAAAACTTTGGTCATGTAATCAACAGATAGGTCTGTATCATTTGCAGCCAATTTAGCCGGATCGCCCGTAAACGGTATAGCGCCGGCTATTAGACTACCAAGGGCGGGGATCGCTTTCACTATATCCAGTTCTATTTGATCAATATACGAACCTCTGTGTGGACTATCCACGGTGGTAAGACTGGCTACGTAAGGCGCGATACCCAGGTTTGTGATGGCATAACGGGTATATAAGCCGCCATGCGAATGGCCGATGATATTGAATTTGGTACCCGCGGGGTACATAGCTTGGATACCTTTAAAACCACCAGAAGTCCAACTAGAACCATCGTACGGACTTACTTCACTAAAACCATTCACAAACTGCCCAGCCTTTTCAGCTGTCCCGCCTATACCTTCCACTATTGGAGTATAGACCGTGGCACCGCATGCTTGCAAGGCTTCCACTATACCCGGAAAACTATTTGGGTATTGAGGACTCGGCGTAAAACCCATGCCATGAGCTAAAATAATCGGATACTTTGTTTTACACGAAGTATCCGCGGCAACTACTGGCGAGGCCAAAACAATTGCCAACACTAAAGTGAATGTTACATAAATGCCAATCTTAATGCTTTTCTTCATAATCCCTCCTCTTTCTTGATTAAATTTTAGATATGATACAATTATATATAAACATGGCGAAACATTCCTCAAGCCATGAATCTCCAAGAGCGAGAATTTGAAAATTAGAGACTCGAAGCCTAGATCACAAATAGTCGGGAGCTACAAGATACATGCCATATGTAAAGACCTGCGTAATGAATAAATTGTCGTAATTATAGTAACCTAGGTATTGATGCCGGACGGATTTGCCTGGTAAGATTGTAATATGTTACACTAGTGTAGTGTCACATCAGTGTGACAGGACATAATTAATTATTCGTGAAACTCCAATTTTTATAACAAAGTGTAGGAAAATTAGTAAGTTGAATCAATGAGACTCTAATTTCAACAAAGAAGTGTATAACCTAAAGGTCACACGTTGAAATTGGTAAGTTGAACTAACATTGTATAAACGGGAACGGAATGTCACGCTGCTTGCTGCCACATCGCTTTTTAAAGCTTACTTTGGGGGCATTTTCATACCCGTGATTCTTTGTTGAGGTGATATTCACCAATTTTACGGTAAATCGTCTGTCGGCAAATACCTAACAGGCGTGCGGCCTTTGCCTTGTTCCAGCCGGTTCTGTTTAAAGCATTGACGACTTCTTCCATGCCCGTCGGTGTCTTTGCCTGGATTTTAGGAAGGATAATTGCATCGCTGTGCTTATAATTTCTGATATCTGC
>JBEKMF010000125.1:0-6350 GCA_050008655.1 Smithellaceae bacterium
TTAAAGAAGCTGACGCCGTGGCGCTCTTCCCGGGTGGTTTCGGCACGCTCGATGAGGCGATGGAGACGCTAACTCTGTTGCAAACCGGCAAACGCAATCCCATGCCGCTAGTGCTCGTGGATGATCCTGAATGTTCATATTGGTCCCAGATGATCAAGCTCTTCGAGGAAGAGCTGCTGGCTCGCAACTATATCCACCCGTCGGATTTTGCGCTCTTTGAAAAGGTATGTTCCGTGGATGATGCGGTGGATAAGATTCATCATTTCTATCGCCGCTATCACAGCATCCGGTATGTGCACGGCCAACTTGTGATCCGGCTCACTTCTCAGCTCAAGGCCGATGACATCGGAAAGCTGCTAGATCAGTTTCATGATATTCTCTCCCCTGGGGGAAGTATCGCGGCGTCCGGGGCTGTGGAAGCTGAAATGGATGATGCTGATCTTATTCATCTGCCGCGACTTGTGATAGATTTTAATCGCAGGTATTTCGGCAGGCTCAGGAATCTTATTGATTCGATCAATGATTTTTAACCGTGCTTCATTCCACAAGAACGGATGCGATGTCTCTATATCTAAGCATAATAAGTTGTCTATCCCTCCTGAATCTCCGGAGCGTCTTATTGAATACGGGATGAAATATGGAAATACTTGCCGACCTACTCTGACTCGGTTAGTGGGATCGTACTGTTTTTTATTACTTATTTTTTTTCCACCTTGCAATAGCGGCTTTAAGTGCGATCATTCTTCGTTGTTTAGCTGTAAGTTTTTCCGCCCTTGCTTTGCCACCCTTCAATCCGCCCTTGCGTCCGATTTTGGAAAGATATTTTGATATTTCTGATTCAGTGGTTTTTTCCGAAGAACGGCGTGCAGTCTCATATGCTACATCTTTGGAGTCATCTTCAGTAGAAAAGCGCACAATTTCATGCGCTAATTGATTTGGGTCTTTTGGAAGTGGTTTGCTTGATCGCCTCATGCATGTAATATATTAAATAAATATGAAAGTGTCAAGGCGTGATATATTCAAAATGAGTCATTATCAAAATTGTTGACTTGCAGGTGAAAGCGGTAACCGAGATAAGACTAAGTTAGACACTATCTGTCAGGTCTAATATAGGCTTACTCTCCGCTTTTATACATTTCTTCGATGATGTCTTTGTATTGTTCGGCAATCGCTTTTCGTTTGACTTTCATGGTGGGGGTCACTTCGCCGTCCTCTGTGTAGAGCTTCTTGTCGAGCAGACGGAATTTGCGGATATTTTCTACCCGCGCAATTTGCTTATTCACTTTGTTCACTTCCTCCGTGATAAGTTTGATAATTTCTTCCGTACGGGTGAGGCTGGCAAATGTTGTGTATTGGACCTTGTGATCCTGGGCGTATTTCACCACGTTTTCTTCGTCAATGACAATCAGCGCCGTGATGAATTTACGCTTGTCGCCGATAACCACCGCGTCCGTAATGTAAGGAGAAAACTTGAGTAGGTTTTCGATATATTGCGGAGCGACGTTTTTGCCTCCCGCTGTGATAATCAGGTCTTTTTTGCGATCGGTAATTTTAAGGTATCCTTCCGAATCGACTTCGCCCACGTCGCCAGTGTGGAACCAGCCACCTTCGAGCGCCTGCGCGGTCGCCTCCGGCTCCTTAAAGTAGCCCTGGAATATCCCACCGTGACGAATCAGTATTTCGCCGTCTTCGGCAATCTTTACCTCGGAATTCGGCAAGCTCCTGCCTACGGTTCCCAGTTTGAAATGCTCTTCATCCGAAATGTGCGTGATGCCGGTCGTCTCGGTAAGCCCATAGCCTTCCCGGATAGGGATGCCGACACTCTGAAAAAATTTAAGAATCTCATGGGAGATGGGAGCGGCGCCGGAAAAGCCAAGCCTCACCCGATCGAAACCGAGGCGTTCCTTGAGCTTCCAGAATACCGCGAAGTAGGCAATCCAGTAAGCGATAAAAAGGTAGAAAGGTATGCTCTTCTTGGCCAACTTGCGCGTATTGTACATGGAGCCGATCTTGTAAGCAACATCGAAGATAAGTCGTTTAACCCAAGTGGCGTCCGCCATCTTGAGCACAATGGCCGAGTGATACTTCTCCCAAATCCTGGGCACCGCGTGAAATAATGTAGGGGAAACATTGCGCAGGTCATTCATGACCGTATCTGTGTTTTCGGTAAAGTTTACGATATGGCCGACCCGCAGATGCATCATGAGATCGAAAATTTGTTCGTATACGTGGTTCAGTGGTAAAAATGATATGGTCTCGTCATTTGCGCTCATCTTGGTGATCTTTTCATTTTGTTCGGAAATCCACAAATAATTTTTATGAGCAATCATAGCACCCTTGGGCGGCCCGGTAGTACCGGAAGTATAGATAATAGACGCAGTTTCTTCGGCCTTGCCCTCATCAACTATATGCTCGAAGAGCCCCGGATTTTCCTGATCGGTCTTTCTGCCCAGAACAAGTAGGTCATCAAAACTCATGAGCATGGGATCATTGAAATGCCTGAGCCCCTCCATATCCCAGACCACCATTTTTTTCAGGTGTGGTGTTCTTTCCCGGCATGCCAATGCCTTGTCGAACTGTTCCTCATCCTCGCAGAAGAATGCCACAGATTCGGAGTGCCCCACTACATATTCGCACTCGGCTACCGGATTGGTGGTGTAAACGCCCACAAATATGCCCCCTAGCGACATTACGCCCATGGCGGAAAAGAGCCACTCGGGCTTGTTTTCACCCACTATAGCCACATGATCCCCGCGCTTAACACCAAGCGCATGCAGACCCATAGCTACTTTCTTCACGTTTTCATAGTACTGAGTCCAGGTTATATCATGCCAGATGCCGTAATCCTTCATGCGCAGGGCAATCCGTTCCGGCTGTCTTTTAACGATAGCTTTCAAACTCTGTGGCAGGGTTTTTATTTCATCCATTTGAAAATGCTCTTATAACCTATGGCCATTCTTACCTGAAACGCACTTTCCGGCGGTATCTTTTGTAGCCTTTCACCGATGTTTCTGTGGCGATGCCGAGATAAAATTCCTTTACGTCTTCGTCTTCCCTCAAAACTTCGGGCTTATCCGCCCGAACAATACGGCCGTTTTCCATAAGGAAGGCGAAGTGGGAATATTTAAGCGCCATATTCACGTTTTGTTCCACAAGCAGGATGGTTACTCCCTGCTTGTTAATATTCTGGATAATGGTGAAGATTTCTTTTGTGAGCAGAGGTGAAAGCCCCAGCGACGGCTCATCGAGCATCAGAAGCTTCGGACGGCTCATCAGCGCCCTGCCGATGGCGAGCATCTGCTGCTCGCCGCCACTTAAATGTCCGGCTTCCTGATTTTTGCGTTCTCTTAAAATGGGGAATTGATTGAGCACGGCCTCGGTATCCTCCTGAATCCCCTTTCTGTCTTTGCGGGTATATGACCCCATAAGAATATTTTCCATAACCGTGAGCTCAGGGAAGACTTCGCGTCCTTCAGGGACATAGCTGATGCCCAGGAGGACGATCTCTTCGGTATCCATCCGGTCGATCTTTTTGCCCATAAACTCAATGGTACCCTTTTCCGGCTGGTCGTCGTCGAGCAAACGCATGATAGTCTTTAGTGTCGTGGTTTTCCCCGCGCCGTTACTGCCGAGAAGTGCCACGATAGCCCCTTCTTTGATTTCAAAGGAAATACCGTGCAACGCTCTGATCAAATCGTACCATGTCTCGATGTTTTTAACCGAGAGCATTATTTTCCCTCCTCGCCCAGGTAGGCCACAATGACATCGGGATGTTTCTGAACCTCCTGGGGTGTTCCTTCCGTAATTTTCACGCCCTGGCTTATCGCCAGAATTCTATCCGAAATGCCCATGACCATATTCATATCATGTTCAATGAGCAGAATTGTCACTTTATAGTCTTCCTGAATATCCTTGATCCATATCTTTAAGTCGTCTTTTTCTTCGGTGTTCATGCCTGCGGATGGCTCGTCCAAAAGCAAAACCTTAGGCTCGACCGCCAGGGCTCTGCCTAACTCCACGAGCTTGCGCTTGCCGTAAGGGAGGTTAGATACAAGTTGGTCACGCAGTGATTGGAGATCGAGAAAATCAACAATGTGCTCAATGATCTCCCTGTGCTTGATTTCTTCTCTGGCAGCGGGAGAGTGCCTCCCCAACATGAAGGCACCGCCCAGAATGCCCGTTTTCATGTGGATATGTCTGCCCAGCATAAGGTTATCCATGACGGTGGCATTACCGAAAAGCTGGATGTTCTGGAATGTTCGCGCCACTCCTTTTCGGGCAATGGTATCCGGACGCAGGCCGACAAGATTCTCATTTTCAAGAATCACTTCGCCCGCATTGGGTTTGTAAATGCCGCTGATCATATTGAAAATGGTGGTCTTCCCGCTTCCGTTCGGCCCGATGATGGAGAATATCTTATTGTGCTGAACCTCGAAGCTCACTGATTCCACAGCCCTGATCCCGCCGAAGGAGATGCTCAAGTTCTCAACTTTGAAGTGTGCCATGTACAAAAATTCCTAATTTTACAAATGACCCCCGTTGGTAAAATCAGGGGCAGGGCATGCCCTGCCCCCATCAATCACACTATTTCTTTTTCTTTTTCCACGTTGCCAGTTCGTTTGATGTCCAGTTTTCCAGTGTAATATAGCTGGAATTGGGGCCACATTTTTGGATTAGAACAGAGTCCGTTCCCTGATGAACGCTCGGCGCCCAATTGATTACGGGACCAATCCCCTGGAAGTTCTTGATCGAGTTTAGCTGTTTTAAAACAGCCTCTGTGCTGAGTTTCGGTCCCGCCTTTTTAATGGCCTCAATTAAAGGTTCCGCATAGAGAATACCTGCCAAGTAAAAAGTGCCAAAGCGCTCTTCAGGTGCGTATTTTTTGGCAGCTTCGCGGTATTTATTCATGAGAGGATTGTCGGTATCGGGCGGTAAGGCAAACGCACCGGTGATCATGCCCTCCCAGAGACCGCCGGATATCTTGTTCATAAGGACAAAGTCAGACAGGGTATTGGATGACACCCATTGGGGCTTGAATCCGATGGTGGCGCTTGTTTTCAGCGCAATGGTAGCGGAGGTAGGATTAACCCACATGATAACTACTTCGGCCGCAGAGTTTTTCAAACGCAACATTTGAGAGGAGAGGTCTTTTTCACCTGGTTCTACCGAAAGCTCTTCCACAAGTTTCATTTTTAAAGCATCCATCCTTGCCTTGCAGCCAGTAAGCCCGCTCTTCCCGTAGGCATCATTCTGATAGAAGAAAGCAATCTTTTTGGCCCCAAGTTTTTTCACCACATATTTGGTGAGTATGCTTGCTTCATCTTCATAAAGTGGGTAGACGGCAAAAAGATACGGATTAACCGGAAACACATAATCATTTATGGCTGTGGATGGGCCTACCCAGAGAATTTTATTCTGGGTCAGATAATCTTTAACCGCCATGCCGCAGGCCGCACCCACGCCGCCGACAAAGGCGAAAATGCCTTCGCGTTCAACCAGTTCCTTCACTACAGCCTTGGTCTTGGCCGGATTGTACTCGTCATCACGGATAAAATACTTGATTTTGCGGCCGTGAATACCGCCTTCATCGTTGACGATCTTGAAGAGAAGATCACTTCCCCTGGCAACCGATCCCCACGGCGCCGCGGGTCCTGTCTGGGGACCCCATTGAGCGATCCTAATTTCCTTGGCATCAAAGCCGGGTTTAGCTGCAGCCTGTGCCAGCATTGGAATCAGAAAAACCGTGCAGATAACCATTACACCGATCAAAACTTTTTTCATAACGTCCTCCTTTTCATTGCATTCGTTGGTACGTCTTAATATCTATGCCTAAAAATCCCTTAAACTTTGAATATCATCCTTTGTACCAAATTCCCTTTTCCTTCAGGAACGTAAAGCTGTAGTTGCAAGTGCTTTTCGCACCAGTGTCTGTAAAGCGTATATCCACGTCCACTTCAACCTGTACAAATTTATCCACGAGTGGATAATTTTCTCTGTTATCGTTATCCCTGAGCCGATGGATATCAACGATGTTATAAGTTTCTATCCTAACTGGAGAGTTTCCGACATCCTTTAAAAACTGCTCATATGAGTGCGTTTTCCTATATGTCGAAGAGGGGGCAAGGTATGCGTAAACCTGTTTAAAGTCACGTTTCATTTCCGCTTTGAAATAGGCATTGGTAACCTTTTCGATAGCAACCTTCTCGATAATGAACTCCACCTTTTTTCTTGGTTCATCCCAAATAACAAGAGCTGCAACAACAGCAATAATAACAGCAGATACGGTAATCGCGATTTTTGTTTTCTTTTTCATTTTTCCAGACCTGGCACTTAACTTTAAGCTGCTTTTA
>JBEKMF010000126.1:0-6338 GCA_050008655.1 Smithellaceae bacterium
ATTTTACCCCTTTGGGATATCTCATCATATTGCAAAGATATATTGACATTTCCGCCAAGCCAAACGTATTCTTCTTTAGATTTATTATTTTGAACGCCTGCCCCATATTGTTCAAAGAGTGTTTCTTTTATGCTGGAAAAATTAGTAGTTGAATTAAACCTGATATATACAAAATAAAATCTATCTTTATTAAACCCATAGGCAATGCTTTTTAAGGGTGCTTCTCCAATTTTTAATCTATCACTTTTTCGGATATAATATTTTGCATCTTTATGATGATCTTCGACTAACTTCATGCCGCGTAAGCTTTTTATATCGCTTCCCCATTTAATTCCCCGGAAACCATCAGGCTCATTTTGATAAGAAAAAGAATAGACCGAAAATAAAAAAGAAATAATCATTATAACAATCACTGTAATCAAACATATTCCTTTGCTTTTCATCTTAATATCCCTCTTTTTGAAGTTATCCACTGAACACTTTTTATTATATATGCTGAAATAATAACAGAATCAATAATTTTTAAATAAATATAGGGGGTGGCCAAGTGTAATTAATGGAACGATTGTGCTACCTGCTTTTTCGAAGTGCGTTTTCGTATTCAACCGGATTATATCCGTGTATTGATTGTCCGTTAACGATGGCAAAGGGAACACCATCCCTTTTATCCAGTTGTTTTTTCCTTTGAGCGGCTTCCTTATCTTTTTCAATATCATAATCAGTGAAATTAATATTCCGGGATGTAAAAAAATCACGCGCCTTTTTACACCAGGGACACCAACTTGTAGTGTATAAAACAACATCGTGATTTTTCCTCTGTTCTATATTTTGTTCATTAGATGGAGTTTTCTTAGACGCATCTTGTTGGTTTTTTTCTGCCGGCGCGGGATCATTGCTCGATTCAGATTCATATTTATGAACTTGAACATTTTTAACTGATTTAACCGGCGGCGGATAATCTGTAATATGAACTCCACCATTTTCATCTTCCCATTTGTAATAATCGGCAATGGCAATGCCTTGCAAAAAGAGGATAATAATTATTACTGGAAAACAATATTTTAACATTTCTTTGCCGCAGTGCCTTCCAAGTTCGCCTTAATTTTCAATCATGACCAAATTTTATATTTCAAGACCTGACCCTAGTGCGTATGTGTTTCAATATCTGCTTTTATGTTTTCATCAAGGTTTGAAGGCTTCTACTAACGCATCCATGTGTTCTCCTGCTTTAAGGAGACGTACGTTCGTGAACCCTGCCTCCTTTAGCCAACCTTTGATTTCCTCGAAGGTGTAGGTAGAGCCACCCTTTGTGTTCACGAGCATGTTAACGGCGAAGATTGCGCCCTCTTTGGGTTTGGTGCGGCTGGGCTCCATGACGTGATCGCGGATGATCATCCGCCCACCGGAAACCAGAGCACGCAATACCTTCCGGAACAGGTCAACGTTTTGACCGGTACTATTTTGGTGGATGATGGCGGAAAGTAGCGCCAGATCATGCCCGCCGGGCAGTTTATCTTTATAAAAATCCCCGGCCACAAGATGAACCCGGTCGAACATTCCCGCTTCAAGTACGCGCTCGCGTGCTATTTCTATTACCGCCGGCCTGTCGAAGAGCGTAGCTTTCATTTTTGGAACAGCTTGAAGGAAAGCGATGGTGTAGGTACCGGAGGCGCCGCCCACATCGATCAGGTTCCTCGCCTTGCCGGGCCGGATAGCAGCCACAATTTGTTGCGCCATAGGCATCCCGACCACATGCATTGCTCCGATGAAGGCGCGCAGTTCATCGGCGTCGCGGGCTGAAGATGATGCGGTTGAGGCTAATCCCGGCGCTTTGATAATGGCTGTAAGGTCGGACCAGCTCTCCCAGAGGTGAGCCGCATGATGGATCATCGGCAGGAGAGACCGGTGACTCTTATCGGAAAGGAACAGTGCGGCATCGGCCGTGAGTTTATACGTGTTGTCTTTTTTGATGAGCAAGCCCATCGACGTGAGTGCATTGAGGAGGGCTGTTAGTCCCCGCAAGTCCGCATGCAGATGGCTTGCTAGGTCTTCGGCGGTTGACGGCGTTCCGTCAAGGAGAGAAAAGATATTCAGCTCGGCCGCGGACAGAAGAATTCGGCTTTCCATAAACTGTCGGCTGAGTTTCAGAATGGCTTCCGGTTTATTCTCGCTCTTCATGGGCATTGGCTCGTCTCGCTTTTCGATCAAGACCAAATCTTATATTTCAAGACCTGAGCCTGATATTTTCTGTTAGGTGATTTAAAAAATAAATTTATTCCTCGTAAAATTTGATATCCTTTTCCTTTAAAAAAGATTTAATGATATTTACATGTACGCATCTACCAAGGTGTAAAAACGGGTGATTCGACACCTTTTTTTTTACTTCCTTCAAATATTTCCTTATCTTTAATGTCGAACCCTAGATGTAAATGATGTGTCATCGATTGCATGCCATAAATATTTCCATTTGTATCAAATAGTGGTCCACCACTTTGTCCTTTTAACCCTGGGGTACTAAGTTCTATCCCAACATCTTTCCCTTTATCTAAAAGACGCCTTGTTATTATTCCGTCTAAAGGAAAACGTGGCGTACCTAATTGTCCTTCTGATGTCCATTCAATGTCATCTAGTTCAGAATTGTATTTATAATTTGAAAACTCCGGAAACGGATACCCCAATCTACACAAATACCTTCCTTGCTGAATTTGGTTCTCATCCTTTAGAAAAACAGCGTAGTTTTTATAGCTTAAATTTACATAGCCATTAAATTTTATAACAGCCAAATCGTAAATTGGATGAGTATCAATTCTAAAACTATCAAATTTATCCACACAATTAACAAACGTATTTTTTATTTGGATAGTTATATCATTTTTATATTTATACTTTTGTTCTAATTCTTTTAATTTTCTTTTAAACTTGTTGCTGGCAGGTAAAGATTCTTTTTCTTTTTTGAATAGCGAATATTGATTATTAACCGTGTTAGCTTGAGCAATTATTTCGGCGACATGTTTACAGGTTACTGCTACGCCTAATTCATTAACAAAAAACATTGTTGCAGCGCCTGGTAGAACGAAATCACTACCATACTCTCTTGTGATCGTATGAATGGGGCGTGTAAATTCGGATACTTTTTTTATTGCTTCTACAAACATATATATTATTGGTAATTAGGGACAGCACCCTTTTTTCTACGCTGGTAAGGCTATTTCCTTAAAAAATTCTAACCTAAAAAGCTAAGGCTTTAGGCCATATTCTTTTACGCAAAAAGATTTCGAACCCAATTGCCTATCTTGTTAATTGCTTCTTGCGATTCCGGCAATACACCCAAAGCGTACAACTGCCAAACGTGAGTCAGGTTATCCCATGTCTGCAAGGTTACATCAACACCTGCCCCGAGCGCCTTTTGCACAAGCATTTGGCATCCCTCAAAAAGAATTTCCGCTGAAGTAGCCTGCACAAGCATCGGGGGGAACCCATGGAAGTCGCCGAGTAATGGGGAAACAAGCGGATTGGCAGGATTGGTCGGCTTCTCGACACCTAGATATGCAATGATCCACCAGAACAAGCCGACATCGGCTAACATTGGATCAGTTAGCGCATTTGTGTATGCAGAGTCTGGTATGTTTGTATAATCTACTCCCGGGGATATACACACAACCCCCCGTGGGAAGGGGATACCTTTTTTGCGCACGTTAAGGATTGTTGCCAGTGTTATTGTACCTCCCGCAGAATCTCCGGCGATAATAATATTTTTCGGGTCGAGCCCTTGCGCCAGCAACCATTCGTAAGCGGCTGTGCCATCATCAACAGCAGAAGGAAACGGGTTCTCGGGTGCGAGTCGGTAATCGACGCTCAATACACGCATGTTCGTCGCAATTCCAAGCGCGACGCTGAGAGGGCGGTGATCATATATAGAACCCACCACCATGCCTCCCCCATGAAAGAACAACATCACGCGATCTTCGGCTGTTCCAGGGGCCATTTGAAATTCAGCGGGCACTCCTCCCGCGTCAACTTTCTCTAGCCGAATATCTGCTGGCAGCGGGTTTTTTTTCAACGCCTCGGTAGTGATCTGTTTCAAAACGTGACGCAATGATTTCGCTATAATAACCATCTCGTCTTTGCTGAGCACGTTCCAAAGGTCCTTGATGGTAGCTTGGCGATTCATAGCCTTCTTGTTATTTAACGCAACCTTTGGCCAAATTTGCATCATTTCCGGCGCAAATTCCATTGCGTATTGTATGGCGAGTTCTATTTGTAATTTTTGAAAATTCTTTATAAATTTGCGGACGTCTTTGCGTAACATCTGTAATTGAGCAATAGGCATTTTTATTATTTCCTTTAGCTTGATAAATAAGGACAACACCCTATTTATTAATTACACAGGCGAAGATAGCTTTTTCTATGCCGCATAACTTGGCTTGTCTATTTCCGCAAAAAATTCCAGCCTAGAAAACCGAGGCTCTTGGTTTTGGAAGTCAATTTGCATCCGAAAGAATCGGTCTTGCTAATATAAAGCAAGCATGAATACTCTTCATTGTCATATTCGCCGCATTCATTATCGATTTTATCGTAGTTCGAAACCTTTATCTGCAAAATCTGTGTCTTCTTATCGTATTGCCACGTGGCCGGTTCGAACTTTTTAAAACCGCCGACAAAAGTGAGTTTGCCGTCAGAATGAAAAACCATAGACATCGGTTCAGTGGCACCACCCGGATAGGTCCATGTTCCCTCCGGAGAAACAATAGAAGTCATTAATGAACACGAGCCAAGAATACCCAGAAAAAGGAGCAAAGAGAAAAACAATACACTCCTCATTATTAAAAGTCTGCCATTGTTTGTATTGATTCGCATAATATGCCTCGTACCCTTTTCTTTGTTCTAATGATAAATCAACAACAACTATTATTTTGGGGGCAGTGATCGAACAAATGTAACGGCTTTTTGCACCCATTCGCTCAAGGTTTCATCCGATTCCAGCGCTTTGGATAAGACCATGACCCAGCCCTTCATAGACTTTCCGGTAAGATCGAATTTTTTTGTTCCGGGCAATTTCAATGCCTCTACATAATTATCAGCGCCGATGCGAACGATAAGATCATCATTTATTATGCCGCAGACCATGTTGCCGAAAAGCAAGAAACATATCCCCCCAAACATTTTCTTTTCATCAAAATCCAGCTCGTCTTCTAACAGTTCGCGAACTCTCTGAGCTAATCCTTTATCGTAGGGCATTGCCCACTGTTGTCCTTCCGTTTAAAAAATGTACTATTAACTTATCATATATGGCTGAAATCGTAAAATACTTAGAATCTTTTTTTCTGAAGATTATTTTTCGTTTATAAAGCATGCTAGTCGGGCCAGCGGCATCAAATGGTTAATATTTCTTGACAGATTCTCCAAATTGGTTATACTTAACCCAGTTTACGTTAAGTGGCAATGGAGCACGCAAATTGGCAGTCAAGATAAAATTTTTTCTCCAAAGATATTCGGTTTTTCTTAAATGAAAATATTCGCTGATTTAAAGGCAATAAATTAAAGGGGTGCTTTTATGTCCGGCTTTGTCCATAAAACAATCGGTCAGGTGATTCGGGAAACGGCGGCACGCTTTCCGCAAAATCTCGCCCTTGTCCATCCCCATTTTGGTATCCGGCAAAATTACCGGGATTTTTATGATAACTGCAGAGCTATCGCCAAAGGGCTTATAGCCATGGGCATAAAAAGGGGAGACAATGTGTCCGTATGGACAACTAATATTCCGGAGTGGATATATCTGCAATTTTCCCTGGGGATGGTTGGCGGGGTTCTGGTGACGGTCAATATCAATTACCAATCCCACGAACTGGAATACATCCTGAAACAGTCCGATTCGGGAACGCTGTTTCTCATGGATTCTTACCGGGACACCAGCTTTTATGAAACTGTCCGGCGTGTCATTCCGGAATTGGATGTCTGTGAACCGGGACGTCTGGTTTCCGAGAAACTTCCTTTAATGAAAACCGTCATTTTTATAGGTCCGAGGGAAAAAACTCCCGGGATGTTCCATTTTGCCGATTTGATTGCTATGGGGAAAAATATTACGGATCAGGACTTGGATGACCGGATGAAATCTCTTGATGATCACGATGTCATCAATATGCAGTATACATCGGGGACGACCGGTTTCCCCAAAGGTGTCATGTTAACGCATCACAATGTTGTCAATAACGGCCGCATGGTCGGGGATGTGATGGGCATGATCGAAAAAGACTCTCTTCTGATTCAGGTGCCGTTGTTTCATTGCTTCGGCTGCGTGATGAGCACGATGAATTGTGTGTATCACGGCTCGACTATGG
>JBEKMF010000127.1:0-6180 GCA_050008655.1 Smithellaceae bacterium
CACGCAACTACATTGCCGCTCAAATCGGTAAGTGTTACAATTGTATTATTAAAAGTGGATTGTATGTGCGCAACCCCCTCGGTAATATTTTTCTTTTCCTTTTTCTTTCCTGTCTTTCTGACTGTCTTGACCATTTTCCCTCCGGATCACAGAGTAATCAAATTATTTCTTCTTACCCGCGATAGAGCGCCGCGGCCCTTTTCTGGTTCGGCTATTAGTATGAGTCCTTTGTCCCCTTACAGGTAGACCCTTACGATGCCTTAAACCTCGGTACGCACCAATATCCATTAATCTCTTAATCGACATAGATATATCACGCCTTAAGTCGCCTTCAACCTTGTGATCTTTATCAATTATATTTCTAATTGATGATATTTCCGAGTCCGCAAGTTCGTCAGTTCTTGTGTCCGGACTTACACCAGCATCTCTGAGGATTTGTTTTGCCTTAGTTTGCCCAATACCATAAATATAAGTTAAAGCAACTTCCATTCTCTTATTTTTCGGTAAATCAACACCTGAAATTCGTGCCACCTATAAAACCTCCTGATGAATGATTAAAAAACTAGCCCTGACGCTGTTTATGCTTAGGGTTTTCGCAAATTACCCGCAAAACACCTTTTCGTTTGATGATCTTACATTTCTCACATATTTTTTTCACAGACGACCTTACTTTCACGCTTTAAACTCCTTATCCTCGATAAAAAATTTTTTTTACTTCGTCCTGTAAGTAATCCGGCCACGGGTTAAATCATAGGGTGAAAGCTCAACAGTCACTTTATCGCCAGGCAGTATTTTGATGAAATGCATGCGCATTTTCCCGGAAATATGAGCTAATACCTTATGCCCATTCTCCAGCTCTACGCGAAACATGGCATTGGGTAGCGGCTCAATCACCCGACCTTCAACTTCAATTGCTTCTTCTTTAGCCATAATTTATTTTTTTGTATTCGAATTTGTAAGCTTTACCTATTTAATCAATCGAATGATTAATTTAATTTACTTAATATGTCCGGTCCTTTATCGGTAATTGCCACCGAGTGCTCAAAATGAGCCGATAAGCTTCCGTCTTCGGTAACTACAGTCCAACCGTCCGGCAAGACTTTTACTCTATAGTTTCTCTCGTTTACCATCGGTTCAATAGCCAGGATCATGCCGCTTTTTAATTCAATTCCCCTGTCTCTCTTCCCGAAATTGGGAATTTGCGGGTCTTCGTGCAAATTTTTACCAACCCCATGACCAACATAATCTTTAACAATAGAAAATCCAGCCGATTCCACTGTTGTCTGCACGGCGGCAGAAATAGCGCCCAACCTGTTACCTGCTTTCGCTTGCTCTATACCTCTATATAAACTTTGTTCGGTAACCGCAATAAGCTTTGCTGCCTTCTCAGCTACTTTACCAACCGGTAAAGTTATAGTTGCATCGCCAAAAAATCCTCGATAATAAACACCAAAATCAAGCCCGATAATATCGCCCTCTATCAATACCCGTTCGGAAGGTATTCCATGAACAACTACTTCATTTACCGAAGTGCAAAGAGCGTGAGGGAAACCTCTGTAACCTTTAAAAGCCGGTTTTGCTCCCCTTTTTGCGGTAATTTCCTCAGCAAATTTATCCAAGTCCTTTGTTCTTACACCGGGCTTAACTTTTTCTCTGAGCTTACTTAAAACCTCGGCAACGATACGATTACTTGCCCTTGCTTTTTCAATTTCCTCCGGAAGCTTCAGAATTACCATTAGCCTTCAACAACCCTTCGGAAAAATCTTCCCCCTATCTCCTGCGGGTAATATGTCCCTTTTTCATAAACCCTTCGTATTGCCGGGTCAGTAAATGTGACTCGATCTGGCCAGCCGTATCCATAGCCACGCCAACAACAATTAAAAGAGCGGTACCGCCAAAGTAAAAAGGTATATTAAATTGACCAATTAATATACTGGGCAATACACAGATTATGGAAACGTAAATAGCTCCGCTAAAAGTAAGCTTCTCTAAAATATCCTCTATATACTGGGCGGTATGCGAGCCGGGTCTGATTCCCGGAACATATCCGCCGAACTTTTTCATATTTTCCGCCACATCATCGGGCTTAAAAGTAACTGCCGTATAGAAAAAGCAAAAGAAAAAAATAAAAGCTACATATAACATTTCATAACCCAACGTGCCCGGTTTTAAATAACCGGCAACATCCTTTATCCAACCTTCCTGCGCAAAATTAGCGATTGTTGCCGGAAACATGATTACCGAAGAAGCAAAAATTGGGGGAATGACCCCTGCCGAATTTATCTTCAGAGGTAAATGTGTGGTCTGGCCGCCATACATTTTCCGTCCCACTATCCTTTTGGCGTATTGTACCGGAATTCGACGCTGTCCACCTTCGACAAATACTATCGCACCCACTACTAAGATCATCGTTATCGTCAGCAACAACAGTACCAATATTCCTAATTCACCGGCAGTCACCAGCCTGTAGGTGTTGCCAATGGCCGCCGGCATGCGACAAACAATGCCGGCAAAAATTATCAGAGATATGCCGTTGCCTATACCTTTTTCCGTTATCGTTTCACCCAGCCACATAATGAATGCTGTTCCTGACGTCAGGGTGAGAACCGTCATGATGATAAACGGCAATCCCGGCTGTAAAACAATCGGCGCGCCTGAAGGGCCGGCCATTTGTTGCAAGCCATAAGCAATACCGAAACCCTGAATCGTGCTCAAAATAACTGTGCCGTAACGAGTATATTGCGTAATTTTCCGCCGTCCCGTTTCACCTTCCTTCGAAAGCCTCTCCAAATGAGGCACAGCAACAGTCAATAGCTGTAAAATAATAGAAGAACTGATATAGGGCATAATGCCAAGCGCGAAAATGGAGAAATTACTAAAAGCGCCACCGGCAAACATGTCCATCAGACCGAATAAAGAACCTTTGGCATGTTCAAAATAAGCTAACAGGGCTATGTTATCAATTCCCGGAGTTGGAATATATACGCCAATCCGATAAACAGCTAAAAGAAGGACCGTAAATAAAATCCTTCTTTGTAATTCCGGAATCTTGGATACGCTTCCCAGTCCTTCTAACAAATTATATTACCTCTTCTATGGAACCGCCGGCGGCGGTTATTTTTTCTCTTGCAGCCTGACTAACTTTGACTACTTTTAAAATAATAGGAAAATCGATATTACCTTTAGCCAAAATTTTTATGTCGTCTTCTTTTTTCTTCACAATACCACTGGCCAAAAGAGCTTCTTTATCAATGACGGCGCCTTTACTGAATTTACGGCATAAATCGAATAGATTTACCGTAATAAATCTCTCGCGAAAAGGATTACGGAAACCTCGCTTAGGTAGTCTCCGGGAAAGCGGCATCTGCCCTCCTTCAAAACTGGCGCGCACCTTGCCGCCGGAACGAGCCTTTTGACCCTTTTCGCCACGGCCTGCCGTTTTACCCTGTCCGGAAGCATCGCCACGGCCAACTCGTTTTCTTTTTTTCGTTGACCCAGCAGGAGACTTAAGCGAACTCAAATTCATTACCTACTCCTTCGACTCTTCTACAGAAACTAAATGGGAAACTTTATTTATCATACCGCGGGTCTCTCGAGTGTCGGCTAAAATCACTGTGTTATTTAATTTTTTCAAACCAAGCCCGCGCAATACTTTCCTTTGTTTTTCGGGACGGCCGATTTCGCTCGCCACCATTTTAATCATTAACATTTTGGCCACATTAAGCTACCTCAATAGTGTCATTAATAAAATTACTTGCCTCTCTGAGCGGCAATATCCGCCGGATCTTTTAACTGGCAAAGACCTTCGAGAGTGGCTTTGACTAAATTGTGCGGATTATGGGAACCGAGGCATTTTGTCAGAATATTGCTGACACCTGCAACTTCCAATACTGCTCTGACCGCGCCTCCGGCAATAAGACCGGTCCCTTCCGATGCGGGTTTAAGTAATACCCTCCCCGCACCATAACTGCCGATCACTTCGTAAGGAATCGTTCTATTAGTAATGGCTACTTTGACCATGGTTTTCTTTGCCATATCCATGCCCTTGCGGATAGCTTCCGGCACTTCGTGCGCTTTGCCCAATCCGGCACCGATCATGCCTTTGCCGTCGCCAACGACAACAATGGCGCTAAAACGAAACCGCCTGCCTCCCTTGACTACTTTTGCCGTTCGGTTAATGGTAATAACCCGGTCAAGGAGCTCCACATCTTTCATTTCTCTTTTATCCAACGATTCTTCCCTTATCATAAGTATTATAGTAAAAAGCTAAAATTAAAATTTAAGACCATTTTCCCGCGCGGCATCAGCCAATGCTTTAACGCGGCCATGATAGAGAAACCTGCCTCGATCAAAAACGACTTTATTTATTCCTATCGACAGCAGACGCTCGGCAATTAATTTCCCTACTTCCTTTGCTACTTCTACTTTTTTCTTTCCTTTGATTTTTTCAGATAAATCTTTGCTCAAAGTTGAAGCTATTGCCAACGTAGCCGATTGAGCATCATTTATGGCTTGGGCATAAATATGCTTATCGCTCCGGAATATGGAAAGACGGGGTTTTTCCTTAGTTCCGATGATTTTGCCCCTTACTCTTTTTTCCCTCTTTGATCTAATTTTTAATGTCTTTTTGGAAGCCAATTTAATACCTCGTCAACGGCTCAATAAAAATTTCGTATGTCATAAATTAGATCAGGCGCTGGCCGACTTGCCGGCCTTGCGCTTGATGTACTCACCAACATACTTAATACCCTTGCCTTTATAAGGCTCTGGTTTTTTCAACGCCCTGATTTCCGCAGCCACGCGACCAACCAGTTGCTTATCAATACCGGAAATAAATATATTTATTTGTTTATCTACTTTAACCTCTATTCCTTTGGGGATATTATATTGAACCGGACTGGAAAACCCCAAAACTAACTTCAGATTGTTTCCACTTACTTCAGCACGATAACCGACTCCGGATATTTCCAATCTTTTTTCAAAACCATTGCTTACTCCATTTACCATGTTGCCGATCATAGTTCTGGCTAAACCATGATAAGACCGGGCAAGTCGTTCATCCGACTTTCTTTCGACGAGCAGATTGCCGTCAGCAATGGCCATAATAGTTATCCCCTCGGGTAATTTCGACGATAACGCTCCCTTGGGCCCTTCCACTTTTACAATACCGCCGTTTTGGCTGATTTTAACATTTTTCGGAAAAGTGATCGGCTTTTTACCTATTCTCGACATTAACAAGCTCTCCCGCTTAACATCATTTATTAATACTACCAAACCTTACAAAGAATTTCTCCGCCAACATTCAACTCTCTGGCTTCCTGATCCGTGATCACACCGTGTGAAGTGGAAAGAATAGAGACGCCAAACCCGTTTAAAACTTTAGGAATACTATCGGAGTCCACATAAACTCTGCGTCCCGGTTTACTCACTCTTTTAATGTCGGTAATAACGGCACGTTTGGCATCCGGGTACTTCAGCGTTATTTTTAACATCTGCTGCGCTTTTTCATCTTTTACATTATCGTAGCTATTAATATATCCCGCCTTCCTCAATACCTTGGCAATATTGGTATTCATCTGTGACGCGTAAACATTGACACTTTTAAACCGCGCTTTATTCGCGTTTCTAATTCTTGTCAGCATATCGGCAATAGGATCGGTCATCCCCATGCTTTTTCTCCTTAACTCAAAGTTACCAACTCGATTTTATTACGCCCGGAAGCTCTCCCTGTAAGGAAAGTTTCCGTAAACAAATTCTGCACATGTCAAACTTTCTATAATAAGCTCGCGGCCGGCCGCATAGCGGGCAGCGATTATATTCTCTTACTGAAAACTTCATTTTTCTTTTCGCTTTCGCAATTAATGACTTCTTAGCCACACTAAAATCCTCCGGAGATTCCTCTTTTAATTCTTAAAAGGCACACCCATGAGTTTCAATAAAACCCTCGCTTCTTCATCGGTTTTTGCCGTAGTCACGATTGTAATGTTCATTCCTTTGATTTTCTCCACCTTATCGTATTCAATTTCCGGGAATATTATTTGTTCCTGCAAACCTATGGAAAAATTTCCCCTGCCGTCAAACGCATTCGGCGATATACCGCGGAAATCTCTTACCTTGGGTAAAGCGACATTTACCAACCGATCAAAAAACTCATACATGATTTCTTTTCTTAAGGTAACC
>JBEKMF010000128.1:0-6142 GCA_050008655.1 Smithellaceae bacterium
CGGGGATAACGATACCTTTACTATCAGTGTTGACAAGATCCATAGTGATGCGCCGGCGAAAGACATAATCCATGTAGGATAATGAGGCTCGCTGAACAATTTTACTTTGAATGAAGACTCTCTTATCGTCAGCCAGGACGGAAAAAGCAAATGCTGCCAGATGGAAGCGCTTGAAATAATGATTCACTGTTTCTTTAATATCGGGGTCTGGCGAGTTCAGCACCACCTCCGGGATCTCCAGAGTGCCCTGCAAGAGTTTAGGTTCGCCCGCCGGATTGCCTACCAGTTCCGGATGACCTTTTTCCTGGGCGGTCATGTTCCACTGATCAACGGTGTGGAATTTCATATCGAATTGTTTGCCTTTGACGTGCACCCGTAATGTTGCCGACGAGCTGAAGTAGTAAAAATCGATCAGCTCGACCTGTAATGATGGTACGAATATCTGCTCCAGTTTGCCAGTATATGTTTTATCCAGCTTGGCGCCTTTGCGGGCCTCTTGTAAATAGTTTTTTACGATTATCTTATTATCGAAATTTTCGTTGGTAATTTTAAAATTCCAGGATGGATCAAATATCTTTTTGAAATAATATCCGTATTTGCCGGCACTGTTGCGTCCCTGAACCCGGAGCTCGCGCGCGGCATTGCCTTCACCGGTCTGGATGATTGTGATGTTTCTGGTAATGATCGCCTGTTTCATCCGATCATCGCGAACTTCCGGTATCGGCTCCTGCTCGCGCCAATCGGGCAGCGGCAGGGACCGCCAGGCATCCATGATCGGAACGATTTCATCAGCCTTAGGTCTTTTCCCCCTTTTATAGGTGAACAGCAGCGCCGGACCGCCCCCTTCGATTTCCGCATCCATCATCTTTGTGTACATCTTTCCCGTTTCGTTAATTACAAAAATGGTGGAAGCGGCAGCGCTCATATTTTCAATAATAAAAGTGCCTCTTTCGGGGGAAGTAAATGCCCGGTTAAATGTTGCCGGTAGTCCGGTATCAGTAAAGTAGATTTTTTGCCCGGCGGGGTCAACGACATAAATGGTGGCAGTCAAGCCGAACTGGGTTTTGTTTCCGTCGACATCCTCCCAGTATGTCACGATATCATGCATCGGAGTAAGTCTTTTCCAAGGGGCGCGCAGGATGCTGAAACCAAAGCCCCACGATTTATTTTTCGGCAGATAGAGCGCATCGGAGAATGGGGAGCCGATCTCTTCGTCCCAGGTTGTTTTTTCTTCAAGGGTAGGCTGCCAGAAATAGAATCTGCCGCTTCCCGCAACGGCAACGATCATCGTTCCATCGGTGGAAAAGGCAACAATTTTATCATCAGGCTTGAATGATGGAACATCTTTTCCAAATGGCACACCGGTACCGTCAAATAGTTTCCATTCTCCCTTGATGCCGGTGGTAGTTTCATTGGGCTTAATCCAAATCTTGCCGTCTTTCAGGGCGTAGTAAGACTCATATGAAATTCCTTGTTGAGAGTTTTTCAAATATACATTTGCAGGAAGCTGATCCAGGCCATAGGCGTTAGGGCCAAAACCTATAAGAACAGCTATAATCACGGGTATGAAACCCCAAAGCAAGCGTTGGAAACTTATTTCCGCAGCAAGCTGCGGGGTATTCAACCCTCTGCCTTTGGCGGGATTGTTCGACTTACAAATTTTAATGCGTTTCACTTTTAAAATTTGAGTCTCACAAATAAATATTAATATTACCATTCAGAAAATTATAATACTCTGTTCGAATCACGGGCATACTGCCCTCCGCTTCGCGGGATTGTTCAACTTGTCAATTCCAATACGCTTCGCTTTCGTAATTGGAGTTTCACAATAAAGTTATCGGGCATATTGAGGTGTATGTTACCTCATTTTTCAGAATTTCTGAATATCTTAAAGTTAATACTCAATCTTATTTCTGTATATGATCTATTTTACTATTTTGATTTCCTTGATATTTTTAGCTTTGGGGAAAGTGAAGGTCGTTTTTTTTTGAAGTAATGCATATCCAAATTCAAGCATCGTAGTATTGCCGAGCTTATCCACCTTCGGGGGCTTTATAAGAAGATTGGCTATCGCCCCTTTGAGGCCGCTGAAGAAACCACCGGACTCCTCTTTACCACTGATAGACGCCACTTTTATTCCCATGCGTGGAGCATCATCTGCTGTTTTTCTGAATGATAGCGTATTCACCCGAGCAACTACCTCATTCGATCTGTTTTTGTATTTATATTCTCCATCTTTTGGTTTGATATCATAAAGACCAATGGTTACGGGGCTTTCATGGCCTCTGGCATTGAACTGAATATCCACTTCGGTAACAATCTTGGTTGAACCGGTTATTGTTCCTTTGACCTCAATAACTCCGAAACCATCTCCGTCAAACTTGATATAATCAAGCATATTTGTCATTGCGTTTCCTTCTTCATTTAATTCATCAGTCTGTGCCGCAATCAGTCCCGCGGAATCAAATGTGTTCATATGAAAACCACTTCCCAATATTTCAAATTCGCATGTCACCTGAAAGGATTCTGAATCAGCTATTATCTTGTGGGAGATTATACCTACTTGCTGCTTATTATTGAAGCTTGATATATTATCGACAAGTGTCGGAGCTATCAGCGGAACAAAATACGCAAAAGAAGCTATGGGGTTTTTTACAAATTTCTCTTTACTGTAACGCATTTTCATAGTGGGTCCGTTGCTGCCCTGGGCCACCGATGCACTACTGTGGTCGCTTATACGGCCGTTAGGGTTGGAACTTATTCCAACAGAGGCTGTCAAAAGAAAAATACAAATAAAGGTTGCCGCAAATAAAGTTATTAGACGGTTGTTTCTTAAAAATACACGCGGATTTATCACATACGATTGCATCACTTACCCCCTAATATTGAGATGCTGAACAAACCACACTTTATTATTTTGAAAAAACAGACATTCCTCGTCTGGGAATCGGCATAGTTGGCGTTGCGGCCGATGGAATATATGCTCTAAGCCGCAGTCCAATGGCACAGGCGATGATCGGACAGTCGGGCCCGTCGGATCTATATATACGTTCATTAACGTTCTTTTCTACATCCTTATCCTCGGTGCATTATCTGTTCCTTCAGTTTTCTCCAGATTTTATTTTCCTCAAATGATTCTTTTTGTTATTTACCGTTTTTATTTACGGCCAGTCATCAGAAACATTGTAAACAAACGGGGCTGGCCGCCGCCAGTCGGTTTTTCAATCTGAGCGGCTGCCCGATGCCGAACATTACGAAATCCCGCCTCTATGAATATTCGCTGCAAATCTTTCCGGTCGAAGCTAAAGTGAAATACGCCGTCATTATTGCCGTGAAACTGGCCGTCATCGAGGTCCAGATCGGCGATAGCCAGTTGGCCAGATGGAAGTAAAAGCGAATAGAATTGTTTTAACAGAGGACTTATATTTTTGATATGATGCAGTGTCATACTGCTCGCAATCAGATGATAGGAACCTTCCAGAACATCACCCTTGTCCAGATCAAGGTAGTTGGCTTTTACATTGCTCAGGTTTTGTTCTTTGATCTTTGTTTTAAAAACATCGACCATTCCCTGGGAACTATCCACACCGGTTATGGAATGGACGAAAGGCTGTAAGGCAAAAGTCAACAATCCCGTGCCGCAACCGAAATCCAGAACGTCCATATCGGGCGTTAAGGTTATCTCCTGGATCATGCTCTGAGCGATATCCTGAGCCACTTTTACACGGCCAGGAACCTGATCCCATTTGGCGGCTTCCTGATCAAAATTTCGTTTTTTTGTATTTATCTCAATATCTGCTGACATTTATTATGCTCCGGTCATTCATTTTGTTTTGAAGATAGAGACATTACTGTAAAAACACAAGAACAATCATTTGTTCATCTGAAAATTTCAGGAAGCAGGGAAATTTTAGCCCTTGACAAGTTATGGGCATATGCTTATAATAGTTTAAAAGGAGTAATAAAGACAAATGCCCCGACCAAAATGTCACCGTAATATCTGTGGAATGCCTGATAAAAATTATTTTAAGCCACGGGGAATACCCACTGTGGATTTGGAAGAGATTGTTTTGAATCTAGATGAATTTGAAGCTATTCGTCTGGCGGATTACGAACAGCTATATCAGGAAGAAGCAGCGGTTAAAATGAACATTTCCCGTCAAACCTTCGGCAGGATCATTGAAGCGGCACACAAAAAAATAGCAGATGTTCTGCTGAACGGGAAGGCGCTGAAAATTGAAGGCGGTGAAGTTGCTTTAGACGAAAAAAAGACGTGCGGCCATGGAAAAAGACGCAAGGCTGAAAAAAACAATCAATAATTTTAAAGGAGAAATTTATGAAAATCGCATTACCATCAAGCCAGAATCAGATTGATGAACACTTCGGACATTGTGAACACTTTACTGTATTCACGATTGACGAACAGAAGAAAATCCAGTCAGAGGAAAAAATCGCCTCGCCCGCCGGTTGCGGCTGCAAATCGGATATCGCCCAGACACTCGCCAAAAAAGGCGTCAAACTGATGCTGGCCGGCAATATGGGACAAGGGGCAGTAAATGTCTTGAATAGCCACGGCATTGATGTGCTGCGCGGCTGCGCGGGCGATGTCAAAGCCGTTGCGGAAAGCTGGCTCGCCGGCAATCTGAATGATTCCGGCATAACCTGCTCGCAGCATGAGCACGGATGTCATGAAGACTGATGAAACCTTGGAAATGTAAGCGCATCCGCCGGCTGATAAAGTAGCACCCCAAAAGGTGCGAGTCTTTATGAGTGGACGCTTTAAAAAACGCCCCATTTCATTTTCTAAAGATAAGGAGAAAGTTATGACAAAAAGAAAAAGAATTATAGTAATCGGCGGATCGGCCGCCGGTCCTAAAGCGGCGGCAAAAGCCAGAAGAATCGACAACGATGCCGAGGTTGTTATCCTGCAAAAAGACGCGGATCTTTCCATGGCGTCCTGCGGTTATCCATATTATGTCGGCGGATACTTCAATGACCGCAACATGCTTTTGTGTACGCCCACGGGTGTTGTAAGAACTCCGATGTTCTATCTGAACGCTAAAGACATCGACGCCAAAGTGAACACAGAAGTCACGGCCATTGACCGGAAAAACCATTCCGTTTCTTTCAAAAATATTCTGAATGGCGAGAACGGCACCATAACTTACGACAAGCTTGTGATTGCCACCGGCTCCTTCCCGCAAATGCCGCCGGTGCCCGGTGTGGAATTGCAGGGAATTACTACATTGCAATCCATGCACGACGCCGACTTTTTACGCAAAATCCGTGATGAAGGAAAAATCAAAAAAGCCGTAGTGGTAGGCGGCGGGTTGATCGGTATTGAGACCTGCGAAGCGCTGCAGCTCGCAGGTATTGAAATCACGGTGATAGAACTTTTGCCACAGCTGCTGACTTTTCTGGATTGGGAACTGGCCAAGCTCGTGGAAAATCATGTCCGCAGCAAAGGGGCTAATGTTATCACGAATAACGGCATCGCCGAATTTTTGGGGGAAAACGGTAAACTGACGGCGGTCAAATTGCAGAACGGGACGGAACTGCCCTGCGAATTAGCGGTTGTGGCCATCGGCGTCCATCCCAACGTTAAATTGGCGCGAGAGGCAGGACTGAAAATCGGTGAACTGGGTGGTCTCGAAGTCAATGAATATATGCAGACATCCGATCCGGATATCTATGCCGTGGGCGACTGTGTGGAAACCATTAACCGCATTACGGGAAAAAAAGTATTGGCGCCTTACGGCGATTTGGCCAATCTTCAGGGACGTGTGGCGGGGGAAAACGCCGCTTCGAAAAATTGTGTGACCTTCCCCGGAACGATTCAAACCGGCATCTGCAAGGTCTTTGATTACGCCGCGGGATCAACCGGACTTTCGGAATCGAAGGCGAAAAAACTCGGTTACAAGGACATCATCACGGTGATTAATGCCAGCCCCGACAAACCCGGATACATGGAAGGTAAGCTCCTGGTCACCAAGCTCATAGCCGATAGAAAGTCAGGTAAAGTGTTGGGCGCCCAGTGTATCGGACCCGGCAATGTAAGCAAACAAATCGCCCAGTGGGCGATGGCGATCCATGGAAAACTCACCGTTGAGGATATCATCAATGCCGACCTCCCCTACGCGCC
>JBEKMF010000129.1:0-5979 GCA_050008655.1 Smithellaceae bacterium
GGAAGCTTCCACCGCCCTTTGCACATCATCTTCATCCACTTCCCGGCCTTTAATGGAAACTATGCCCAATGAATTTTGTCCTTTAACATGGCTGCCGGAAATTCCAACGTACGTTGAATTAATACGACAGCCGGACATATGTTCTGCATCTTCCACCGCCGTTTTTATCGATTCCACCATGTTATCGATATTAACAACGACACCTTTTCTCATTTCTTTAGCCGGAGATGTACCGATGCCGATAATGTCAATGCCGGTTTCCGTAACCTCACCGACAATGGCCGTAGTCTTTGTCGTTCCGATATCGAGTCCAACCAACACATCACTTTTTCTACCCATCAGCACTTTCACCTCTTTTTTTATTTCACTGCCTTTAAACTTTTCTTTTTATATACGATAATGCCTGCTTTTTTTGTCCTGATCCGTACGTACAAATGTTTTTTTACGCTGTACCGTAATTTTTGATTCGTCACACAAATCAATACACAAAGATCCTTTGTTCATCCCTCTTTTTTCCAAATCGGCCATGACTAATTTTAATTGCTTCAGCTTACTCTCAAAACCCTCCACACCGAGCTTCAGGTAAAAGCCTTTTTCAGTAAACAATGACAGTCCGTAAATCTCATCCATATGAATTTCGGAAATTGCTCCCAAATACGCGTACTGTCTGGAATTGGAAATAGTTTTCAGCAAATTAATTGCATTTAAAAACGGCTTGGATTTTGTTTTATCTTCTCCATCGAATCCGGTCAGTATAGGAAGGTCAACTTCATCATTTTTACTTAATTTTTTAAAAACAACCCCTTCATTATCCACCAGGTAAAAATCACCGGTTTGCTTCAGTAAAGCCAGTGCAGTTCTTTCCTGTACTGCCAAAACAAGTCTGCCGGGAAGTTCTCTGCCGACATAAATATTTTTTACCCAGGGGTTCGTGATAACCCTACGTGTAACAGCTCCGGTATTGACGGCTAAAATGTTTTGTGCGGGCTTTATCTGCGCTAAAGCCAGAATATCTTTTTCCGTTAATTCTTTTAGACCACGTACGGAAGTTTCTTTTATTTCAAAATAAGGGGCACTCAAAAGACAATTGTAAATATAAATGAAGGAAAAGCTTAACGCGACTATGGAAAAAACCAAGCATGTTGATCGGAAAAAATCACCCAATACCCCGGTTAACCGGCGGCGTAGACGGTACCTTTTTGCTCCATAACTTGTTTTCAATCTCTTCGGCATTAATCTTCTCCGATTATGACAACTTCCGTCTCCAGAACTACGCCTTTTTCTTGTTTCACTTTAGATTGAATAAGCGCAATCAACTCTAAAACATCAGAAGCTTTAGCCTTGCCTCTGTTAACTATAAAGTTGGCGTGTTTCAATGATACTTGTGCGTCTCCGTAATTCACGCCTTTCATCCCCAACTCTTCAATGAGTTCCCCTGCTGTTTGTCCCGATATATTTTTAAAAATTGAACCGGCATTGGGATATTCAATAGGATGCTTTTCATGACGCCACTGCATAATTTCATTCGTTCTCTTCTTAATTTGCTGAGCCTGCCCTTTTTCCAACCTAAAGCGGGCGGCCAGGATGATCTCGTCCGGAGGCAGTCCCGACTTCCTATATCCAAAGGATATTTCCTCCCGCCGTAGTGTTTTTTTCTTGCCATCAGTGTCGAGCAGAAATACTGTCTCGACAACGTCTTTAATTTCTCTTCCATAAGCACCTGCGTTCATTCTTACTGCTCCACCAATGCTTCCCGGAATACCGGCGCAAAATTCCATTCCGGTCAGCTCTTCCGTCAGCGCGCGGCTGAGTACTGAAGCCAGCGCAGCTCCGGCTTGAGCCGAAATATAATGCTGCCTCTCCGGTGTACAGAGATAACTGATATTGTTGAGGCCTTTCATGAGTAAAATTGCTCCATGATAACCGCCATCACGAACAATTATATTCGTCATATTTCCAACGGGCAAAAAATCTAATTTCTTTTCTTTAAGTCTCCTTACAATCTGAATCAGTTGATCTTCATCTTCTATAAACACTAAAGCGTCGGCTTTCCCGCCCACTAAAAGTGACGCGTAACGAAACATAGGCTCATCATATAATATTTTACCCACGGCAATACCGCTAAGAGCATCTTGAATTTTATTAATATCCGCCATTATTTTCTTGCTTCCTTTGCTGCTAATTCCTTTAAAAAAGTTTCCCCTACTTTATAAATACTGCCGGCACCTAATGTTATAACTGTATCATTCGGTCTTACCGTGTTTAGAAGAAATTCTATCGTTTCTTTTGTGTTCGCGATATATTCCACGTGCGGATGACCCGTTTGTTTGATCGCGGCCCATAACGCAGCGGAATTAATTCCGGAAATAGGTTCTTCACTGGCTGGATATATATCGTTCAGAATCAGAACATCCGCGTCCTTAAACGCCATAGTGAATTCATCAAAAAGAGCTTTGGTTCTCGTAAAGCGATGTGGCTGAAAAACGACAATCAGCCTACCCTTCCAAACCTGCCGGGCAGCGGTCAGTGTCTCTTTTATTTCCGTCGGATGGTGTCCGTAGTCATCGACAACGATTATATCTGCCACCTTTCCTTTTATTTCCAGACGTCTCTGCACACCGGAAAAGCCAAGCAATCCTTTTTTAATAGTCGGCAAATTCAATTCCAATTCTCGACATACCGCAATTGCCGCGAGGGAATTATATACATTAAACATCCCCGGCACGATCAAGCCGATTTCTCCCTGGGGCTCTCCTTTATAACCAAGATTGTAAACAGTTTTGTTTGCCGCAAATTTTATATCATCCGCGCTGTAATCAGCCGGCATTTTAATACCGTAAGTTACAGTCTTGCGTTTAATTAACGGAAGAATTTCCCGCACGTAGTGATTATCGCTGCACATGACCGTACAGCCGTAAAAAGGTACAATATTGGCAAATTTAAGAAATGCCTCCTTGATTTCGTTTATACCCGGATAATAATCGAGATGCTCCCGATCAATATTCGTAATTATGGCAATTGTCGGGGATAATTTTAAAAATGAGCCATCGCTTTCGTCCGCTTCCGCCACAATAACTTCTCCATCACCCAGTCTGGCGTTACTGCCTATGCTCGCCAGCTTTCCCCCAATAACTATTGTCGGATCAAGGCCGCCCTGTGCAAGTATCGTTGCAATCATGGAAGTGGTTGTGGTCTTGCCGTGGCTGCCGGAGACGGCAACGGAGAACTTCATCTTCAGAAGCTCCGCCAACATTTCCGCACGCGGAATCACCGGAATCTTTTTCCGGTGAGCTTCTAATACTTCCGGATTGTCCGCTTTAACCGCTGTCGAAGTTACCACCACATCCGCATTGCCTATGTTTTCCGCAGCATGCCCCAAAGACACAGACGCACCGAGTTTTTGCAAACGCATGGTTGTATCCGATTGTTGAGTGTCCGAGCCACTAATTTTATATCCTAAGTTAATAAGGACTTCGGCTATACCACTCATCCCGATACCGCCAATCCCCACAAAATGAATACACTTAACCTTGCGCTGCATTAATCCTGTTTTTTTATCCGTTCCCATCTATTTTTTAATTCCTTTATTCAGTTTCGATAATGAGCCGCTAATTCATTTTGGCCATTAATTTAATACAGGCATCAACTATATTTGCCGCTGCGTTTATATTTCCGAGTCTGGCTGAGTTTTCTTCCAGTTTTTTTAATTTTTTTTCATTGTTTAACAAATTTTCCAATACTCCAAATAATTTTCCGCTGGTCAGTTCGCTCTCGTTAATTACAACTGCCGCTCCGGCATCCGCCAATACCTTCGCGTTTTTTGTTTGATGATCATCAGCCGCCCAGGGATAAGGGATTAATATCGCCGCTTTGCCCGCAGCGGTAATTTCTGCCAGTGAAGTAGCACCGGCACGACAAACGATTAAATCCGCTGCCGCATAAGCTTTCGCCATATCGACAATAAAAGGCGTAACTTTTGCTGTGATACCAAATTTTTTATAAGCTTGTCTTACCTTGTCCAACTGTTTTGTTCCGGTCTGGTGGATCACGCGGATCTTTTTTTTCATTTTTTGTAATTGCAACAACATATCGATTATAGCCTTATTAATTGTCACTGCCCCTTGCGATCCACCGAAAACAAGCAGTTGCCAAAAATCTTTCTTTCCTTTTTCCACACGTCTTCCGGCGACAAATGCCGTTCTTACCGGATTGCCGCTAATAATTACTTTCCCTTTAGGAAACCATGTTTGTGTTTGCGCGTATGTTACAAAAATTACCTTTACAAATTTACCCAAAATCCTGTTAGTGATACCGGGCAGAGCATTTTGTTCCGTAATTGCTGTAGGTGTGCCCATAAAATGGGCTGTTAGCACTACCGGTCCTGAAGCATAACCTCCCACACCAATAACAATATGCGGATTAAATTGTTTCAAAACACGCCTTGATTGCCACATGCTTTGCGGAACCTGATAAGCGCTTCTTGCCATTGCTTTTAGTCCCCGTCCTTTGACTCCTTCGATCTCGATTGTCCTGAGCTCATAGCCAAGTTGACCAAGCAGCTTGCTTTCAATACCTTTTTTTGTTCCTATAAAAATTATTTGCGCTTTCTCGTCTCTTCTCAAAAATTCTTCGGCTATGGCAATACCGGGGAACAGATGACCTCCCGTTCCTCCTCCGGCGATTACAACTCGCATTTCTCAACTCCGGACAAAATTAAATTTTTTTTCCTCGTAAACACGCTCACCTTCATCCTTCTTTTGTTCAGGCGGCATGAGCAGAAATGTTCAATAAAATTCCTACAGCTGTCATGCTCATGATAAATGCAGTTCCGCCGTAACTTAAAAAAGGCAAAACTAAACCTTTCAATGGTATAAGGCCCATTACACCGGCAATATTAATAAACGCCTCCAAGGCAACCACCGTAGTCAATCCGGCAGCCAACAATGTTCCAAAAAGATCAGGCGCTTTTAGGGCTATCATAAAACCGCGCAAGGAAAAAAGTGCAAACATGGCAATCACGATAGTCACTCCAATAAAACCGCTTTCCTCAGCGATGGTAGAGAGAATAAAATCCGTGTGCGGTTCAGGTAAATAAAATAATTTTTGCATGCCATCGCCTATTCCCACGCCAAAAGTACCTCCGGAGCCAAAAGATAGAAGCGATTGGATAATTTGAAAACCAGTATTGCTAGCATCTTTCCAAGGATCTAAAAATGCCGTTAAACGAGCCAGCCTGTATCCTCTATGCAGAATCAGTAATATCCCCATAGGAATAAAAGCTGCCACCAAAAATAAAAGATGCTTTATCCGCGAACCAGCGATAGACAACATCAAAAATAAGATTGTTGCTATAATTACAGCAGTACCGAAATCAGGTTCCCGTAAAACCAGCAAAATAACCAGAGATATAATTATCAGGGGAAAGAGAATTCCCTTGTTGAAATCTTTTAATTGATTTGCCTTACGGGCCAATAGATGCGCAAGAAAAACGACCATGGCAATTTTAACCATTTCCGTTACCTGAAAGGAAATGCCGCCCACATTCAACCAGCGCGTCGCCCCTCCCCGTTTTATTCCCACACTCGGTATCAGGAGAATTACGAGTAATATTATTGATAACAACATTCCAGGATAAGCCACTTTTTTTAATTGCGTGTAAGGAATTTTGGTCATCAATACCATTAAAATCAGTCCTAAAAATACGAACAAGATTTGTTTTTTCAAAAAATATTGGCTGTCTTTAAATTTTTCCAAAGCAATAATAGAGCTGGATGAATAAATCATCGCCGTGCCGACAGTGACTAAAATCAAAGTAACCAGAAGTAAAATAATGTCCGGAGTCCTATCCTCTTTCTTAACTGCAGCATCCATTAAAGATCCCTCACTATTTTCTTGAAAAAATCGCCCCGTTCTTTATAATCGTCAAATTCATCAAAGCTCGCACAACCGGGAGAAAGCAAAATAATATCACCAGGCTGT
>JBEKMF010000013.1:0-26384 GCA_050008655.1 Smithellaceae bacterium
CAGGAGTTTTACATCTGATGCAGTGGTCAAGCGCCGGTTCAAAGCCGGATAATTTCAGCAGGCGCATTTCAAAAAAACGTACGGTGGCAGTAGATGCCTTTTCATCGTCAAGCAATGCTAGAAAGTCCTGCAAAAGTTGGAACACTTTTTCATTTCTTTTCCCTTCGGGGCTGAAATGATCTGCAAGATCGATAAAATAGGAGGCGATTAGCGTTTTTTCCAAATCTTGCCGTATGGAATTGTAGTGGTCGATGATCTCGCAGGATTCAATAAACGCCAGCACATCGCGATTTTTGCGGGAAAAGATTATATTCGTCAGTGAAAAAGGCTCAAAAACATTGACAAACCGTTTTTTACTTCTTTTAGCACCTTTGGCAATTCCTGTAAGCTTGCCAAAATCGTTGCTGTAGAAGGTTATAATTAAATCCGATTCCCCGTAGTTGAGGCAACGTAAAACAAATCCCGTGGTTTTTTGGCTTTCTCTACTGTTCATACTTTTAAAGAGGGTAGGACATATTTTATTTCCCCGCCAACGATGGTGAGAATAGCCTTGCCTTGCATTTTCCGCCCATGAAAGGGAGAGTTTTTGCCGCGGGAGCGAAATGTTTTTACGTCAACAGTCCACTTAAGTTGTGGATCAATGACGGTAATGTCGGCGTCTACCCCTGTCTGGAGACTTCCTTTAGGCAGGTTCAGGATACGCGCCGGATTGGAACTCATTTTGGCTATCAGCTCCGGCCACGAAAGTACTTTTTCTTGGATAAGATTTAAACTCAAGGCCAACGAAGTTTCCAAACCGCTGATACCTTTTTCGGCATATTCAAACTCCAACTCTTTATCCGTTCGCCCATGGGGAGCATGATCGCAAGCGATAACATCGAGCGTTCCATCGGCAAGGCCTTCTTTAATTGCGGCAACATCCTGGACGCTTCTTAAAGGCGGATTGACTTTTAAATTTGTATCATAGCTTTGTAAAGATTCATCGGTTAAAGTGAAGTAATGAGGAGCAGTTTCCGCCGTTACCCTCAGACCTCTTTTTTTGGCTTCGCGAATCAGGCGGACGGAACCGGCTGTGCTTACATGAGCAATGTGGACGCAAGTCTTGGTGAATTCGGCGATTAAAATATCGCGCGCTACCATTGCTTCTTCCGCGATGCTGGGGATGCCGCCAAGCCCCAAAATTGTGGAATAATAGCCTTCATTCATCAAACCGCCGCCGGAGAGATTTATATCTTCGCAATGCGAAATAATCGGCAATTCCAGTGAATGGGCGTATTCCATCGCACGGCGCATCAAAGCGGCATCCATTACCGGCTTACCATCATCGGAAAGAGCAAGCACGCCCGCATCTTTCAAATCCCAAAATTCCGTCAATTGGGAACCTTCTGAATTTTTGCTGATCGCGCCGATGGGGTAAACGTTGGCCATATCAGCTTCAGCAGCTTTCCTTCTGATAAATTCGGTAATAGAACGATTATCATTAATGGGAGATGTGTTGGGCATACAGGCGATAGAGGTGAAACCACCGGCAACGGCCGCTGCGGCCCCTGAGGCAACGGTTTCTTTGTATTCGAATCCCGGTTCGCGCAAATGGGTGTGCATATCGATTAAGCCCGGTGTAAGAATCATTCCGGCCAATTCAATAATTTTTACTTTTTCCGAATCTTTGGATTTTACTGATTTTAAAAGATCTGAGCCGATTTTGGCGATCTTTCCATTTTCCAACAAAACATCCGCCGCCGCATCTATTTTTTGGGCAGGGTCGATTATCCTCGCGCCGGTTAACAGGATTTTCATTCATTACCTCCGGTCAAGAGGTAAAGCAGAGCCATTCTTACTGCCACACCTTTATTTACCTGATCGAGAATTACAGAGTAGGATGGATCATCGGCGATGTCCGGCGATATTTCCACGCCGCGATTGATTGGCCCCGGATGCATAACGATGACATCTTTTTTAGCCAGCTTAATGTTGCTGCGGTTAAGACAGTAATGCTGGGAATATTCGCGAAGCGTTGGAAAGATGTTTTGCTTTTGCCTTTCCAGTTGAATACGCAACATCATTACTACATCCGCACTGGCAATAGCGTCCTCCAGCCTGTCGTAAACTTTTACACCCATTTGTTCGATGTCCCGGGGAAGCATGGTCGCCGGTCCGGCCAGAAAAACTTCTGCACCCATTTTCGACAAACCATAAATATTCGATCGGGCAACACGACTGTGGGTTATGTCGCCCACGATTGCTACTTTCAATCCGGCGATTTTGCCTTTTTTTTCTTTAATGGTCATCATGTCCAAAAGCGCCTGCGTGGGGTGCTCATGCGCGCCATCGCCGGCGTTGATAATAGACTGTTTAACCAGTGATGCCAGTAAGTGCGGAGCTCCGGCAGCGCTGTGGCGAATGACGATTACATCGGGATTCATGGCTTCCAAATTGCGTGCCGTGTCAATAAGAGTTTCTCCTTTGACGACGGAACTTGTCGATGAGGAAATGTTAATGGTATCGGCGCTGAGCCTCTTGGCCGCGATTTCAAAGGATGTTCGCGTTCGAGTGCTGGCTTCGAAAAATAAGTTAATGATCGTCTTGCCGCGCAGTGTCGGCACTTTCTTAATTTCGCGGGTGGAAATTTCCAGAAAAGATTCGGCTGTTTCCAGAATGAGATTAATCTCCTCGACTGTAAGATCTTTCATGCCGAGGATATCTTTTTTTTCTAATTTCATAGTCAGGTTCTAAAATTTAATATTTAAGTTCCTTCTTCAATGATCACTTCATCAATCCCGTTTTTTTCCACAAGGTTGACGCTAACTGCTTCCCAAAGAGAAGAGGGCAGATTTTTTCCCACAAAATCAGCTCTGATCGGAAGTTCGCGATGACCGCGGTCAATTAAAACAGCAAGCTGAATCATTTTTGGCCGACCAAAGTCGATCAAAGCGTCCATTGCCGCACGAATCGTCCGCCCGGTGAAGAGCACATCGTCAACAAGAACAACTTTTTTATCATCGAGGGAAAAGGGAATTTTTGTTTTACCCAGACGAGGCTTTTTATTGGAGGTGGAAATGTCATCACGGTAAAGAGTTATATCCAGGATACCAAGGGGAATTTTACCAGCTTCAATGCCGGATATTTTTTTCTGCAACCTTTCAGCCAGATATACTCCGCCGGTACGAATACCGACAAGAACAAGATTTTCCTTGCCTTTATTTTTTTCCAGTATTTCATAAGCAATACGGGTGAGGCAGCGGTCGATTCCCTCTTTGTCCATAACTATTTTAATGTTTCTATTTTCCGTCATATTACTTAACCTCAATTGCTTAGCTTCGCACTTGGAGTTTCACAATCACGGGTCTGAACCCCAAAACAAGCTTTGAAGTTCAGACCCTCCGCCTATAGCGGGATTAATTCGGCTAACGCCTCAAACTTCATTTCATTCGTTTTCGGCGAGTCTCATTAATAAAAAAGCCTTCCCCCTTGCGGAGAAAGGCTCTATAAGCTTGTAATGATTTTATTTTCATTGCCAGTTCCTTTTTCAATCTCGCCGGATTAAATTAAAAGGATCAAATTTTTTTATTCTTATACAACTAAGAAAGATATGTGTCAAGCCAGAAAATTATTCAAAATGGCTTTCGTTTAAAAAAAATAAATGATATAAGAGAGCAGCCTGGAGGGGAAAAATATGGCAATAAATCATGAACCTCAGGTTTTTTTGTTTTTAAGCCGAATCCTGGGGAAAAAAATTGTTGGGGCAGAGGGTAAAGTATTGGGCCGTGTTTATGATCTTACCGCGGAGTTCGTTGAGCCTTATCCCGCAGTCACGGGACTGGTTTTCAGCCCGACTCTGAAAAAAAGATTCGTTATCCTGCCCTGGAAATATGTAATAGATTTAGGCGAGGAGGTATCCGTTGCCATAAATGCAGTCAGTGAATTGTCGACGTTAAGTTTGCAGCAGGGGGAGCTTTTATTAAAAGAGGATCTCTTAGATAAACAGGTTGTTGATACTGACGGTGCGAAAATAAGAAGGGTCAATGATCTCCAGTTTTTAAAAACAAGCCATGGATTGCATCTTGTCCATGTTGATGTCGGATTCCGCGGTTTGATTCGCCGCGTAGGTTTGATTAAACCTTTTGATGCAATGTTGCAAAGTCTTTTCGACTATAAATTGCCGAATCAGCTTATTTCGTGGAAATTCGTTCAGCCATTGCATTCACCCGATCTTTTACGTTTAAATATTACCCAAAACAGGCTTGGGCAGATCCATCCGGCGGATTTAGCGGATATTTTGGAAGACTTGGATATCAGACAGCGCGGGGCTGTTTTTAAAGCTCTTGATGTGGAAACAGCGGCGGAAGCTCTTGAAGAAACCGATCCCAAAGTTCAAGTGAGTTTGATTAATGATCTCAATACCGCCGAGGCGTCAGACATTATCGAGGAAATGTCACTATCTGAAGCTGCCGACCTTTTAGGGGATTTACCTAAGGCAAAAGCTGAAGGTATCCTAAAGGAGATGGAAAAGGAAATTGCCGATGATGTCAAAGAACTATTGACGCATCCGGAAAGGGAAGCTGGCGGTATGATGACGACATCTTATTTAAGTTTTCGTCCATCTACCACGGTCAGGGAAGCACTGGAGAAATTTCGCCGGGAAGCAGAAGACATCGATTTGGTTTACTATGTATATGTTACGGATGAAGAAGATGTGCTGCTGGGCGTCATCAGTTTGCGTGATTTAATTTTAGCTGATTCTGATAAAAGACTCGAAGAAATAATGGATGATCGCGTCATTTCAGTAAAGCTCGATGATAAAGATGATACTATTGCCGAAAATTTCGCCAAGTATGCGGTGACAGCTATACCGGTTGTTGATGAGAATGACCGAATGCAGGGGACCATTTTATTCAAAAATCTTTTGGATGTAGTTGCTCCCCATCTGGGAAAATAAATACAACCGTTGATGGTTGGGAAAATGACTGAAAAGACAGGATATATGGGAAGAGATTTATTCAAAAAAGGTTTCTGGAAGTTGGGACTTTTTTTTGCTTTCATCGGCCCCGGGATTATAACTTCCAATGTTGACAATGATGCCGGCGGTATTACTACCTATTCTCTGGCTGGTGCTCAATACGGCTTAAGTCTGCTTTGGTTGCTTATTCCTATTACTGCGGCCTTGATTATTATCCAGGAAATGTGCGCCCGTATGGGTGTTGTTTCCGGTAAGGGGCTTTCCGATTTAATTCGGGAACGTTTCGGAGCAAAAATCACTTTCTACCTGATGATAATTTTGCTTTTGGCTAATCTGGGCAATACGCTTTGTGAGTTTGCAGGTATTGCCGCCAGTATGGAAATTTTTGGTGTAAGTAAATATATTTCTGTTCCGGCGGGAGCTTTTTTTGTCTGGTGGCTGGTGGTGAAGGGAAATTATAAATCGGTAGAAAAAGCTTTTTTGCTTGCCTGCGTCTTTTATCTTTCGTATATCATTTCGGGATTTCTGGTTAATCCCAACTGGTCGGAAATCAAAACCGCGGCCATTACGCCGACTATGCAATTTGACTCGGGCATGCTGACGATGGCCATAGGTATTATCGGAACAACAATTGCGCCGTGGATGCAATTTTATTTACAGTCTTCCATCGTGGACAAAGGATTAAAAGCAGAAAGTTACAAATACAGCCGCATGGATGTCATCTTCGGTTCAATAACCGTAAATGTGGTGGCTTTTTTTATCATTATGCTTTGTGCTGTTACTTTGTTTCAGAATGGTCTGAAGATTGAAACAGCTAAAGATGCCGCACTGGCCCTTGCTCCTCTTGCAGGATCATACGCCTCCTTACTATTTGCTTTCGGCTTGCTCAACGCATCGCTTTTTGCCGCATCCATCTTGCCGCTTTCTACGGCTTATACAATTTGTGAGGCTTTTGGCTGGGAAGCAAGTTTAAATACAAAATTTATCGAGGCGCCACAGTTTTACGGCCTTTATTCGTTGATGATTTTTCTGGGGGCGGGCATTATTCTTTTACCTAATGTACCCTTGATTGCCATCATGTATTATTCGCAGGTTATTAACGGAATCTTGCTACCTTTTGTTTTAATTTTCATGCTGCTTTTGATTAATGATAAACGCGTTATGGGGGAGTTTGTTAATAGCAGACTGATGAACATTGTTTCTTGGGCGACTGTCGTCATCCTCAATATCCTGTCTGTGGCGATGGTGGTTTCAGCCTTTTTCTAATAATAATCCGTATTCCTTTAATGCAGCAGACTTCCCAGACGTCGCCAGCGAAGATTAGTTTCTTCATGGTTCCATGACCAATAAATAATAAAAGCTTTTCCTTCAACGTCTTTTAAATCCACGAATCCCCAATAACGGCTGTCCGAGCTTTCGTCACGATTATCACCCATGACGAACAAAGAGCCCTGCGGAACAACCACTGGGCCAAAATTATCGCGGGGCTGAATTGCGGCGGGATAAATTAAATTATCACTATAAACGCCGTGAGAGTCGGAATACTCTTTACCGTTAATGAATATCTTCTTATTCCTGATCTCGATTTTATCTCCGCTTGTGCCGATAACCCGTTTGATAAAATCTTTGGAACGATCATTGGGGTAAATAAAAACAACTATATCGCCCTTCTCCGGATTAGTGACAGGGATGATCGTTTTTCTTAAATAAGGTATCTTTACGCCGTAAATAAATTTATTGACCAGTATTTGATCTCCGACAAGTAATGTCGGCACCATAGATCGGGAAGGTATTTTAAATGCCTGGATGGCAAATGTTTTAATAACTAGAGCGATCAGTATCGCAATAATAATTGCTTCAATGTATTCTTGAACTTTGGATTTTATTTTTCCTTTTTTTGATTTATTATCTTCAACCATATTGACTAAACCTCTATGAATAAATATTGGAAAGAGAAAGAGCGACCATAAATAAGGCAACAAATCCTTTAACTATCTTTCTTCCGGCCATAGCAATTATGGCTAGATTGGACGCGCGGTAAAGAGATTTTAATTTCGATTGCCGGGCCACTTCCAACGTTATGATTCCGGCAAATCCTCCTAAAAAAAATCCTCCCCATGCCCCCGGTCCCCAAAAAAACGGCGTAAGAATAAACGTCCCTATAATAGCACTTATCGCGGCAGTCCAAAAAACTTTTTTTGTGGCCATCGGTTGGAGCGCACCATTCATAACTAAAAAGAAATCAATTGCTTCCACAATTATAGAAATAAGAAGAAGAAACAAAATAATTTTCCCATTGACTCGGTCAAAGCCGGTGATAAGGGCATAAAGAAAGACATCGATGGAAATGATCATTGTTCCGAGCAAATCAAACAATGTTAAATAAATGCCCGCAAAGAGTATCAAAATAAAAGCGGCAAAAGCTAGAGAAGCAAGGGAAGGCAATTTATTTCTTCCTTTTCACTTTGGAGAGTTGCATATTTTCAAAAAACAGCACAATTGGACAGGAAATGAATACGGAAGAATAAGTGCCGAAAACGACGCCAACCAATAGTGAAAATGCCAAGTCATGTATTACTGGTCCACCCCAGATGTATAGAGCGATAACAGTAAGAAACACCGTAAAGGAAGTCAATATTGTTCTGCTCAATGTCTGGTTTATGCTCAAATTGATTGTATCGGCAAGCTTCTGTCCGGGATTTAACTTGACATTTTCTCTGATTCTATCCAGCACAACAATCGTATCATTTATCGAGTAACCAATGATGAAGAATATCGCTGCCAAAATATTGATAGTAAATTCCATCTTGAGAATGGAAATTGTGCCGATAACGATCACAACATCATGAATAAGAGCAATAATACCGCCTAATCCGTAGCGGAATTCGAAACGCCAGGCAATATAGATGAGCATGGCCAGCCAGGAAAGAATTACGGCGAAAATTGCTTTTCTCTGGAAATCCATGCCGACTTTAGAACCGACAACTTCTACACGTCTGATTTCGTAATCTTTATTGAACGCAGTGGTTAACGGTGTCTCCAAGTTTTCTGCTAGAAGTCTTTGATCATGAAAGGATTCCGAGGTGCGAATCAAAAACTCGTTGACACCGAATTGTTGGATGATACTGTTTTCCAATCGGGTTGATTTAAGGGCTTCCCTGATCTTATCGGCGGACGTATCTTTTTGAAATTTTACTTGAATTATAGATCCGCCGGCGAAATCAATACCGAGATTCAAACCGCCATGGATAATGACGGAGGCGATGCTGATAATCGTCAAAATAACCGAGAAAATTATCGCGTATTTCATTTTTCCGACAAAATCAATTTTTAGTCCAGGTTTAATAAACTGCATACTATATCTCTCCTAAAATGCCAGTGGAATTCTTTAAATACTTAATTTTTTAATATTAAAATTCAGGGTAAAGTAATCGAAAATAATCCTCGTGACGAAAACAGCCGTAAAAAGGCTGGCCAGAAGTCCAATGATTAATGTAACCGCAAATCCTTTAATAGGGCCGGTGCCGAATATGATCAGGAAAATAGCGGAAACAATGCCGGTTACATGGGTATCAATAATGGTAATAAAGGCTCTTTTATAACCCGTATCCAGTGACAAGCGAATCGTTTTCCCCGTTCGCAGCTCCTCTCTAATTCGTTCAAAGATAAGTACATTGGCATCGACAGCCATACCGACAGTGAGCAGTAAACCGGCGATACCGGGCAAAGTTAGCGTGCCCTTGAACGCAGCAAGTATGCCCAAAACTAAGATAATATTAATAATTAGAGCAAGATCAGCGATGAATCCCGAAAGCTGGTAATAGATAACCATAAACAAAATAACTAAGAGAGATCCGATAATTGTGGCCATAATTCCCTGCCTGATCGAGTCGCCGCCGAGAGATGGGCCTACTGTTCTTTCCTCTAAGAAATTTACTGGAGCGGGAAGGGCACCCGCGCGCAGGACGATGGCGAGATCACGGGCCTCGTCCATCGTGAAATTTCCGGTAATTTGTGCCTGTCCGCCCGATATTCTTTCTTTAATTACGGGCGCTGAATGTACCACACCGTCCAGAACAATAGCCAGACGCTTATGAACATTATCCGCAGTGATCCGGTCAAAATCAGTCGCTCCCTGGGCATTAAATTTTATGGAAACATTCGGCTCGCTGAAGCGATCGGAAATTTGCACTTTGGCGGTTTCCAGTGAAGCGCCGGTGAGAAGAGCTTTGTTTTTGAGTAAATATGGAATTGAGCTGCGCTGGCCGGTAGATCTATCCTGACGTAAACCATACGCTATTATATCTCCCTCCGGAATATTGCCTTTAAGAGCTTCTTCCAGGCTGTGTTCGTCATCAACTATTTTGAATTCCAGAAGGGCGGTTTTCCCGATGAGGTTCTTTGCTCTTTCCGGGTCTTTGATGCCCGGCAACTGAATCAAAATACGATTATTGCCTTCGGGAACAATTTCCGGCTCGGCGATTCCGAACTGATCAACCCTGTTCCGAATGGTTTCGAGACTATGTTCAACAGTAAGTTTCTTTAAATCGATAGCCCTTTTATCATTTATTTTCAGACTAACTATTTGTCCGCCTTCACGCATATTGGACGAGGCTATTTCCAAATCAGGATACTGATCATGCAGCAGTTTATCCAGAGCTGTTCTTCCGGAAGAATCGGTAAGTTCTAAGGAAATCGTTGCGCCTTTTGTCGTTTCCACTTTACGGAAGCGCACCTTATTTTCCATCATCGATTCCTTGAGATCATTGGCCGTTCTTTCCATCATCGATTCCAGAGCTTTTTCCGTATCAACTTCTAAAACAAGGTGCATCCCGCCTTGCAAATCCAGTCCCAAATGGATTTTTTCTTTGGGAAAATATTCATTCCAGGGAGAGGGAATCTGGGTGATGAATGTCGGGATCAAAAAATACAAAGCAGCAAGACACACAATTAATGTGATTGATATCCTGATTTTTAAAGATTTGAACATGAATTGCCCCTTTCTATGCTATTCCTTTGGTGCAGTCACTCCCGCCTTTTGAATGATAGATGCCACAGCGCTGCGGGAGATTTTAATTCTTACTTTGTCGGCAATTTCCAGAGTGACCACGGTATCGGTTAAACCGGTTATCTTGCCGTGAATTCCGCCGGTGGTCATAATTGTATCGCCGTAAGCAAGGTTATCCAGCAGGGTTCTGAGTTCCTTTTGCTTCTTCTGTTGAGGGCGAATTAGTAAAAAGTAAAAAATTACGAAAATTACTACCATGGTGATGATGAAACCCCAATCGCCGCCGCCAGTTGATCCACCACCCGGGATGCTGCCCATTGCGTATGCTAAAGATGTCAATTTAAGTTCCTCCTTTTATTTGTCAAAAATTCATTTCTAAATTCTGAAAAAGTTCCCTCATTTAATGCTTTTCTAATTTTCTCCATGAGACGCATATAATAACGGATGTTGTGAATAGTATTTAATATCATAGCCAGTATTTCACCGGCTATAAAAAGATGCCGCAAATACGCCCGCGAATAATTTTTACAGGTGTAACAATCGCATGTTTCGTCAAGCGGATAGTTATCTTCCCGCCAGCGGGAGTTCTTAATAACAATCTTTTCTGAATTTGTAAACAATAATCCGTGACGGGCACAACGGGTGGGTATGACGCAATCAAATAGGTCGATTCCGCAGGATACTCCATAAACAATATCCGCAGGCGTTCCCACGCCCATGAGATAGCGCGGTTTGTCTTCAGGCAACAGAGGAGTAATTGTATCGGCAATTGCATACATGATTTCCTTAGGCTCACCCACACTCACGCCGCCTAAAGCATAACCGTCAAAACCGATGGAAACGATTTCTTCTGCCGCCTGTCTGCGCAGATCGAGGTAAGTGCCGCCCTGCACGATACCGAAAAGAGCTTGATTGATATTTGTTTTGGCCGCGCGGCATAGTTTTGCCCATTGAACCGTTAAAGCGAGTGATTCTTTGGTTTGTGATAATGTCGCAGGGTAAGGCGTGCAATCATCGAGGCACATCAGTATATCGGCATCAAGCGCTTCCTGGATTTCGATGGCCTTCTGCGGGCTTAAAAAATGTCTGGAGCCGTCGATGTGGGAACTAAATAATACTCCGCCGGCGGTGATCTTCCTCAAAGCCCCCAAACTGAAAACCTGAAATCCGCCGCTGTCGGTTAAAAGCGGATAAGGCCAATGCGTGAACTTATGAAGGCCTCCGAGCTTCTTTATGATTTCGTGGCCTGGACGCAAGTAAAGATGATAAGTATTGGCTAAAATAATTTCAGCGCCGCAATTTTTTATTTCTTCGGGGAGCATTGATTTGACAGTGCCTTGCGTGCCTACCGGCATAAAGGCCGGAGTATTCACCGAGCCGTGAGGCGTAATCATCCTTCCTAAGCGGGCAGAAGTGGCAATATCTTTGTTTAGCAGGTCGAATTGAAAGGGCATTTGTTTCTATCCTAACCCCGATAAACGGGATAAGTGCTGACTTACTAAATAATCAGCATACAATCGCCGTAACTGTAAAAATTATAACGTTTTTGCACTGCCTGCTGATAGGCTCTTTTAATAAACGCCGTGCCGGCAAAAGCGCAGACAAGCAAGAATAAAGATGATTGCGGCAGATGGAAATTGGTTAGAAGTCCATTAATTTTTTTGAATCTGTAACCGGGATAAATAAATAGACCGGTTTTGCCCGCTTGCGGCCGGATATATCCGGCTTCATCTGTGGAGCTTTCGATTGTTCTCGTAGAAGTTGTCCCGACTGCAATTACTCTGCGAGCATTATTAATTATTCGGCTTGCCCCCGGGCTAATTTCATAATGTTCTGATTCCATAACATGGGTTTCGATTTCATTTACCTCTATAGGTAAAAAAGTTCCCAAGCCAACGTGTAAAGTTATGGATGCGATTTGTACACCTTTTTTTTCAAGCGATTGCAGAACATCTGCCGAGACATGAAGACCGGCAGTCGGAGCAGCAACGGAACCGGGATTTTTTGCGTAAATTGTTTGATAGCGTTCCAAATCTCCGGTATTTTGCGCATCATTTCTTTTGCGCTTGATATAAGGTGGCAGAGGAGCGCGTCCAAAGCGGTTTAAGTAATTTTCAAAACCATCCAATGCAGAAAATTCAAGCAGCCATTTTTTGTCCGATATTCTGGTTATTATTTTTGCTTCGCAGTTTTTTCCCATGATAATTATATCGTTTTTATGCAATCTCTTGGCTGGTTTCACAAGTACTTCCCAAGTTTGGGAATCTTTTTTGCTTTCTTTCTTAACCAAGAGCAATATTTCCATAATAGCTCCAGTCTGTTTTCTGCCGAAGAGCCGAGCAGGTATTACCTTGGAATCATTAATAACCAAAACATCGTCATGATTTAAAAAATCAGGTAATTGGAAAAAATGACCATCGGCTATCGTTTCTTTGCTTTTGTCCAATAACATCATACGCGACCGGTCTCTTTGCCGACACGGCTCTTGGGCGATAAGGTCTTCCGGCAGAAAATATGAAAAATCTTTTAATTCCATTTTTTTAGGTGAAAATTTGAAAAATTTGCGGCAAATAAGCAGAATATTTTCCCACTGTCAATCCCTTCCTTTGGAACCCCTTGTTTACCGCCAGGGGAGTAATGCGTCATAACTATCGCCCTGCATTAGCTCTCTGGCTCGTTTACGTTGGGAGGTCGCGTCGTTGTATCGGGATCTTCCGGCTCCTACCGGAGGGGTCTCCACTGAAATTACGTCAACTTCTTCCAAAATAGATAAGGATCAAACCAATAATCATAGCCGAAATACCCAGAAAACGTAAAGTAGATTCAGGAATTGTTGTTATTTTAACCAGGTAAATTTTTAACTTCTCCGGAAAAATAAAGTAAGGAAGCCCCTCAACAATAAAGACCATGCCTAAAACGCAAAGAAAGTATTTCATTTGTCATTATCCCTAATTTTTGCTTCGTTCCAAAGAGCATCCATTTCAACCAAATCCGTTTTTTCCAGAGATGTGCCGCGAACGGAAAGTTGCCCGGTAATATAGGAAAAACGACGTAAGAACTTATTTGTTGTTTTCAATAACGCCGTCTCGGCATCTATTTGAACAAAGCGGCTTATATTTACCAGCGTAAATAAAATATCGCCTAGCTCTTCTTCTGTTTTGTTCCGGTCGTTTTTTTTCACGGCCAAGTCAAATTCTTTTAACTCTTCTTTAAATTTCACCAGCACTTCACTAATCTTGGACCAGTCAAAGCCATAGGTAGCGGCTATAGCAGTAATTTTTTGCGCCCGTTTTAAGGCTGGCAGTGAACGCGGCACATTGGCGAATATATCCTGCTGACCATTTTTATTATCGAGTTCTTTCTTTTTGATTTGTTGCCAGTTTTCCTTAACTTCCTGCATGGAATTTACTTTTTTACCGCCAAAAACATGGGGATGGCGCCGGATCATTTTTTTTCTAATTTCTTCCAGAACGTCTTCTAGAGAAAATAAACCGGCATCTTTGCTGATTTCGCTGAGGAATAATATTTGGAATAACAAGTCACCCAGTTCTTCCTTCAGGGCTTGGGGGTTTTTTTCTTCAAGGGAGTCGAATACTTCATAAGCTTCTTCCAGAATATACTTACCTATATCTTCTTTCTTTTGTTTTCTGTCCCACGGGCAACCGTCCGGTGAACGCAGCTTTTTTATAAGCTTAATTAATTCTTTTATAGTGTTGTTATCTTTTTTCAATTAAGCGAATATCCTAATAAAAAAGTTAATCCTTTTTTAGCTCGAAATACAAAGAGTCGATAATAAGCGTAACACATAAAAGAGGATCTGACAACAGATAGCCGTGTTTTAATAGCAATTATTTCCAATAGGATGTTATTATTTTACACGATCAATTCGTTATTAAATTTGTCCTTGACATGGCTAAAAAAAGGCGTATTCTCTCCCCTCAAAAGTTGGGGTATAAAAGCCCAAAGATTGCGAAATTAACTGAAAGGAGGACAGACGTTAATGAAGAAGGTATTTGCTATTATTATTTCAGTGCTTTTCGTTGCTTCTTTTGCAGTAGTAGGCTGCAAAAAAGAAGAACCGAAACCGGCAGAGGCTCCCAAAGTTGAAGCGCCTGCTGCTCAACCAGCGCCCGCAGCTACTGCTGTACCGGCACCTGCACCTGCAAAGAAATAATTATTTCTAATTCATAAGCAGGACAAATCAACCGGACATTCACTTAATGTGGGTGTCCGGTTTTTTTGTCGAAGATAGCTTATTTAAAAAAAATGTGTTATATTAAATATCATGGTGATTGTATTACAGCCTTTTCGATATTATTATGTACATGTTATGTAATTATTCAATGACAATAATTATCGGAGGTGCTCTATGGCGGAGAGAAACGGTGGTTTCTTCAAAGGTTTATTCATTGGCGGGTTAATCGGAGCTGTTGTCGGGATTTTGTGTGCGCCGAAAAGCGGCAAGGAAACGCGCGAGGAACTTGCTCGCAAGGCGGATGAAATTATAGCCAAGACTAAAGAAGACTTTGAAAAAAACAAAGAAACTTATGAAAAAGAACTCAAAAAGTTTGAAAAAATGGAATCATCGGTAAGAGCCAAGGTTTCAGAAGTAGAAAATAAAATCGACGAATTTACTCATCAAAGCGCTGAAGCCGTTCATGACCGTAAAAAAAGATTGAAGAAGGCAATTCACGCGGGAGTTGAAGCCTACCGCGAGAAACAGAAAAAGAAATTGGTTTAATTATTGAGGGTAAATCAATGGATCTGGAAATTTATTTATGGATTTTAGGTTTAGCCGTTTTTTTGTTGGTAATTTTTTGCATTCCCATTCTTTTACAAATATGGCTCACCTCGAAGAATATTACGCTGACTTTGGATACTCTTAATCGAAGTTTACCCATCATATTGAGAAATCTGGAAGAGATTACGACGAATATTAATAATTCTACCACTACTGTGAATCGGGAAATTCAAACCATTTCCGATACAGTAAGGCGATTCCATTCAGCTATATATGGTATTTTTGGTGATGTCCAAAGCCTCGTTCCGAAAGCTGCGAATTTACCTCTATTCCGAATTTTAAAAAATGTTACGGCGATTATAAAAGGTGTACGTGTTTTTCTGAACGTATTTTTGAATAAAAGATGAGTCCGCATGAAGAAGAAATGAAATGGCGAAAGTAACATTTTCCAACAAATGGGGCCGTGTAAAAGTTCAAAAAAAAGCAAATCCCGTTGGAGATAAGGCTAAATCACTGCAAGATTCAGTGCGGGATATTAAAAAAAATCAAAGACTTCCTGCGGGCGAGGACTATCGCGAAAAATCACTAAATATTCATGGGCTTGTATGTGCCCGTTGCGGCCGTGAATTTGACGAATCCAAACGGCATCTTTTAACAGTCCACCATAAAGACGGTAATCATCTCAATAATCCAGCTGACGGCAGCAATTGGGAAAATCTTTGTGTTTATTGTCATGAAGATGTCCATAGCCGCGGAGTATTGGCGGACTATTTAGAAGGCGAAGCAGCCGGTCGGGAATTCGGCGTAGTTTATGAAGATTTATCGACTGCGGGCAGCACCGGCTTATTTGCTGAGAAGTTAAAAAGGGCATTGCAGAAGAATAAATGACGATGATATTTCTAATGTAAAATTCTATTGTAGAATTACATTTAAATTATCTTTTTCTTTAACCAGCTTATCGCCCACGGAAGCTCCACAAAAAACACAATTATAATCATACTTTTCTCCTTCCGGCAGAATTAACAGTAGTCTTTTTCTTACCGGAACGGCCTTTTTACACTGGGGGCAGAATAACTCTGTGGCTTCAAAGTCTTTATACGATTGTCGCACTATCAACCATCCCGATCCGGAATTTTCTCCCAGTTTTTAAGCCACACTTCGGCTTCGCTGTCACTCGGAGCGCGATAGTCACTGCGCGGTGAAAGTGATCCGCCGGAACCTACTTTGGGTCCGTTAGGAACACATGACCGCTTATACTGGGAAGTCTTGAAAAATCTATATAGATAAATGTACAGCCATTTTTTTATTTCCTTTAAATTATATGCGTTTCTCTTTTCCAGAGGGATATCGGGCCAGAGCCCTTTTTTCTTATCCTTCCATGCGCAATAGGCCAGAAATGCTACTTTTTGGGGTAAATAGCCAAAACGCGTTATATAGAAGTTATTAAAATCCTGCAGTTCATAGGGACCGATAACATCTTCGGTTTTCTGGCAGGGTTGATCGTTAATTTCTCCGGGAATAAGTTCGGGAGATATTTCTGTTTCCAACACATCAATAAGAGTTTTGGATACCTCTGGAGAGAATTGATTAGTGTGCGCAACCCAGCGGATCAAATGCTGGATTAGTGTTTTAGGAACACTGGCGTTGACATTATAATGCGACATGTGATCGCCTATACCGTAAGTGCTCCAGCCTAAGGCCAGTTCGCTTAAGTCTCCTGTGCCTACAACCAGCGCGTTTTTCGCGTTAGCTAGCCGAAAGAGGTGTGCGGTACGCTGACCGGCTTGGACATTTTCGAAAGTGATATCGTAAACTTTTTTACCGCGCGCGAAAGGATGCTGGATATCCTTGAGCACCTGCAGGCAAGCGGGCTTGATATCGATTTCATTTGCTTCTACTCCCAACGCTTTCATCAGTCTAAGCGCATTGTTATAGGTTTTTGAAGTTGTCCCGAAGCCGGGCATGGTGTAGGCTTTGACATTAGAACGCGGCAAGCCCAAAAGATCCGTTGTTTTGGCGGCGACAATCAGAGCGTGAGTGGAATCAAGACCGCCGGAAACGCCGATAACCAAATTGACAATACCCGAAGCTTTTAATCGTTTCGCCAAGCCCTGAACTTGAATATTATAAGCCTCATAGCAACGCTGATCGCGTTGGGAAGGATCGGCGGGAATGTAGGGATAGCGTGAATATTCTCTGTTTAAAAGAATTTTTCCTGGGAAAGCGTCAACATTGAATTCTATTCTGCGAAAAGACAAAAGCTTTTGTTTGTGGGTGGCAGAGTTTTGGTCAAAAGAGCTAAGACGCATCCGGTCTTGCGCCAGACGATCCAAATCTATATCGCTGTATATTATCTGTGCTTTTGGCAAAAAGCGGGTAGATTCAGCAAGCAGGTTGCCGTTTTCATAAATCATCGCATGTCCATCCCAGGCCAGGTCGGTAGTCGATTCACCGGTGCCGGCGGCGGCGTAAAGATAAGCAGCAACTAAGCGCGCCGATTGATTGGCGGCCAGTTGGTGTCGATACTCGGATTTTCCTATCGTTGCATTGGAAGCGGATAAGTTTCCAATAACAGTAGCGCCAGCCATGGCCGCGAAGCTTGATGGTGGAATGGGAACCCATAAATCTTCACAGATTTCAAGGAAAAAATTAAAATTATTAATATTGGCTATTTTAAAAATTATATCGGCGCCGAAAGGAATTTCTTTTTGCCCGGCTAATTCTATTTTTGAGGAAAGAGCGGTTCCGGCCGGTGTGAACTGTCTTCCTTCATAAAATTCACGGTAGTTGGGAAGATATGATTTAACTGCGACGCCCAATATTTTACCGTGGTAAAATACAACGGCACAATTAAAAAGCCGGCAATCAAGCTGTAGAGGTGCACCTACAGCCATAATCAAATTAATCTTTTCAGAAGCTTTTGCCAATGCTGACAGCGCTTCCTTCACCCCAAACAAAAGCGCATCCTGATGGAACAAATCTTCGTTAGAATAAGCGGATAAGCCCAATTCTGGAAAAACAGCCAGTATCGCTTTTTGGGAAGCTGCCTCTCGCGCAAGTTCAATAGTTTTTCGAGTGTTGAAGAAAGTATCGGCTACTCTAAGTTCGGGAATGCAAACAGCCGCGCGGATAAAGCCTTGATTATATAGATTAAAAAACTGATCAGGTTTTTTTGGAGGCATGAGTTTATCCTTTCTCTAAATAGGCGTAGGCGCTGTGGTTATGAATACTTTCAAAGTTCTCGGCTTCAATGCTATACCAGATAAAATTTTCATCTTTATCTAATATTACAGCCACACTGCGGACGACATCTTCCACGAATTTCGGATTCTCATAAGCTTTTTCCGTAACATATTTTTCATCCGCGCGCTTTAAAAGGGAGTATACCTCACCGCTGGCCGAATCTTCCACTATTTTTATAATATCTTCAATCCAGAAAAATTTCTGAAAGCGCACCTTTACCGTAACTATACTGCGCTGATTATGCGCGCCGAATTGGCTAATTTCCCTGGAACATGGGCAGACCGTAGTCACGGGAACAACGACACCGACTAGAAAATCGGTTTGGGTAGCGCTGTTTTCGCCGGAAAAAAGACACCGGTATTCCATGAGGCTTTTGGCTTTGGAAACGGGCGCCGTTTTTTCCAAAAAATAGGGGAATTCAATTTCCATATGTGCGGATTGGGCGTGCAGCTTTTGCCGCGTCTTTTCCAGAACAGTTTGAAAGGTTTTAATGCTGATTTGACCTTGGAATTCATTGAGCACTTCCACAAAGCGGCTCATGTGCGTGCCCTTGAAATGGCGCGGTAGGTTGACGTACATATTTATGGTGGCGTTTACCGGCTGGGTGCCGCGGGCGCGATCAAGAACGATAATTGGATATTTAATGTTCTTCACGCCGACTTTTTTAATATCGATATTACGGAAATCTTTTTGATTTTGAATATCAATCATAGACAATTGTTTTCTTAAAAAGTATTTAATGATTGTCAGGTATATAAGTAGCTGACGCGTTTTCGGATTCCCAGATTTTAACTTTACTGACTTTAACGGAAACCTTTTTTGCCTCTGCTTCCATTTTTTCACTAATATATCTGGCAATATTTTCCGCTGAAGGATTAATACCGGCAAAGAAAGGGAGGGTGTTAAGATATTTATGATCGATATCTTCAAGAATTTCGGCAAGCCATTTTTTTAATACGCGAAAGTCAATTAACAATCCGGCTGAATTTAACTTCGGAGCCGCCACAGTTACTTCCACTTTAAAATTATGGCCGTGTAATTCTTCACATTCACCGCCGATATTTTCTAGAACATGCGCGGCAGAAAAAGATTTAATTACCGTAACTTTATACATCTTAATATTTCCTCGATAGTTAATCTATAATTAATACCACATTTTAATGTAAGGAGAAATAATAAAAAATCATGAGTGGCGGAGTTAGGTAAAACAATAATTAAGTCCGGTAGTGAACGTATTAGGATATTATAAGGTGCCAACTTGTAGCTGTCACTGCTTTATGTTCAGGACTTGCCCTTGGCTTTAATATTATTTATTAACTGTAAAATAGCATTTTGTATAAGGGTGAAATCTACGTTATTTTGGTGAAAATCACCAGTTTTCGAACCTATAGTATTATCAACTTTAATGCCATAAAAATATGAGGAAATATTTATTATTGAATTTAAACAACAATTTCAGGTATTTTTATAGAGAGGAGTATTCTTGTGGCATTTGGCATACCAATTGCTTGAGTCAAAGATGTAAAAAGAAAGTTTAAGATAAAAACAATGAAGTAGGTGAGCAGGTAATTTTGAGGAAATAGTTCATTTAATAACAAATAAACCACAAAAATTAGAATGCTATTATAGTAAGGAGGAACATTATGTTAAAGATTTTTTATAAAAAAGGACAAAAAGGTTTTACGTTGATTGAGTTGATGATCGTTATCGCGATTATCGGTATTTTGGCCGCCATCGCCATCCCGCAGTTTATACAATACAGAAAAAGAGGCTATGTGGCTACCATAAATAGCGATGTGCGGAACGCCTATACTGCCACTGTAGCCTATCTCGTCGATCATAATACTGTTACTAATGCTGATCTTTTTACCGGTGGTTATCAAGCTAGCAAAGGCGTAACTACTACGATTGCTTTTGTGGACGCTGCTGATTTTGTAATAACATCAGCAGGTGACCCCGCTTGGGCTTTGGGCACAGCTAACGCTGTATTAACAATTGCTGGTGGTCAAGAAACCCTAGTACCAGCAGGGATTTAAGAGAATAATTTAGGGCGTAACGAAAATGTTTAAAAGGGGGCGTTATGTAACGCCCCCTTTTTATTTATTGGTGAAGCTCCAATTCCAAAAGTGAAGCCCGGCAGATGCGGGGTGAAGCGTATAACCTAAAGGTCACGCGTCGGAATTGGTAAGTTGAATTAGTGAAACTCAGATATTACAAGAACAGTGCAGCAATATCTGTAAGTGGAATTAATCCTATGGGCGAAGCTTAGCGGGGTAATGTAATCATCCCGCATAAGCAGGACATAATACCCCAAGCTTGCTTTGGGGTTCATAGCCATGATTTATTATATTACTATTACAAAATCTTATCTAGCAGTTATAATTATTACCCAATCATTTATTGTATTTTCTATTAAAATAAGGCAAATAAGCACTATATAAAAAAAGGAAGGAAACGAGGTCGGAGGTATCGAGGTTGAAGAGTTCATTGCCCGGTATTATTTTTGGATTTATCTGCGTGGGAATAGGATTTTTTTTTCTAGCCGGCAGTTATTATGCTTATTTAGACTATACCCGTGTACAGAAATATAGTGGACGAGCAAGCGGTCAGGTGACAAAAAAGTATTCTCTGATAGCGTCAGACGGTAGTGGCAATTATTATCTGGACTATTCATTTGTTTCTTCCGCTGGCAGCAAAATTAACGCCAGCAGCAGTATAGCAAAACAACAATGGGATACCTTGCATGTTGGCGATGCTTTAGAAATAAGGTATGACCTGTCAGACCACAATCGTAGCATCCCCATGTACGGTGGTAGCCCATCGCTTATTTTTGTTTTTTTTATTTTTGTTCTGGGAGGCGTGTTTTTAGTTTTTGGAGCTTCACGCTTAATGGAAAATTTTAAAAGACAAAAATTAGCCATATAATATTTCTTTTCATTTAACCTTACCAGTAATTATGCTCGACGACCGAATATATGCAGCGATCCGGAAAACTCACGGATAAAGGGCACTTTTTCTAAGAATAGGCCTATTCTAGCTACGGTATCGATAAATTTAACGGGTATTGCCGGATGCAGCCAGTCAAAAGGAGTAATCTGAATATCAACAAATCCGGTTTGCTCCAATAACCGGGATAGAGGCCGGCGCATAAATGCTGTTTCATCTGGCGAATCGCCCATCTTTCGTTTTAACCACAAAACATTTTTCTGAATAGCAATCTGCGGATTAAGCATATTCGGTTCAGTAAAGCTCATTATTCCATTTGGCTTTAAAAGGTTATAAATATTATCCAGAGCTGGTTTTATATCGAGATGATGTAGTACTGATGAGCCGATTATTGCATCAAATGGCCCGATAGAATCGCAGTCTTCAAACCTTTTTTCCAGAAATTGCACTTGCTCGGCGGGAAGGTTTTTTTCTCTGGCCAAATCCAGTAATTCTTTCGAAATATCAACCGCAACAATTTTCGCGCCGGATGCGGCAAACATTTCCGTAAAAGCTCCCATTCCACAACCAATTTCCAAAGCTGTTATTCCCTTTTTTAATTGGGCGCTTTCGATTATCAATTGCGCACGTCTTTTTGCTCTCAGCCGGCCGGCCGGTGTTTTCCATCCCCATATTAATTCCGGATCTATCTGGGCAATTTTTTTACCGTGCAGAATTTCGCGATCTGCCTTTTTGCCTTTTTCCTCGTCAAAATTTTTCATTAATAATATGCCTAAACAAATTTTATGCGCCTTAAAGCGAAAAAAACCATTTTTAACAAAAGCCAGCCATGACTCCAGCGGCTGATGTTTGTTTTCCCATAAGTTCGTTCCCGATAACGAATGGGCACTTCAACAATTTTTAAATTTAATTTAGCCGCACCGAAGAGCAGATCGAAATCACCAAACGGGTCAAAGTCTCCGAAATAAGAGCGATTAGCGGCAATTCGTTCATAATCTTTTTTCCACAGAACTTTTGTGCCGCATAACGTGTCTTTAATTGGCTGGCCTAATAACCACGAAAAAACCAGACTAAAGAACTTGTTCCCGAAAAAATTTAAAAAGCGCATGGCCTCTTTTTCCATCGGATATACTAATCGCACAGCATTGAGAAACTCTGCTTTTCCCTGGGCAATGACGTCATAAAAACGCGGCAGATCTTCCGGCGGCACAGTGAGGTCCGCGTCAAGAATCATGAGAATATCGCCTGCTGCCTGCTTAAAACCAAGACGAACGGCATCGCCTTTTCCCTGGCCTTTCTGACGAAACAGTTTTGCTAACTTTTGCGGGTTATCTTCGATGGCTTTTTGGATTGTTCCGAAAGTATCATCGGTGGAATTGCCTTCAACGAATATAAGCTCGGTGCCGGCGCCCATTTCCGGAACCCGTTCAAATATCTGTTCGATATTGCCGGACTCATTACGTGCCGGAATAACAACTGATACTTTTGGTGTATCTTGTGTATGTAAATTAGCCGCACCAGGCTTCGCGACAATAGTATGGCTTAACGCCAGCCACTGGAATGGCCATAACTTAACCACAAATCTGTTGAACAGATAATCGATCACGGGAGTGCGCACAGGCCAGATAATTTCCTCCCAATGTCTTACTATTTCAAAATTCGCCAGAGAAAGCAATCCTGCTATATCCTCCAACGTAAGCCAGTTTTGATACAAGTTTGGCTTTCCCAGCCTTAACTTACGGGCAATACTCAGTGGCAGTTCCCACAGACGGCTGTATGAATTAATGATAATTCTTGAACGGGGCGATGTGAATGATGTAATCCTTTGTAATACGGTTTGTACATCCCACAGGTCATTTAGCAAATCGGAAAGGATGACAAAATCAAACTCTGTATTTATGTTGAGTTCATGAGCGTCGGCCTCAATAAATTGTAAATTAGGATAGCTGGTTTTGGCCTGACTTAGCATCTTAGAGGAAAAATCAACACCCAATCCATAAGACGGCTGAAGAGAGGCCAGTAAATCCCCCCTGCCGCAACCTATCTCCAACACTTTCTGCCGGGGAGGGACAATAAATTGCATAACTGTTTGCAATCGTTTATGGTAATAAGCACTAAGGTTTAGTATATTTCTTTTTTCAGCAACTTTATCCCAATGGGAAATACGAGCACCCTGATATTTTTTATACTCTGATTTTGCTGAATTATTATTTTTTTTCAATCCCTTCATTTCTTATCAATCCAATTTCTTTTCTTGCATTGCTCGGACTATGTCATAATTTCGTTTAGCTGCCGCGCTGTGCGGGTTATAGCGCAAAGCCTCCTGAAAATGCTCAAGCGCTTTTTTTGTATCGCCGCTTTTTGTGAAAATAATGCCTAAATTAATATGTGCATTAACAAGCAGCCCACTTCCGCTATTTTTTTTTATTTCAATTGCTTTACTAAAATAAGAGGTAGCCCTGTCGAAATTATTTTCCTGCATTAAAAATAATCCAAGATTGTAATATGCTTCCGCTGAAAATTTATTGATCTGAATAGCTTTTTTAAAATATTTTAAAGCCTCATATCGTCTACCCATTTTTACCAAAACAAGTCCTGTATTATTATATGCCTGATCAAAATCAGGACTAATCTTTAAAGCCGCATTGTAATATGATAATGCAAGTTCATTATCACCTTTATCTACAGCATCCAATCCCAGCATATTATAGGCTAAATAATTGTTTGGAGTGCTTTTTAAAGCACCTTTAAACAGCGTAGCGGTATTGTTCCAAACCTTTACTTGATTGTAGGTCGTTATACTCAGCATGATAATTATAAGTATACACGCTAATGCAGTAATCATTCTTGCGTATTTGGTTTTAAATAAGTTCTGAGAAACACCCCAGGCAATTATTGTAAATAGTCCAATAAAGGATACATAAGCATACCGATCAGCCATGGACTGATCACCCACCTGAATAAACCCGATGACGGGAACTAAAGTACCCAGATACCAAAACCAACCGACGACGAGATAGGGATATTTACGATAATATCTAATGGCCAGTATTGTTATTGCTGCCAGCAATAAGGCTGCTATTGAAACCTGCCAGATTGGTATATGCGTATGTGGGTAAAAAACAGCTAAATCGAATGGCCAAAATAATTTTCTAATATAAACTGCATAAGAAAAAATGGCATTGCTAATCCGTGCTGTCAAAGGTATAAAATCGACGCTGGCTACGGCATTTACGGACTGTGCTGCATAAAAAGTCAGGCAAATCGAAATTATCGTTAAAAACAGCAATGGAATTTTTTCTAAAACTAGAAAAGATATTCGGCTTTTCTCAGCAATAATTGACGTTGTTTCGTATTGATCTTCATTTTGAAAATTAATTCCTATACGGTTGAGCGGCCAGTAATCAAGAAGCAATAAAACAAAGGGAAGTGTAACCAACATTGATTTGGACATTAAACCCAGAGCAAAGCAGAAAAATACGGACAAATACCTCTTCCAACTAGGCGTTTGCACATACCAGATATAGAACAACATCGTTAATATCCAGAAAAATGTACTAAGTACGTTTTTTCTCTCCGCTATCCAGGCTACAGACTCTACGTTGATGGGGTGGATGGCAAATAATGCCGCAAGGAACGCGCTTTTCCATATTGCCCCGGTTGCGTATCTGAAAAATATGAAAAGTAAAATCGTATTTAAGATGTGAATAATGACACTAGTCCAGTGATGTCCTCCAGCATTACCCCCAAATAACTGCCAGTCCAGCATATGTGATAAAATAGACAAAGGGTGCCAATGACCGGTATGAATGTCAGTCACCGCATAGATTAAATTCTCAATATTTATACCAGATCGAATTATATAATTATCATATACATAAAGGCTATCATCATAGTTTACAAATTCGTAATATTGGACATTCCAGTAAACGGCAAGAACTAAAATTATGAGCATCAATGAAATGATTATATGTTCATGTTTTATTTTAAAATCTGTCATCATAGTTATTTAATCCATTCACAATTGGAAGAATTTTCCGGGATCCTGAATGTGTCGTCAAATATAAATGGAACATTTACTGTATTTGAGTAAGCTACTACAATTATCGTAGCAATTGTTAACAAATACAATCGTAATTTATTTTTTGAAATAGGAATATTTGTCATATATATTTGTTTCTAATTTAAGAATCAATTACGCGAGGAAGATGTTATTTCCATTACTGAATAACCGTTGGAATTGTATATAGTATTCATCGTATTTCTCATCCGTCGAAATAATCGATTAGCGGTATCTGAAGAATAATTATCATGCAGAAATTGATGAAATAAATCCACCCGTATCAGCATATGGGTACAGCCAAGGGAATTAAGATAGGCACGAAAGGATTTATCGTCGTGGGAACTTGCGGCGAGGCCGCGGATAACATCCATTCCATAAGAGGAATCATCCTCATATACCCTATCCAAATAATACCCGCGTCCTGCAAGTAAAACTAATCTGACTTTGGCATTTTCCGGCGTGTTTGCATTGATATAGTTAATAGCTGAATAACTGCGATCATGACGCGTAATAAATTCATCCCTTGATTCTTTGTTTAAAATATAGCTCATGGGCTGAATATTCTGAAAATAATTATGTATATAAAGGATATTCTTGCCCATCATTAAAATAATAAAAGAAAACAAGACTACGGCGAAAATGTTCCTTAAGCGATTCGATATGCTTATCGTCCAGTTGAAGATATTTATCAACCCCATTACTGTCAGAATAGAGAGAAAGGGGACGACAGGCAATATATAACGTACCCTTAGTTGATCAAGAAAAAAAGTTGTTAAAATGAAAAAAACCGTAAAGAACACGAAAAAGAGTTTATCGCGATAGAATGACTTATTCATAAAGGCAAACGGAACTATGATTAGCAAAATAGGGTTCAAGACGCCTTCGAAATAACGGTCAGAATTATCTTGTCCCTGGAAAAAAAGTCGAAGGGGAATCAGCAAGGTTTCCCAAAAATTTTCTCCATATAACATTTCCCGCATCTTGAAGATGCCCATATAACTATCTCCGGAAACTATGGAATGAGAACTTCCTTCAGTGGCGGCACTACTTATGTTGAAGATGCCTTTAAATAGCGGATATAAAGGATTGCCCGTAAGGATCATATTCTTAATCAGCCAGGGAGAAAATACAAAGAGAGAAACGAGAAAAAAGATAACACCGTACCCTATAGCTTTCCATTGCCTTTCCGTGTCCCTGGAATAAATAAATACAATTGCTAACGATAGAAAAAACCACGCAACCAGAGCATTGTATTTTGTTCCCAGAGCCAAACCCATGGCAATTGCGGAAAGAAAAAGCCATTTATATGCTTTGTACTTGTCGTCACGCCAGCGGACATATGCGAAAAGGCTGGCTGTTGTAAAAAAAACCAAACCGAGGTCAACATAGGCTATTGTGGACATACGGATCACAATCGGTGTACTGA
>JBEKMF010000130.1:0-5976 GCA_050008655.1 Smithellaceae bacterium
GCGCAAATCTCGTAAGCGCAAGTCTCGGAGGCGCAAATCTCGTAGGCGCATATCTCGAAGGCGCAAATCTCGTAGGCGCATATCTCGTAGGCGCAAATCTCGAAGGCGCAAATCTCGTAAGCGCATATCTCGTAGGCGCAAATCTCGTAGGCGCAAATCTCGTAGGCGCAAAAGGAATAACCCTACCCATTTTAAATATTCAAGGCTCTTGTCATTATCTTTTTTATATGAATGGAAAAATCAACATCGGATGTGAATCACATACTGTTGATGTGTGGCTAAAAAACTATCAGAAAATCGGAAAAGACCATAGTTACACAGACGCACAGATTGAAGAATATTATGGCTACATCAAGATATGTGCGGAATTGGCGGTGAAGAAATTATGACTAACGGCTGGACACAAGAGGTTGAGCGGTTGCAGGCGAGCAACAAAGAATTGATAAGGGTATCCACGGCGGCGAACCATGCGTTGAAAAGTTATGCCTGTGGAAATTCAAGCCCTGAATTGGCTTTGGCCGTGTCGAAAGAATTGGAAGTCGCATTGAAGGCGCAGGAGTCCTAAATGCAACCTATATCAATTTACAAGGCTACGGCTGACAAGAAATACCGCATAGAGGCTTTTCTTGCAGGAATCTTTATCGCGGCGGTCTTTGCCTTATTCATTTTTATGTGCAGTGTGACACCATGAAACCTGACCCCTGCTTCAATTACACTTGCACCGCCAATGTCAGTTTTTGCCCAAATAACTGCCTGCGGTGGTCTGATATCCGAGACTGCCACGATGCTATCGGCAGGCAATACATAATTTTAAAGGCACTGATCGCCGTTGTCTTTTGGTCATGTTTATTTATCGTAGCCGGATGCGCTTTTATAGCGATTATCGGGATTGGATTTTACTATTTTCCCAAGTTTGAAGATTTTATCGGAACGCTTTTAGCGTGGCTAACGAATTTTGCGAGGAAGGTGTGAAATGATGATCGAAGAAGATGGAGATGAAATATTTACTAAAATGCCAAAGCGTTGTCTCAAGTTTAGTTGTGGAAAAGCAAAAATTAAGAAAAATAAAAAAGGGTTTTATTGTTGCTTAAAATGTGGAGCCTCTTATGGAAAATAAATTGACAAACTGGCAACACTTTCTTGGAGAATTAAAAAGACTAAAATGTGATGCTCAACCACCAAAAATTATTTTAGTGGATAAAAGAGAAGATAGTGATTTTTTAGAAAGACATCCAGAAACGGCAGGGTATTATGATTATCATTCTGACCACATCATTATTTTAAAAGAATTTGATTGTTTACCTCTACGACTTCACGAATATGGTCACTGGTTTAATAGACTTATTTTTTCTATTTTAGAAACATTTTGGGAGTTCCCTTGGTGGGGATTAGGACTTAGAAGTGTATTTATCAAAGGGAAAACTAATGCACGACCAGACCTCTCTTGACCTAAGAGATAAAGGAATCGAAAGATGACAGAAAGAATCTGTAAATCTTTAGCAGAACAAATTGCAGATAGGTGTGTTTATTTTAACGGCATACAAAACGATAAATGTGAGGCTGGCGTTATATATCCTACGCCTTGCGATCTGTTGCCTTGTAACAAGGGAAGGCGGCAAGACGAGCCGCTTCCTGATTGCGAAAAAAGGCGTTTTCCAACCGAAGAAGAAGTGAAAAAAGAGGTCGAAGAAAGCGATAGGAATTTTGAGAATATGCGAAAAGCCTTTCTTTTGGTCACTAAAATAAAAAAAGAACAGAGGGGTAAAAACTGGCAGGGCGTTGAAGTTTGTCCGGTTTGCGGCGGAAAATTGCATTTAACTCATGCGGCATTTAACGGTCATGTGTGGGGAAAATGTGAAATTCAACATTGTTTATCATGGATGGAATAGGGCGAACGCAACTTTATGGAAAAGTAAAATAATTAAATAATAAAGGAGAAAATTATGAACGAAAGTAATTCAGTAAAACAAAAGACGGCAGCAGAGGAAATCACAGAATTATGCAGAATAATAAGAGATAAGACTAACGACCTGAATAAATACATAGCAGAAAAGTTAAGCCCTCTTTATATTTCTGTTCCTAGTACGGCTAGTTTAGATAAACCAAAAGATGTACGAAATTATCCCGAATACTTTTCGGTATTAAGAGCAGATTTATCAGCAATAGACACTGCTCTTGATGAAATGAGAACGATAATACAAAAGGTGGATTTATAACCCACAAAACACCGACAACATGGGGGAGTAAAATAAAAGGAGGGGGTAATGGACTGGATTCATAAAGATATTTGGAAAATAATGGGAAAAGATTTTCTCGTTCAAGTCTCTCGGCACGAACAAGAAAGACCAGAAGATTTACCACCACCTGGCTTTGATTCTGAAGGAATACATAGATGGTGTGTCTATGCTTATATTTATCCTAAACACTCTTTATTTTCCAGATTTGATCCACAAGGCGGTATGTTTCAAGATGCGGCAAGATCACTTCCTTTGCATTGTGGCGTGTCTTATTTTGAACCTCACTATTACCTTAATAGAAAATCGAAGGAAATAGAATTGACCAGCTTTGAAATCGGGGCGGATTATCACCACATCCACGATGATGAATATACCAGAATGGAAACAACGGAGCAAGCATATCAAGTTTTTAAAGATGCGGAAGAACTCTTTGAATTTTTATCTAAAAATAAATGAAAATTAGTGGGGTAGCAAGATGTGTAGTTTAATCGAAAACAAGGTCGAGATTGCGCAAGCCTTATGTGGATGCAAGAACACCACCACATCAAACTACCGTTAATATCACGTGAGGCCGATGCAGGAAATCAACCTGCCGCCGCTTAAATCATGGCTGTGCCGGAGTAACCGGAGAAACCAGCGTTTCCTAGCGCGTGCAGGGCAGTTTCTAGGAGAACACAGCCACCAGAAAATAACCCGAAAGGAGAAAATATGAACGAAGTAATAGATGTAACCAATACCAATATTGATGTACCGGCAATCGGTGATTCAACATTACTTAAATTGGCTGAACAGGCCGACAAGAGAGTTCAGGCGTTAAATACAATCAAGAAGGCCGCTCTTATGGCTACTAATGCAAGAGACTGGACTGATCAGAGCGGCCATCCTTATTTACAGGTCAGCGGATCAGAAAAAGTTGCTCGCGTATTCGGTATTTCATGGCGCATTGACGAACCCTTATTTGAACAGGAAGAAAGCGGACATTTTGCCTATACCTATAAGGGATATTTTACCGTGGCCGGAGCCACCATTGAAGCCATCGGCACAAGATCAAGCAAAGATCCTTTCTTTAAAAGATATATCGGTCAAGGCGAAGATCGCAAGGAATTGCCGCCGTCTGAAATTGACAAGGGCGATTTGAAGAAGGCCGCATATACGAACCTTCTCGGAAATGGAATCACGCGCTTGCTTGGGTTAAGAAATCTCACATGGCCGGATTTGGCAGAGTTCGCCGGAATAAAAAAAGATCAGGTCAACCGCATTGATTATAAAAAATCAGGCAAAGACAAAGAAGAAATCAAATCAGAAGGTGCATTGATCGCAACAATAGGTATTGCTGATATTCGCAAACAGACTGGCGAAAATGCAAAGACAAAGAAACCGTGGACTAAGTTTGTCATCAAGGGATCGGACGGCAATGAATACTCAACCTTCAGCGAGACAACAGCAACGGCGATCAAGGAAGCACAGGGCGCAGGGTTAAATATTGAAGTCACCTACCTTTCCGATAAATTCGGCAATACGATTGAATCAATCAAAAAGATCGAACCGGAACGCGAAGCTGGACAGGAAGGCTAATTATGATAGTCGAAAAAATACTAGAATCAAAACAAGCAAAGATCAAGGGTTATCCGGTTAATTCAAACCGAGCAAGCGACCTCGGCCATCCTTGCCTTAAATACCATGTTCTTAATCGAACAAAGTGGCAGGAAAAGACTCTGCATGATGTTCGACTACAACAGGTTTTTGATCTCGGCAATGATTTTGAAGAAATAGTCTTGCGCGAATTGGCAGAGGCAAGAGTTAAAATCATCGAACAGCAACGCTCTTTTTCATGGCCAGAGTATCAAATAACCGGTCATATTGACGCGAAAATAATGACAGATGAAGGTGTTTTCCCTCTTGAAATCAAGTCGTGTTCGCCTTTTGTATTTAAAAAACTGGAAACCATTGATGATCTGAAACGCGGCAAATATCTCTATTTAAGAAAATATCCAGTTCAACTTAATCTCTATATGCTCATGTCCAACAAAGAAAAAGGCGTCTTTCTTTTCAAAGAGAAAACATCCGGCCAGTATAAAGAAATATGGATGAATATTGATTATGATCTTGGCGAAGAAACTCTGAAACGCGCTGAGGCAATAAACAAACACATTACAGAAGGAACCATGCCAGAACCCATTGATTATTTACCAGAGGCGTGTGATGAATGTCCATTTGTTCATCTTTGTCTACCAGACAGGATCGGATCAGCGCCGGAAATAATTGATAGTGCGGAACTGGAAACTATCTTGAAACGTCTTGAAGAAATCAAACCGTTAACAAAGGAATATGATGAACTTGACGACAGAAAAAAAGAAATTCTGCAAGGCAAAGAAAAAGTTTTATGCGGTAATTACTTTATTACCGGAAAATGGGCGGAGCGTAAAACATCAAAGGGGCTTTCTAAGTACTGGAAGATTGACATTATAAAGATGGAGAAACAAGCCTCATGAAGCCTATCGTCTGGACAGAGCGTCATTGCAAGTGCGGATGACTGAATATAATAAAGATTCTGAATTCCCTGACTGGTATACAATAGATGGAGAGGGTCTAGCTTCTTTATGTTACTTTTTAGACAAAGAATTTGGCAGCGAAACTGTAAAAATAACAGTTATAAGAGAAAATGAATTTCGATACCGTTGTCCTAAGTGCAAAATACTTATCGTGGCCTTGACGCAAGAGAAACTGGACGCCGCTATAAAGCGACATAAATGCAGGGGGAAGGTGAACAATGGAAAAGATTGAAAAATTTGTAAATGAATTAATAATGGCAAACAAAAAAGGTGTTTCTCCGCCTCAAAATTGGACGCACAGAGCGATCACCCTTTTCACCGCCCAAGAGGAAGAAATAAGGACTGTCACTGTAGCATTACAAAGTCAAATGATTTGTGTTGGAGAGTTAAAACAGTATCTCAATAACGCCCATGAAGAGATTGCTGCTCTCAAAGCAGAGAACGAGGCACTAAAGAAGGAATTAAAAAGGTGGAAAGATGTATCTCCCGACAGGAGTAATTTACAATATGTCATATCTTTAGAAAATCAGATTAATTTTCTCACAGCAGAGAACGAAAAGCTGAAAGGAAAGGAATGATGACAAAAAAGGAAAAATTAAAAAAATGCGCTGAATGGTTGGTTTACTGTCTTTCGATTGGCTGGAAAAGATCACAATTAGATGCCTTGCAAAAAATATGGTGGGACTATTATGGAGAAAAACAAAGGAGTCCTCATGACCGATAAACAGAAGAAACTTAAAGAAGGCTAAAATGAAGAAAGTAATTGCAGTAGTATTTATCGTGTTGCTGGCAATGCCGGTGTGGGCGTGGGAAGATAAGGATTGCAATAAAATATTCACAACATACACGAAGGCATATTTTCTTGTTTCCCATAAAGTAGAGTGGGATAGGGATAATATGACTCAATGGACTGGCGGTGCGTGTCAAATGGAGGGCTATGTCGAATGGAGGACTTGTGAACACAACAATTATATATATGTTTCCAAAAAGGAATTTTTGGACTCTAACAAAAAGCCCTTTTCAAAGGACTATATAATTTGGCAATATAAGGAGGTAGAATAATGAAACGATTTTTAGCAGTAGTGTTATTTGTAGGATTGTTGTCGCCATTGGTCTATGCGGCTGAACCCACAGTAGCAGACATTGACGCACAGTTAAAAGGTATGGAAGCAAGGTATGCTATCTTA
>JBEKMF010000131.1:0-5638 GCA_050008655.1 Smithellaceae bacterium
ATTCCAGAAAACAAAAACATGTTTGAACTGTAACCCTTTCGTACCGTGGATGGTATCAACCTTGATATTTTCACTTTGCTCCGCTTCCGGCACCTTCACACTGTACCGGATGTTGAACATACGCAAAAGGAAAGCATCCACGTCGGCGCCGCCTTCGCTGAAAAAGGTCTGCGTCTCTTCCTGCCAGATATCCAGTATTGTCGCGGATAGTTTTCCGCGCATCATCTCAATCGCGCAACTGACCGCCATTAACCCGAAAGGCTGGGGAAACTTTTGCGAAAATTCCGTCCGAATATTTTCAATATTGCCGAATATATCGCTCCATAACGATGAGGCTGCCGCCGTGGCAACAAATCGCGTTTTATCCTCCTTCGCTAGAACTCCAGCAATGAAAAACATTACCGCCACTCCTTCCTTTGTTGAAAGAAGCTGTCTTCCTTTAACCGCGGCCACACCGATGTCGTTCTTTAAAAGCTGGGCTTCAATTTTCTGCACATGGTTGTTGGTCAAAGCCAGCACCGCCATGTCTCCCCAGGGACAGCCATATTCAGCCTTTTTCTTCTTCAGATATTCAACTATTGCGGGATAGAAAGCATCTTGCGAAGAGCCGCCTTTTTCCAGATCAAAAAGATTAACTTCTGTTACGCCGTCAAAAGATTTAATTTCCTCCGGCGGTTTTTGCTTTTCGGTTTTCTCTTTTCCTTCAAAGAGATTTTCGACCAGTTCATTGAAAAAAGAAATCAGCAGCGGCGTGCTGCGATAATTGTATTCGAGCGAGCTTTCCGTGATAACTTTATTTCTGATGTATTTTTCGATGGCCCCTTCCAGAGCTTCGCGATCTGCGCCGCGCCAACCGTAAATCATCTGCTTCCAGTCACCCACAGCAAAAAACGATCTTTCGCCGCGCTCACCCCGTCCGGATAAAATCTCGTCAATCAAAGGAAGCAATATCTCGATGTCACCTTTCGACGTATCCTGAAATTCGTCAATCAGCAGATGTTCCGTCCGGTCGAGCCCCAGGGAAAAGTAATTGCTCATGAGCTTCGGGCGCTCAGTCGCTACCACACCGTCCAGTTCCAGGAGGCCTCTGCGCACATCGTGAAAGAATATCAATCCTTTTTCATTCTTCACGGTAGCGGCCGCTTCCAAATATATCTCGCAAAGAAAGGCTACGGCCAGCTCTCGTAGCAGCGTCCTGTTAATGGCCAATTGCTCGGCGGTTTTCCTGTAATCCTTGAATATTTTATTGAGATCCGAATAAGGTTTCTTACTCCACTCTATCGTCTTGCCCAGACTAGTATAATTTTCCAGATCGGAATGGGTTGCCACCGTTTTGGAAATAAAATTATCATAATCGGCCAAATAATTTATAACCCGATTGTTGATATTAGACGTTACCTGATCCGCCAGAGCCTCTGCCTTTTCATAAAGAGATTTAAGCCTGTTTCTCAGTACACCATTTTGTTTCATAATATCGTCAAGGTCATCCAGCCTGGCCATATCCGAGAGGCAGCGCTCAATAGTCTGCTCATCCGCCAGAGCCTCCCAAAGCGTGTCCATGTCCGTCCTTAATATTCTGGCTGCCACTATTAACTTATTGGCTTTGCCGCTTTGCATAGCGTTGTCGCGGAAAAGGATTTCTATCTCCCGCAAAAGTTCTATCTGTGCTTTCTCATCCGCAAGCTTTGGCGCAAAGCCGGCCGCGGCAAAGAGCCGGTAGAAAAATGAATCTATTGTCGAATAGCCGACACGTCCTGCCTCCATAATCAGCCGCAGGCGCTCCAACAAAAGCAGTTTCTTTATCGACGCTATTTTTTCCATTATCCTGGAGCGCATCTCGGTAGTGGCCGCGCGGGTGAAGGTCAGAGCGGCGATGAATTTTCCGCCGATAAATATTCTGTTGAGCACCTCTTCAGTAAGTCTTGTTGTTTTTCCCGAACCTGCCGATGCTTTTAGAAGAATACTGTTCATCACATATTCCCTCGGACAGTTTTATAATAATCGTCTTTGCCGCATAAGGCCTGAAACCGGCAGTATTCACATTCCGCACAATCATGAGCCGGCAGAAGTTCGCTGCCGCCAATTATCGCATCCAGGCGTTCCTTAATGGCCTGCATCAGCTTCTGGGTTTCTACGCTTTCTTTCTCCGGAAGTTCTATTTCCCGATCTTTTGCCGGTTCCTTCAGAAAATAAAAGCGCGCGCCTTCCGCATCTTTGTTAAAGTGCTGATAGATAATCAGCTGTGCTGCGGGGTGCAGAATGCCTTTTTCTTGAAAACGTTCCAGCACAGTTATTTTTCCCGAAAGATCGTATTTGCTTTGCTTTTTGGTATACTTGAAATCAATAACCTCGGTTCGTCCCGCTATATTGGCCAGCCTGTCTGAAAATCCGGTTATCTTATAATTTCCGGCGATCATCCCGGTAAATCTTTTCTCACACACCAGGGCATTATCGGCAAATATTAAGCGCCTGCCGGAATCTTTTTCATCCGCATAAATCTCCTGCAATAAAATTTTCGCATTAAGCATGTAGATATTAATCCCGTCAATATCCCGCACCTTGGTGTTTTCGTCACTCTCCCACAGCTCATCAAAAAGCTTCTCCCAGTCACCGAATCTTTCTTTCGGGCCGGTCGAGAGCCGCTGCAGAAATTTATGAACAAAGCTCCCCATCTGCATATTTATCTTTTCATCATCATCCATGAACTGAGGAGGTTCGATCCCGAGGATATATTGATGGTAGAATAAAAACGGACAGGCCAGAATTTTAGTCAGGCTCGAATATGAGTAAATGAAGTCTTTGAGCTTGTTTCTCAAATTATCATCAATTGCTATCGCAGTCTTTTCTTTGCCCGGCTTTGCGGGAGCCGATTCCTTAAATGCCGTAATCGTGATCGATTTTCCGAATTCCTGTGCCAGCAGGCTCATGTAGTAGCTCGGCGTTCGCTCCCTGATTGCATCGTTTACCCCGACTATTTTGATTTTTTCGCCTTGCGCCAGAATCTGCCGGAAAACCAAATCTTCATACTCAAACACACTTTTGCGCAACTGCGGAACATGAACTGGATTGATGAAAGGCCCTTCAAATGGCTGCGAGGGCATAACGCCGCTATCCAGAGAAAGTATCAATCCCTTGCTGAATTTCTCTCCCGAAACATGGCCGAAACCGACAACCTGCACCGGTGCCGACCTGCTTCCTGTGACGCGGAATTTTTTGGCTTCTATCAGTATTTTTGCGGCATCAGGTAGATTGCGCCCCAGTCTCTCTTTCCAAAAATCAAGAAGCGTGGAAAAAGATATGGCTGCTTCCAGCGCCTCGCATTCCTCGCGGACGTAATTGTCTCGATTTCTGGATAATTCCACAGCGCAGGATGTGGCAAACTTCTTAAAATCGAGTATCCGGCCTGACCGGCCGGCTTTATCTATTTCAGCCAGTAGTCTTCTTCCGGCCGAGGTTGTCGAAAACGGCAGCCAGACGGCAAGATTGACGGCGTTACCGAACAGGCGTAGCGACCTGTTCCAAAGCATTGGTGTAAGTGACTCATCAAGGAGAAATATCATCAACTGATCATTGCCTGATCTTTCTTTGAGAAAAGCGGAAACCTCCAGCGTGACCAGATCAACCAGGGCATGAAGTCCGGTAAGCGATACCAACTCCATGCCCGTTCCGTCCGCAGGTGTAACGCCTCCACCGAAGGATAGGACAAGATTTTTTGCCGAATCGAAGGGCAGCTTGTCCGGACCAGATAAATCAGTCCCGAAAAGCGGCTGATCAATAAACAATCGCTCTTTTTTTATCTTACGATAGAAGTGTTCGGTAAACGGCGTTATCCCGGGAAGTCCGATAAATACTTCCTTTTCGCCGGGAGTAATTGCTTCCAGCGCCGCCCTTTCCAATTCCGGCATGAAGAAATTTAATTTTGCCAGCCACTTCCGAAAAGCCTGTGTTGTTTCCAGATATTCCTCGAGCCTTGTCCATTCGTCATCGGTAAATCGTTCCGCTCCATAAATTGTATTCCTGTTGATTTTATATTCCGCAAGTTTGGCGATAACGGGTAAAAGACTTGCGGCGCGCCTTGCAGGATAAATTTCTTTCGGAAATTTTTCCGCAAGAAACCGGATAAAGTAAAGCATCTGCTCGTCACCGGGAACAGGCTCAAGATTCAGTTTCTCACTGCATTTTCTGGTTGTGTAGGATTTAAGACCTTCGACCCGGGGAAGTATCCCCCCCATCTCGCTGTGAATAAGGTACTGTACTGGGTCTACAGCTCTTTCGTTGGCACAAATTATGGTCCAGGCGGAAAGATCGGGATGATCAATGCGCAGAAGCTCTATTATCTTTTCCGAATATGGCGACATTTCGCCTCCCGATGGACATTAACGTTTCTTTTAACCAATTTATTGCTTGACGAATATTTTCATGGTTTTTTTTGCTTTGTTAAATTAAGTAAATTAAATATCACAATTTTTGCAAAACCAGTATTGATTTTCATTAATAAAATATGGGCTACTCATTAAACACCACGGACAATTATCATATAAATAATTTAACTTCTCTCGGATGGGAGCTTACAGTTTGTAATGCCCTTTATCCGGAAAATAGCCCCTGCCGTGGTGTTTTGCAAACAAAGAATTCTTTCGGCGTTCAACTCTACCGTTTTTTAGAAAAGCTTATTCCTTTTAATGAGATACATAATATTCTGGAAATCGGTGGTGGCCTCGGTTACCTTATGCGCGATTTTCTTTCGCTTAACCGGCGGCTCAAAGCGACAATGCTGGATATTTCACCATATCTACTGGAAAAACAAAAAGAAAATTTAAAGGGCTTTGAAATTGATTTTTATGAAAATGATATTTTACAGATAAAGATAAATGATCTTGCCCCCTTTGATCTGATCATCATGAATGAAAACTTAGGTGATTTGCCGACATTGGTTGCACACACTGAAGAAAATATTGGACATACGGAGGAACTGGCGTATTATTTGGAAAAAGCAAGCTATCTCAGCACGAAATATAAAATGCCTTTTGCGGAAGAAGAAAATATCAACATCGGCGCTATGGTTCTCTTGGAAAATATTTGCCAGGCCGGGGTAAAATACATATATCTCAGCGAGCATAGTTGCGAATCCAGAGTGCCGGAGAGACTAAAGTCTTACATTAATATCGAATCATCGGAGATTCCTGAAAAGATACCGCTCAAAGGCCATGATGAATACACTATTAAATTTTCTTACTTGCAAAAAATTGCGGAAATGTTTCATTATAGGGTCAGGCGCGGACCAATAGCAAATTTTCTGCCCTGGAAGATCAACAACAAGGTTTTGACCGCGCTTAGATTGGTAACACCATTTACTTCCGAACAAGAAATTATCCGGCAATTCGTTTACGATCTTTATAAGTATGAATATATGATTTTGATTAAAGGGAAAAACAGGAGGAACTAATCATGAATTTTATGACAAAAGTTTTAGTTGTTTGTTCTATCACCTTATTTTTTGCCACCGCCGATTGTTGGGCATTTCGCTGCGGATCAGGTCTGGTATCTACCGGTGATACTAAATCACATGTTTCTTGCACTTATATCGGTTAGATTCCGACCTTCTATACTAGTAATTTCAAGTGTTTGTAATGTTCAG
>JBEKMF010000132.1:0-5412 GCA_050008655.1 Smithellaceae bacterium
TATTAAGTTCGATATTATCGGTAATCAAAACTTGGGCGTATATCTCTTCTTTGGAGTCAAAATAAAGATAAATCGAACCTTTACTGACTCCAGCCTTGGCCGCGATACTATCCACGGTTACGAATTTGAAACCTCGATCAAAGAAAAGTTTTCTTGCCGCTCTTAAGATTGTGTTTTTTTTATTTTCTTTTTCCTTTTTCTTTTTTTCCGGCGAGCCCAAAATAGATACTCCTCCTTAGTTAAAGTGATAAATATTTGTTTTCGGCATTTCTCTCTGACTCTTAGTCACAAATTCGTATATTAATATCGGGACTATGTCAAGAAAAAATTCCCGATTAGAATGAACTGAATTTATCTTATGGAAATTGTTTACTTAGGCCTTCCCAGTTCCCGAACCAGGTCTTCCAGAGGCGGTCGTTTGTTGATATTATGGGCGTCAATATAAGGAAAATAATCTTACGGCCTTGAGTTTAAAATTGGAGGGTTTTTTGTCCCACCTTAACTTTTAAAATACGATCCGCAGGCATTAATTCCCCGGGAATGCAAATATTATTTCTATACGCCTTATAATCCATTCCTATCTTAGGAGTTAATTGCGGGACATTAAATGGCGTACTGCTTTTTCCAATCCGTCCAAAGAGAGTTCAAACATAGGGAATATCTTTTCGATACTTTTTATTGTCCAGGTATAAGACCAATCGACTTGCGCTACAGGATTCAGCCACACGGCATGGCGAAAAGCTTTGGCTAGCATCTTCAAATATTCAACACTGGGCTGCAAATAATTCTGGTTAATGTAGATGGCTCCGTTGTGATTCATCAATTCATAAGGCGCCATAGAGGCGTCGCCGACGATGATCAGGCGCGTCTCCGGATCACTCTTCATAAAATCCTCGACCAACATCGGCTTTTTGTGGCGTTCGGGATCCTGCCAGACGTTTTTATAAATGGTGTTGTGGAAATAATAAATCTCCAGTTCTTTAAACTGGAACTGCGCGTAATGGAAAAGAACCTGAACAAGCTCAACATAAGGATCCATAGACCAGCCGCCGTTATCGATAAACAGCTTCACTTTCAGACGGTCGGCAAGACGCCGGTCGAAAACAATTTCGATTTCTCCGGCATTGCGCATCGTTTGATAAATGGTTTTATCCACATTGACAATATCCTGCGGTCCGGATGGTGCCAGATGCTTGAGTCTTTTCAGAGCTTCGCCGATTTGCGAAGCGGTAATCGGCCCTTCCTGCGAGTAATCGCGGTAGCGCCTTTCCATCGCAACTTTAATCGCTGATTTGTTTTGCGAAGCGCCGCCCACACGCATGCCGCCCGGATGCTTGCCCGAATGTCCTACCGGTGAAGTGCCGCGTGTGCCGATCCAGCGATTTCCTCCGTGGTGTGCTTCCGTCTGCTCTTTCAGGCGATCCAAAAAATATTGTAATAATTCTTCCGGCGTCATCTCTTTGAGTTCTTCTTCTGGCACGCCCAGCGTTTCGGCCATTGCTCCCGGATCTTTGAGCCACTCAGAGAGCAGTGCTTTGGCCAATTCGGTAAGTTCGGCTTCAGTCGGATCGATTTGGGTCACTCCACGGAAAGCTACCGCAAATGTCTGATCGTAAACGTCGAAGTAGCGTTCGCTTTTCACCAGCAAAGAACGGGCCGCGATATAGAAATCCTCTAAAGAACGGACCAGCCCCATCCCCAGGGCTTTTTGCAGACGCAAAAAAGACGTGGGAGAAACGGGGATCCCTTTATCGCGCAACATATAGAAAAAATTAACGAACATAATTTTTTATATCTTTCTTTACATTAATTTATTGGTTGGCGACCAGATTCAAATCAGAGCTCTTTTTGAATAATACACCCAGATAAGGCACAGCGCCTTCTTTTAAGCTTTTCAACTGAAAATCAGGATCGGCCTGCAGCGCGCGTATCCAGTTAATCAGTTCACGCGTTGCCGGCTTTTTTTCCACTCTGCGGATTTCCCGCAACCCGTAAAAAGTTTCCAGACACGCCGTCGCCAGCTCATTTTTTACAGCGGGGAAATGTACGTCGATTATCCTGCGCATCATATCGTGATCGGGGAAAGCGATATGGTGAAAGTTACAGCGTCCTAGAAAAGGATCGGATAGATCCTTTTTCGCGTTGGACGTGATGACAATCACCGGCCGGTTTTTGGCGGAAATTGTTCGGTCAATTTCGATAATATCAAATTGCATTTGATCGAGAATATCCAGCATATCGTCCTGAAAATCGGTATCCGCTTTGTCAATCTCATCGATTAAAAGAACCACTTTTTTTTCTGCCGCGAAAGCTTGGCCGATTTTCCCCATCTTGATGTATTCTTCAATATTGCTGACGTCGCGGCCCGAATCGGCAAAGCGGCTGTCGTTGAGACGGGTTAAGGTGTCGTACTGATAAAGAGCGTCAATCAATTTCATGCTGGATTTGACATTAAGGACGATCAGCGGCATCTTTAAGCTTTCTGCGATCGCGTGTGCCAGCATGGTCTTTCCTGTGCCCGGCTCGCCTTTGAGCAAAAGGGGCATTTCGAGGGCAATGGAGATGTTCACAATTTTAGCCAATTCTTCATCAAGAACGTACTGGGATGCCCCGCGAAATTTGGCAGGGCGTTTTTCTAGTGTCATAATAGATTAACTCCTTAATATTTTTTATTTCTCTATCACTTGCCCTACAGGAAACGCTGGTGAATGCTGGATCCGCCGGACTTGTCTTGTTATCTGATTTTATTGAGTGCTATCGCTAATTCCTCTAAGTACGGCATAAAAGGTCTCCTTTTGATTTGAATTATTTAATACTGTTAGGAAAAAATTTAACGTCCGGATGCCCTTCAATTTGCAGATATGACGGCGTTCCTGAAAACTCCGGCCTGTCTTCTATCGTATTAACCTCAACCCGGTACATTCCTGGTTTGAGATTGATAGCTATTATTTCTCGACGATAATTTCCTTCCCTCTTCTTCGACGAATCAAAACCGTGGGCATAGCAATGTTTGGTCGCAATTGTTTTTTCATAGATTAGTGGAAGTGGTAAGTTTCCGGTATCTAGCTTATAAATTTTTATGTGGATGGGAATATCTATCCCTGGATTCTCACGTGACCCTGACCCATCACCAACCAATGCAAAAACACGATACTCGTCCGCTTCACCAAAGTAGTCAAACCAAAGGGCAAAGTAGTAAGAACGATACTCACGAATCCTGAACTCCTGATTGACCGTACTATCCCGTTTGCTTACATCAAAGGGAAATTTAACAACCGGTGTTGGGGGTGATGTCGACCAGAAAGCTGCACAAGCTGTCATACAGGGGAAAAGCATCAAGCAAACCGCAACCAATCTTTTTAATTTCATGATTATTTTATTTTGGTTCATCAGGCTTCTCCTTTGCTGGCCAGCTCCTCAATTTCCACGGCCTTGCCTTGTTGAAAAAATAGTAGGGACAACAGCGCCTTTATTCTCCTATTCAAACTTTTTCCGGCAGACCACGGGCATTACATGCCCTCTGCTAACACAGGATAATTCGACTAACCAATTTCAATTCACTTCGTTTTTGAAATTGGAGTCTCATTATAAAACCGCCAAGAGCAAAACCATTCCGCTGGATGCTGATCCGGCGGGCAGCCGATGCACTCAGTCTTAATGCGCGAATCGATTGTTTCGGCAAATGCCCGGTATTCGACAAGTCCTGCCGATTTACAGGGATAATCTGTGAGTCCCTTGCGCTTTCGGGCCGATTGTACCCGGCAGTCATTCATCTGAAAAATGATGCTTTGTTCCGTATCATCAATGATGCTTTGCGTATTTATGCAGGCATAAAGGCGAAAGCGCAGAGCTTTTTTCAATCCTTCCAATCCCGCTCGCTCCGGAAGTTGAAGAAACTTCTTAATGGACGAGGCCTCAAAGGGAGAAAACCGCGCCCAGCACGAATCATTGCAGCGTTTTGCTTCCCACAAATCATAATGGGACTCAACGGTCTGAAACCAGATACCATCGGAGGCCAGCCAATTCTTGCCCAGCTCCTCCATGATTTTTAATAAATCCGCTTTATCCCTGGAAAGCAGAGCTTCCGGAATCGAATCTTTGATCTTAAAGCCAAATATTTCGGAGAGCCTTTTGATTTGCAGGGAATAGCTTTTCTGCCAGGCTTCATTCATAATTTCCAGAGCCTTGGATATACCCAGCTGATGCTCCACTTCACCAAACCAGAGAGTGTGGTGGACGATAGTGCGATGAAGCAAGTCCATTATAAGCTTCGCCATTTCACTCTGGTTCAATTCTTCCGGTTTTCCGGCACTTATAGTCATATGGTCTTCTACTCTGTTACTGCTTTTATCATGTTTTGGATAAAATTATAAGAGTTATAGTTTGAGACATAATCAATTAATTCACAACTTCCGATGAAATGGTTCACAACAAAAGTTATTGCCGGAATTACACAGAGTGAAGGAGAAGAAGTCTCTCTGCTTTTAGCAAAGAGCGGCGGCTTCAGCCAGGAAATCCGGGCAAAGGCCGCCGGAAACGATTTTTCCTTCGTCCATTAAAACTACGCGAGAACAAGTTTGAGCAATTAAATCCAAATCGTGAGTGGCAATAATTTTAGTCATCTCCAGCATATTCAACAGTTTGATCAAAGCGTGCCGGTGTTTGGGGTCCAAATTGCTGCTTGGTTCATCAAGAACGAGAATTTGCGGATTCATGGATAAAACCGTAGCAATGGCAATTCGTTTTTTTTCTCCGACGCTTAAATGATGCGACGATCTTTTGATAGATGCCAGCATATCCACTTCTTTCAGTGCTTTTTTGACGGATTTCTCCACGTCCTGCCTGGGCATTCCCATATTTGTCGGCCCGAAGCTAACATCGTCAAACACTGTGGGCATAAAAAGTTGGCTGTCAGCATCTTGGAAAACTAATCCGACCATACTTCGAATTAAGGGAAGATTTTTATCGGTTAAATCCTTACCCAAAACACTAATCTCTCCGCGTCCCCGCAATATACCATTGAAATGAAGAAGGAGAGTGGATTTACCCGCGCCATTTGCGCCTACTATTCCCAGTGATTCGCCGCGCTGAATTTCCAAATTTATATCACAGAGAGCCTTTGTGCCGTCCGGATAAGAATAATGCAGATTTTTGACGTCGATGATTTTATTTTCCAAGGAAATTATCCAGAAGTTTAATGCTGACTAAAGCCAAGAATATATTAAAAAGAAAAGCCAAATCGTATCTCCTTAATTCGAAATTATGTGATTGCTTGAAAGTTCCGTTAAACCCACGGGAACGCATTGCCAGATAAACTGTTTCGCCCCGCTCATATGACTTGATAAAAAGTGTGCCGAGCATGTTGGCTATTGCTTTTAAATGAAGCCAGCGGGAACCGCCGGCACGGCGCGA
>JBEKMF010000133.1:0-5388 GCA_050008655.1 Smithellaceae bacterium
TGCATTTACTCAAAGGAATAGATGTAGTCAAGGTTCCTGCAGCCTTATCGGCAGACGTGTCCAATGTATGTTATATCGCTGATAAATGTGAAAAAGAATCTCTGTTTGTAGCTATTGCCGGTTTGAAACACGACGGCCATGATTTCATTCGTGAGGCTGTAACCAATGGTGCGCGTTTTATCGTTTATGAAAAAGATTTCCAGTTACTACCTCACGTAACGGCAATTAAAGTCACCAACAGCAGGCGCGCTTTAGGTATTTTAGCCAAGAACTATTTTGCGAACCCCTCCGGCAATCTAGTGCTGATTGCTGTTATAGGAACAAACGGTAAAACAACGATCACCTATCTTCTGGAATCAATATTTAAAGCGGCCGGTTTTAAATGCGGTGTCTTAGGTACAATCAATTATCGCTACAATAATAAATCCTATTCGGCGCCGAACACAACGCCGGAATCTTATGAATTGCAGAAAATCATCAGAGAAATGGCCGATGATGGAGTGACGCATGTTATTGCGGAAGTTTCTTCTCATGCGATCGACTTAAGAAGAATTGACGATTGCGACTTTGATTTGGGTATTTTTACTAATCTTACTCCAGAACACCTCGATTATCATATAACAATGGAAAATTACTTTCAGGCAAAAAAGAGATTTTTTGCCGAAGTATTACCGCAAAGTAAAAAAACGCACCAGCAAAAAATGGTTATTAATGGAGATGATAGTTGGGGAAAGAGGATTTTACAGGAAGTGGCCCTGCCGGCGTTGACTTATGGCCTGGAAAAAGAAAATCCAGTGAAGGCGGTGACTTATGAATTGTCATTAGCGGGGATAAAAGCGAAGATTAATTTGGCGGGGGAAACTATTTCGATAGAGACACCACTTGTCGGCAAGTTTAACATTTATAATGTTTTGGCTGCTTGTGCCGCTGCGATGGCACTACAAATTCCTCCGGCAGTAATTAAAGCGGGCATTGAAAGTTTGTCTTATGTTCCCGGACGATTGGAGAAAATTAATACTCCCGCTGGCCTCAATGTTCTTGTTGATTATGCGCATAAAGCAGATGCTTTAAGGCAAGTTCTGCAAAATTTGGCCCAATTCAGAAAAAAAAGAATCATTACTGTATTTGGTTGCGGCGGGAACAGAGATCGCGGCAAGCGGCCACTCATGGGTAAAGCAGCCACTGATTTCAGTGATTTGACTATCGTGACTTCAGATAATCCGCGTCTGGAAGATCCCCTGGCGATTATTAAAGAAATAGAAAGTGGAATCGATCAGAATAAAGTAAAGAAATTAACGGCTGATAAACTGGAAATTAATAATAGTATTCATTCTTATATGATAATTCCTGAACGGAAAAAGGCAATTGAGAAAGCAATCAACATGGCCCAGAAGGGGGATATTATATTGATTGCGGGCAAGGGTCATGAAGATTATCAAATTGTGGGAACAGATAAAACGCCATTTGATGATCGTGTTGTCGCTCGGCAAGCTTTAACATTGAGGGGTTACTAAAATAGATAGATGAATAATGTTTCACCGATATTTACAATGGAAGAAATACTGAAAGCTACTGAAGGGACTTTGATTTCCGAAGCTTCGGAAAATCTATTTTATGGAATTTCGACTGATTCCAGACTGATAAGTAAAGGAAATATTTTTGTGGCACTCCAGGGTGAAAAATTTGACGGCCATAATTTTTTGCAGGAAGCTTTGGATAGAGGCGCCGCTGGAGTATTAGTACATGACGAACAAAAGATCAAGCATCATGGAATAAAAACTGAAGTTGCGGTGATTAAGGTTGCCGATACTTTAGCCGCGCTGGGCGATTTGGCTCATGAATGGAGAAGAAAATTTTCTATTCCCGTGATTGGTTTAACCGGTTCCTCCGGAAAGACAACAACTAAAGAAATGATGGCTGCAATCATCGGTCAAAAGAAAAATATTGTGAAAACTGAGGGCAATTTAAATAATTTAATCGGTATGCCACAAACGATATTTCGCATAAATGATGAATGTGAATTGGTCATTTTAGAAATGGGTACAAACGCTCGCGGAGAAATAAAGCGACTGACCCAAATTGCTGAGCCAAATATAGGGTTGATAACAAATGTTGGGCCGGCGCATCTAGAGGGATTTGGTTCCATTGACTGTGTGCGCGAAGAAAAAGGTGACTTATTTTATAGTATGGATAAGAACGGCATTGCCCTAATCAATCTTGATGATGAGCATGTAAGAATTATTGCCGACAAATGGAAAGGCAGGCGTATTACTTTTGGAATGAGCGCCAATGCAGACATTTCGGCGAAAAATATTGGGAAAAATAGCGCTAAAGGAATGTGCTTTAACTTAGTCATCGGTGCTAAAATGCAAAAAGTAGAAATAAAAATTGTCGGCATCCATCATGTTTATAATGTTATGGCGGCAGCGGCGGGAGCCAAGGCTGTGGGTATTAACGCTGAAATGATAGCGGCTGGTCTGAAGGCTTTCCGGCCGTTTAGCGGACGCATGGAGATAATCAAATTAAGAAACGGCGCTTACCTTTTGGATGATTCGTATAATGCTAACCCGTCTTCGGTAAGAGAAGCGTTAATGACATTGAAAGATTTAAAAAACCACCATAATTGTTATGTCTTTTTAGGAGATATGCTGGAGTTGGGAGAGGCGGCTGAGGAAATGCATCGCCGGATCGGAATGCTGGTAGCAACGATTGGAGTCAAGGCACTTTTTCTTCAGGGTGATTTTTCTGCGGTTACAGCCGCCGGAGCTGTGGAAGGCGGACTACCGTTACAAAATATCTATTTTTCTTCCGCCAGCGAAGAAAACAGTAATTATTTGAAAAAGAATTTAAAAAAAGGCGATTGGATATTAGTGAAGGGTTCCCGCCGGATGAAAATGGAAAAAATAGCGGCTAAAATATACGAGGATTTTGGCGTTGAAAAAATAGGCGTAAATAATAACGGAAAAATCCATTAGTCAGGAGATAATTTAAAGTGATTTATTATTTATTATATCCTTTACATACATCGTATTCATTTTTTAATGTATTCCGTTACATAACATTCCGGACAATTTTTGCGTCAATAACTGCGCTTTTGATTTGTCTGGTTGTTGGTCCATGGCTGATTCGAAAATTACAGAGTTTACAAATCGATCAGCAGATAAGGGAAGATGGACCGCAAAGCCATCAAATCAAAAAAGGAACTCCTACAATGGGAGGGGTGTTGATAATTTTTGCCGTGGTTATATCTACGGTGCTATGGGCAAACCTTTCCATAAATTATACCTGGTTGATATTGCTCGTGACAGTTGGTTTTGGTTTGGTTGGATTTATTGACGATTACCGCAAACTTGCTGGCAAAAGTTCTAAAGGTATTTCCGGCAAGGCAAGACTGTCAGCGGAAATAGTTATTGCTTTGTTTGTAAGCATCATTCTTTATTTAAAGCCGGGTTTTAACTCTCAAGTAACTATTCCTTTTTTTAAAACGGTATTACCTAATCTTGGATGGGGTTATGTTCTACTTTCTACATTTATTATCGTTGGAACAGCTAATGCCGTAAATCTTACTGATGGCCTTGATGGTTTAGCTATTGGTCCTGCAACTATCTGTTTTGCTACTTATGTTCTTTTTGCCTACTTTTCCGGAAACGTAAAAGTAGCTTCATATCTGCAAATTCCTTATGTTTCCGGGTCTGGCGAATTGGCAGTGTTTTGCGGAGCGCTTGTAGGCGCGGCTCTTGGCTTTCTTTGGTTTAATGCTTATCCCGCGGAAATATTTATGGGAGATGTCGGCTCCCTGTCGCTAGGCGCAGCGTTAGGCACAACAGCGATTATAACCAAACAGGAAATATTACTTGCTATTGTCGGCGGTATATTTGTCCTGGAGACTTTTTCAGTAATCTTTCAAGTCGGTTATTTTAGGCTAACACAGGGAAAGCGAATTTTTCGCATGGCACCTCTGCATCACCATTTTGAATTGAAGGGGTGGGCGGAACCGAAAGTAATCGTGCGTTTTTGGATTATTTCTATATTGCTGGCGCTAATGGCTATAAGCACATTGAAGTTACGTTAGAGGGCATATGCATTTTGCCGGTAAAAAAATAGTTGTCATAGGGATGGGTAAAACGGGAATTGCCGCAGCCTTATTTCTAGGCAAACAGGGCGCAAAGGTAACGGTAACAGACGAAAAACCATCCGATCAGTGGAGTGCTGAATTTGAGCGTATTGCCAAGGAAAAATGGTTGAAAATCGGTAAATATAATGTCGATACTTTGGCGGACGCCGGCATGGTTATTCCTTCTCCCGGTGTTCCTCCGTATAACGATTTGTTAGTCGCGGCACTGAAGAAAAGAATTCCCGTTATCAGCGAAGTTGAACTGGCCTACCGGTTTTTGAAAATTCCATTAATTGCGGTAACAGGCACCAACGGAAAGACGACTACAACTACCCTATTGGGCGAAATATTGAAGCATTCGGGGAAAAAAATATTTGTAGGAGGCAACATCGGCACTCCTCTGATTGGATATATGGAGAGCTCAAATAAAGATGATTTTGTGGTGGCTGAAATAAGCAGTTTCCAATTGCAGTGGGTGGATAAGTTCCATCCCTTTATAGCGATGCTTTTGAATGTGACCAGCGATCACTTCAACTATCACGGCTCCTTTGCCGAGTACCGCCGCATTAAGGCCAGAGTCTTTGCCCGACAAGATAAAAACGATATCGCAATTCTTAATGCGGCAGACCCGGCGCAGGAAGGAATAGAAGAAAACATTCGTTCAAAAATTGTTAAATTTAGTTCAGCGAATGAATTGAAAACGGGAATATTTCTTAAAAACAATACTATCATTTCTAGAATGCGGGATAACGGCGAAGAGCAATATCCTCTAGGCATGATTAAACTTCCCGGCCTGCATAATGCGGAAAATGTGATGGCTGCGATAATTGCAGCCCGATTTTGCGGGTGTAGCCCCGAGAGTATCATAGCCGCTATTGCTGATTTTCGCGGATTACCGCACCGCATTGAATTTGCAGGCGAGAAGAATTCGGTTAAATTTTACGATGATTCCAAGGGAACTAATGTCGGTTCTGTCGTCAGGGCACTGGATACGTTTGCTCAACCTGTCATTTTGCTTTTAGGTGGCCGTGATAAAGACGGAGATTTTGAAACTTTAAAGCCATTGCTGCCTGCAAAAACCAAAAAGGTAATTTTATTCGGCGAGGCACAAAATCGCATTGCTTCGTTAATTGGTGAAAATGTTCCGGTACTAAAAGAAATAAAATTGGGGGAAGCAATAGAGACCGCTTATAAAAATTCACAGCCTGGTGATATTATTTTGCTTTCTCCCGGTTGTGCGAGCTTTGATGAATTTGCCGATTATAAAGAACGGG
>JBEKMF010000134.1:0-5385 GCA_050008655.1 Smithellaceae bacterium
TTTACCCTGATTTGTTAACCAAAAGATTCCCAATGGCTGCTCAAAGAGATTTCATCTTAAACGCAATGCTTTTTTGTTCTGATTGCTTTAATAAGATGCCTTGCCGGCGTTTACCCCGTGCATACGGGGGAGCTTTTACTAGGCCGCAGCTTATGGGAGTGTTCTGTAATATTTGATTTATCCTGCCAAAGGCGGAGGATATCTCAGTGGCGTAGTGTGTCAGGATAGATGGTAGTTGTAATGGCCGCACTTAATCACTTCTTCCTGTAATATTGTTTTTACATTTTTGTTCCACAATGCAACCTTTCGAACGGAAATCATTAAAAAAAATAATTCTCACAAGACTTTTCTTCGATTGACATGCGCAACATTCATTGATAGGTAAGGGCACACTATGTATCATAAAGACAAGATTAATTGTGATCAATAATAGGAGGAAAATATAATGAAAAAAATCATAGTGGTATTTTTGTGTCTGTCGTTATTCTTCTTTTCAGCCTGTGCTGGAACACCAATTACACCTGGAACACAGACTACATCTCGAACAAAGATTACCTTTCCTTTAAATTCAAACCAAAATCTAACCGGCGATTTATCTAAACCAGAAGGCGATGGCCCTTTTCCTGCGGTTATATTCCTTCCTGGTTGCACAGGTGGTCAATACAATCTTAGTGGTTGGGAAAAAATATTAGTAAAAGAAGGATACGTAACTTTTGCTGTGGATAGTCTTGGCCCCAGGGGGGTTAGAAATGTTTGTAGTAATCCAAAAAAGGATAAACCTACTTCTGAGGATAGAGTTTCTGATGCTTTTGCAGCGAAGCATTACCTCGAAACTCAGCCATTTATTGATAAAGAACGAATTGCTGTAATAGGGTTTTCACACGGCGGAATTACTGCACTGATCATGGCCCTGTCTCCATCTTCAGAAAAACCTTTTAAGGAAATTATTGCATTTTATCCTTACTGTTTTCCTATAGATCCTTCAAAGAAGTTCCTTTCATCACCATTGATGATTCTCTCTGGAGGCAATGATGACTGGTGCCCAGCTAAGCTCTGCGAAGCATATCCTGAGATATTAAAAGGTTTGAACCATGAAATTGTTTTGAAAGTTTATCCAGGAGCCTATCATGCATTTGATAATACCCTACCAGGACTTTTTGATTATATGGGGCATAAAGTAGGCAGAGACGAAAGTGCTGTAGCCGACTCGATTGTCATGGTGAAAAATTTTTTGCGGAAACACTTCAATGAATAAGTATGAACCTGGAATTGCACCCTAAAGTGAATGCTTACATTGATGACTTTAAAAAAGGCAGAACCAGAAATGGTTTTGCCTTTTTTATTATCAATGTTTCTACCAGTAATTTTTGAGTATTCTACCACGTTGATATTATTTAATAGCGGGTATTTCTTCAGTTGACAGATTTCAAATGAGATTGAGTTAGTCATTATAAGTGTTTCAAATGGCGTGTGTGGATTTGTAAGTGAAAACAATAACCGATATAAGGGTTAATTGGACTCTGTTGCTTCTTGTCTGTGTTGTCTGGTGCAATATTGACGCTTTCGGAAGCAGTTAAAAAAATGACTAATAGGATTAAGAAATAGAAAAGCTCACGTTTTATATCGTGGATGTTTTTGCGGAAGAAAAATATGCCGGAAATCAGTTGGCTGTATTTCGCGGCGGAGCTAAGCTTTCGCCAGAACAGATGCAGGCGATTGCGCGCGAGATGCATTTTTCCGAAACAACTTTTATCATGTCAGAAGAAAAACGCAATCGTGGTTATGAGGTCCGTATTTTTACGCCGGAAGCAGAAGTACCGTTTGCAGGACATCCGACTTTGGGCACAGCCCATATCATTCGCAGTGAAATAGCAACTGATGCGGCGAGAGAAGTAGTGTTAAATTTAAAGGTCGGACCGATACCGGTTACTTTCAAAAAAGAGAAAAACAGCACAATAGGTTGGATGAAGCAGGTAAGTCCTGAATATGGCGACAATATTGACGCTGGTATCATAGCCAAAGTATTGGAACTCAAACAATCAGAACTTGATGAACGCTTTCCTATCGAAGAGATATCTACTGGTTTGCCGCATATAATTGTTCCGCTGAAAAGTTTAGATTCATTGCAGCGATCTCATATAAACAGAGATAGATATTTTGATTTGATCAAAAAGACATGGGCAAAAGCGATTCTGATCTTCTGTCCGGAATCACACCGGGGATTAAATGATATCAGTGTCCGCATGTTTGCAGATTATTACGGCGTTCCCGAAGATCCCGCCACTGGTAGCGGCAAGGGATGCCTTGCCGCTTATTTGGTGAAACATCGTTATTGGGGGAAAAATGAAATTGATATTCGCTCCGAACAAGGCTACGAAATTAATCGTCCTTCTCTTCTATATTTAAAAGCTCAGGAAATTAACGGACAAATAGATGTATATATCGGTGGTAAATCAATAACCATCGCTGAAGGCAGCTTTTCGGAATCACGGGTATGAATTCCTAAAACAAGCTTTGGAAACTCATTCCGCAGCAAGCTGCGGGGTATTATACCCTCCGCTGCGCGGGATAATTCGACCTACAAGCTTCAGTGCACTCTGTTTCTGAAACTTGGGTCTCATTACAACTTACCAATTTCGCTGCGCCTATAGTGACCTTTAGGTTATTCACTTTCGGAATTGAAGTTTCACAATAAATCCCGGATAATTATTTTATTATTCACCGATTATTTTAACTAAAACTCTTTTCTTTCTATTGCCGTCAAACTCGCCGTAAAAAATTTGTTCCCAGGGACCGAAATCAAGCTTACCTTTGGTGATAGCCACCACTACTTCCCGCCCCATTATTTGCCTTTTTAAATGCGCATCGCCATTATCTTCGCCCGTTCGATTATGAAGGTAGCGTGAGATCGGTTCATGAGGGGCAAGTTCATCGAGCCAGCGTTCATAATCATGATGCAGGCCGGATTCATCATCGTTAATGAATACGGATGCCGTAATATGCATGGCGTTTACGAGTACCAGTCCCTCCTGGATGGCGCTTTTTCTTATGCTCTCTTCCACTTTCGCCGTTATGTTGACAAAACCTCTGCGGCCGGGAATATTAAACCAATACTCTTCACGATAAGATTTCATGATTTAACCCCTTTTTTCTGAACATACTCAATCAATGTTTGGTTGTCAAAACAAAAGACGAAAAAGAAACATTTCTTCCAGTACAAAGATGTAATTAACTTTACAAGCTTATTGCCTTGTGTTATTAGGCAAAAAAAATTATAGTTAAAACCACCGTTGGGGAGAAAGAATATGTCCGGCCATTCCAAATGGAGCACGATAAAGAGGAAAAAGGGGGCTATCGATGCCAAGCGTGGCAAGATATTTACCAAGATTATCAAAGAAATAACCTTAGCGGCAAGGCTTGGCGGCAGCGATATTGAAGGGAATGCGCGACTCAGACAAGCGGTTCTGGCGGCCAAAGAAGAAAATATGCCCAAAGATAATATCGAAAGGGCGATTAAGAAAGGAATTGGCGGCGGTGAAGGCGCGGCCAATTATGAAGAAGTGACTTATGAAGGTTACGGTCCCGGTGGAGTGGCCGTTCTTGTTGAAATCATGACCGATAACAAGAATAGAACTGTGGCGGAAATTAGACATATCTTTTCCAAGCATGGCGGAAATCTTGGCGAAAACGGATGCGTAGCCTGGATGTTTGCTAAAAAAGGCAGTATTGTTATCGATAAAAAAACAATTGACGAAGACACCCTGATGGAGCTTGCTTTAGATGCAGGAGCGGAAGACGTCAAGAGCGAAGACGATGAATACGAAGTAATTACAGCTGCCGCCTCTTTTGAAGCGGTAAAAAAAGCTATTGACGATAAGGGAATAAAACATCTGGAAGCACGCATTGGAATGATTCCTTCCACTACAGTGAAATTGGAAGCAAACAAAGCAGAACAAATGTTGAAGATGATGGAAAAGCTAGAGGATAATGACGATGTACAAAATGTCTATGCCAATTTCGATATTGATAAAGATGTAATGGAAAAATTAAGCTAAAATTCAACCAACTTTTATACGGAATACAAATTGAGAATTTTAGGAATTGACCCCGGCAGCCATATTACAGGTTATGGTGTTATTGAAAAAGACGGCAATTATTTGCGGCATGTGATTCATGGCGAGGTCAAGCCACAGAGAGAGTCAACCTTATCGGCGATATTAATTTCCATCCATCAGCAAATATCCCAAGTTATTACCCAGACGGCTCCCCAGGCGATAGCCCTGGAGAATATTTTTTACGGGAAAAATGTACGCACCTTGATCAAACAGGCTCAAGTAAGAGGTGTGGTTATATTTGCCGCAGCGGATAAAGGTATATTAATTTTTGAATATGCGCCTTTGGAAGTGAAAAAAGCTGTGGTCGGTTACGGGCGTGCAGAAAAAAGACAAGTACAATCAATGGTTAAAGCGATTTTAAAACTTTCTGTTTTGCCAACGGCAGATGCCGCCGACGCTTTAGCGGCGGCCATTTGTCATGCAAACTTCCTAAAGGAGCAACCAATCTGATGATTGCTTTGATCAGCGGCAAGATTGTTTATAAAGGCATTTCTCATGTTGTGATTGATGCCCATGGTGTTGGTTACCGCATTTTTATTCCTTTAACTACTTTTTATGAACTGCCTGAAGCCGGACAAATCATAACATTGCATGTTCACACCCATGTTAAACAGGATGCCATAAATTTATTTGGTTTTTACACTGTTCAAGAAAGGGATCTTTTCCAATTAATGCTCTCCGTGAGCGGTATCGGACCAAAAATGTCTCTGAATATTCTTTCCGGTATTTCCGTGCAAGAAATGTTACGCGCTATTTCCAGCGGAGATGTAAGAAAGCTGATCAGCATTCCCGGGCTAGGTAAAAAACTGGCTGAACGTTTGATTCTGGAGTTAAAGGAAAAAGTTTTGAAGAAAATGAAGGTTGAGGAAGTGCCGGCGATAGACAATCAACAAAAAATAAATGAGATTATCAGAGAAGATGTTCTTTCCGCTTTGATAAATTTAGGGTATAAAAATAATATCGCCCAAGATGCGTTAAATAAAGTATTATACACATCAGCAGAAGAGTTGGCAATGGATCAGCTCTTGAAAAAGACTTTAAAAATTATTTCCGGATAAAACGAATCAATAAAAAGTGTAATATTATGGATGTTCCTATAAAAAATCCTTTAGTGAATCCCGGTTGCAACGAAGATGAATATAAATTCGACGCTAATTTGCGTCCGCTAAAATTAAATGATTATGTAGGACAGGAAAAAATTAAGAATAATTTAAAAATATTTATTGAAGCGGCGAAAAAACGTCGTGAAGCGCTTGATCATGTTCTTTTG
>JBEKMF010000135.1:0-9948 GCA_050008655.1 Smithellaceae bacterium
TAGGACAAACGGCAGCGTCCGCTGCGGGGTAGAAATTTTTTGCCGGATTTTCTTTTTTTAACCTGTGAAGTATGCCGTTTTCCGTAGCGACGATAAAATCGGTTTGAGCAGTATTGTGGGCGTAACCGCACATCTTTTCCGTAGAAGCTACAAGGTCGGCAAGCTTAGTTAAATCCGGTTTACATTCCGGGTGCACAAGAACCTTCGCTTGCGGATGTATTTTTTTAGCCTGCACAATATTTTCCGGCAAAATTTTAACATGTGTCGGGCAATAACCGTTCCACATGATGAAATTGTGTCCCACCTGTTGAGATACGTATTGAGCCAGATATTTGTCGGGAACAAAAATGATCTCTTCATGGGTAAGTAAAATATGCTGCACCATTTTTAGGGCGTTGGATGAAGTGCAGCAATAGTCGCACTGGGCTTTCACGGCAGCCGAAGTATTTACATAGCAAAGGGTTACGGCAGTGGGGTGTTTTTTCTGCAGAGATTTTAAGCCTTCGGCATCAATCATGTCGGCCATCGGACATCCGGCATTGATATCCGGAAGCAAAACTTTTTTCTGCGGGGATAATATCTTTGCGGTTTCCGCCATAAAGTGGACTCCGCAGAAGACTATCATATCGGCGTTGGTACGGGATGCCTCAATACTTAAGCCCAAAGAATCGCCGACGAAATCCGCAATGTCCTGAACTTCAGGCCGCTGGTAATTGTGCGCCAGAATGACGGCGTTTCTTTCTTGTTTAAGTTTTTTTATTTTATCGGTTATTTCCATACAAAAGTCTCAACTCCCGGTTTTATGGATTTGTTTAGCTTGGGCTAATTTTTCCTTCTTTATTTGCGCCAATTCGGCCAGGGTAATACTGTTTAAAGTTTCGCTGATTTTATTTCCCAAAATATTCCAGACGTCGCGTGTCGGACAAATCGCGGAACGGTTGCAGCTTGAAGGTTGCTTGATACAATGCACTAAACAGATTTCTCCTTCCAGCGCTTCGATAATGCTGCGCAACGAAATCTCCTTTGGATTTTTGGCTAAATTGTATCCGCCGCGGGCTCCACGCAGTGATTTTATTAATCCGGCCGCTCGCAATGGTATCACAATTAAACTCAAATATTTTTCCGATAGTTCTTCACTCGCGGCTATATCTTTTAATAAAACAGGTTTAACTCCATTGCCGCAGGCCAATGTCGTCATTAATCGCAGGCCATATCGCGACCTAGTGGAAAGCTTCATTAAAACAACCTAAAATAATATAATAGAGGGAGTTTATTGGAAAAAATTGCACATTTTTCTACCGTTTTCAATATCATTTCTACGGCATAATGCATTAAATACTATTTATTTAATAGTAATTAAAACAGAAAAAAATATTTGTCAAGACTTATATCGATGGGAAAATCCGGAAGGGTAAATGTGGCAACAGTTATAAGCGAAAAATGTTATTGAACCGAGGGAGCCTCCGTCTATAGGTTATAAACTTTTTTCGCGTTTTCCCGCAAAATTTTACGCGCAATAACCATAGCGGTATTCTCCTCAATAATGTCGTCGTCAATCATGCTCGTGAGGGCGAAGTAAACGGCATCACGTCCGACTTTGGAGCCTACATATATATCCCTTTCGCTGCGAAGAGAACCGGAACCGTACATAATCTTATTCCAGAGGATTGGTTTTTCCAGCCATTTTCTTAAAGTGCCGGCAAGAATACGCGGGTGATTCATAAACATGATGCATCCGGAAATATCAATATACACTTCATTGGGCATGATTCCACCGGCTAAAGCCAGCAATTCTGCGTGGTCAAAACGCGGATAGCCACCATTGAGAATAACAATTTTTGCTTTGCCGACAATAGGATCGCAAATCATTTCGGAAAGATTCAGACAATCAAAACAACTGATATAGGGGTCGGACAAAGCGAGATGCCACTGTACAGGCAAATTATATTCTACACTTTTGCGCATTACGTGCCAAATAAGAAAATCTTGCAGTCTATTATAAGCGGCCGATTCGCCTTTCTTGGCGCGTTCAAAAAGCCTTAAACATTCGGATGGCAGTACTTTTTCGCAATAGGTGTTGCGCATAAAAGCGGTAAAAAAATTGAAACCAACTGCGCCCTTCCGGACGTAGTTATCCAGAACCCTGTCGACAAATTCGAGATATTCCGTAAAATTTTTAGATGAATAATTGTTTTTAACCTTGATTCTATTTAGCATATGGTCAGAAGCAGCTAAACAGGAAGTGGTTAAAGGGCTTCTATTGGTCAAGTATGTATTATCAAAAGGAAAGAGAAGGGGATCGATGGCGGGAATAAATTTAATTTGTGGTTTATTCATCAAGTCATAGTTGAGAAATGAATCAACGATGAGGAGTTCCACGTTGGCGGCCTCCATTACTTTATCGATAAAATGCTTCAAGTTGTTGCGTTGGCGGTCGTACTCTATGACCAGAGCGTCTTGTTTGGCGGGATTGTTAATATCTTCACGGCTGAATCCGTAAAGTTTTTCATATGCTTCATAGTGAGCTTCTCGCAAATAAGGAAAATTGGCCCCGGAATTTTCCGGTGTGCGGTAAGAATCAGTAGCGAGAATAATTCTATTTTCCGGTGGAAAATCCTCGAAATAACCGGCAAATCCGGGATGAGCATGCTGGTCGATCAATTTCATGCCATCGACTAATTCTCTCAAATTATCGGTCATTTCGCCTCGCCGGAATAAATTACAGAATTTTTATATAGTAATTGTATTAATTGCCGCGAACGCTTTCGGCAATGTATTCAGCGATCATTCTGCCCAAATCGGAAGGCATGGTGCTATCAGCGCTGACAATGGTCGATGACGATGAGGAGGAGTCATTAGAGGTAGAAATGTTCTTTTTGCGCAGAGTTCTTCCTGTTTCCGCGTCGATTAATTTTATATCAGCAGTCATTTCCGACTTGCCTGTATCTTCTCCACCTATACCATGGGCGGAGTTGCCGGCTAGCTTTAAGGTAGTGATATGTGCTTTTACTATAAGAGCGTTAGCCTCACGTGACGTGCTTAGACGAGACTTTTCAATTTTCGAGGTAACATCTTTTTTTAAAAGTTCATTCATTACTGTGCTTTCGCAGGTAACAGCCGCATCCGGCAAATCTTTTTCCAAATCCTGATCAATTTCGAATCTTTGAATAATTATTTTTTTATATACCTTTTCCAGCGGCGCGTTTTTTCCCCAGGCAGTTTCTTTATCGAGTTTCATTGTTTTTGATTTTCCGCAGGAGATTGTAATAATTATGCAAATTAAAACTAAAATGAACAAAAGTATCTTGTTATGATTTTTTGTTTTCTTGCTCATGAAAGACATCCTTAAAAAATAAATCATGAAAGAGATATTATCCCCCTACAATAAATTATATATAAAAACAACTGTAAACAACTGAAACAAAATTCTGATCTTGACGCACGGTTATTTCTATCCTGACCAATGTTGTATCGTGTTATTATCGTGAATAAAAACCATTATTTACTTCAGATTTATTATTGATCTTGTTATGCCAAACTGTGAGTTAAGGATAAATGATTCATTAGGAAAAAGCAGGATTTTTTCTTAGTTTTTATCTTCTTGCCTGTTTTTACCTCCGCCTGGGAAAAACCAAACGGACATTAAAAATTTAACTAGTAGAGTTTTACAAATGGATCTTTTATTGGTGCATTTTCAATTTTATTGGCGTTAGTCTCCTTCTTTAGTGTGTCGGAAAAAATGAAGAGCTTGTTTCCAGGCAATACTTTTTTGCCGTTGGTGATATCGTTCCAAATCATAATTGCTTTTACTGGGACGTTAAATCGTTCAGCAATGGCCGATAAATTATCCCCTTTTTGAACTACGTAAATATGTTCATTTCTCTCCGCCAGCCATTGCGATAAAAGATTTTCGTAGCGTTCGGAAAAACCCAGGGCCGCACCCTGTGGAACCATCAGTTTATATTTGCCGGCAGGCAGATAATAATTTTTTATGTGCGGATTAAGGTCTTTGATTGTTTTGAAATAAGTCTTTGCCGCTTGAGCAACGATATACAAAGGCACAGATTGATTTGCAGATATTTCGACGCTGTCGAATTGAATAGGATTGTAAAGATCATCCGGGGTCAGACTGTAACCATATTTTCCCGGATTAGATATAATTATCTTTGCCGCTAAAACTCTAAAAATGTATCTTTGCGTTTCCTGGTATAAATCGAGTTGATAATAATTGCTGACTTTTTGAATCAGTATCTCCGTTTTCAGCCCCTCTTCCCCGATATTATAAGCGGCGGCGGCCAATGTCCAGGAGCCAAACATAGCGTAAAGGTCTTTAAGATAACTTACCGCTGCTTCTGTGGAGGCAAAAAAATTGCGGCGCTCATCAATATCGTTGTTAATGGCCATGCCGTATTTTGTGCCGGTACTTTCGGTAAATTGCCAATATCCTACAGCTCCTTTATTTGATCTGGCCAGTGGTCGCAACGAACTTTCAACAATGGCGATGTATTTCAGATCATCGGGCAGGGAATTATTTTTCAAAACTTTTTCAATATGAGGGAAATATCGGTTGGCGCGTTTAATCCATAAGATAACTTCGTTGCTGTTATCCAAAGATATTAGTAATTCTCTTTCCAGTCTCTCTTTTATATCAGCTTCGTTTAAGGGGACCGGTTCATTGCAGAAAGTTAACGGTTCGTTTATTTTTACAGCTTCAACGAGAGTCTGTCCGGACGAAAGCGGAGCGCCGGCGTAAATTTCTTCAACAAAAGTTCCGTAATTTGGCGTTGCCCAGATTAAAAAAACTATTAAGAATCGATATAAATACTTCAATAGACTACCTTCTCCTAAATTATTGATATCATCTTTACTGGAATGGGGAGTTTTGTCAAATTATTTCACAAGAAAAACTTTCCTCGCGAGTAATAATTTATCTGCTGCAGGACGAAGTTATCTTGGTGGCAGATGTGTAAAGATTGACTGTAAAGTACTACTTCCTGTTATCCACAAATTGTCCGCCTGGACAAAAATACTTGATTTCAATCTGTAATAAACACAACTTATGCCGGACGAAAAACATCGACATTATACCTCACCTTTTGTGGTCATTTTTTCATTGACATGCAAGATTGAGTTTCCTATAAATTCAACCTTGAAAAAGCAATACCTTACCAATCCGATAGGGATTAAACTATGAAAAATTTATTTGCGCGAAAACCGTTGCGGCTTATCATGCAAGAGCCGGAGGTCGAGCAACATAAGCTGAAGCGGGTTCTCGGACCCTGGGGTCTCATCAGTCTCGGGATAGGCGTTATAATCGGGTGCGCACTGGCCGGACTTTGTTACGCGGAATTTGCTTCCATGATTCCGATTTCAGGCAGCGCCTATACTTATGCCTATGCGACACTGGGTGAATTTCTGGCGTGGATTATCGGCTGGGACCTGGTGCTCGAATACCTTTTCGGCGCATCAACAGTTGCGGTGGGCTGGTCGGGATATATGGTCAGTTTTCTAAAGGATTTTAATATCAACATCCCGGCGGCTTTCTGTCAGGCACCGCTGTCCTATTCCGTCACCAACGGTTGGCACGCAACCGGCGCAATCCTGAATTGTCCGGCCATTTTTATCGTCGGACTAATGACCACACTCCTGGTCATCGGCATCCGCGAATCGGCAGGATTTAACAATCTTATCGTTATTATCAAGCTGGCCGTCATTGTTCTCTTTATCGGCGTGGGCGTGTTTTTCATCCAACTGGCCAACTGGTCGCCATTTCTACCCGCTAATACCGGCCAATTCGGGTCATTCGGCTGGAGCGGCGTGGTGCGCGGCGCGGGCGTAATATTTTTTGCCTACATCGGTTTTGACGTTGTTTCCACCGCGGCGCAGGAAGCGCGCAACCCTCAGCGCGACATGCCGATCGGCATTCTTGGTTCGCTCGTCATCTGCACTATCATTTTTATCCTCATGACCGGAGTGCTTACCGGCATCATGAAGTATACGAACTTGGCTGTCCCGGATCCCGTCGCTGTTGCCGTAAATGCCGCAGGCCCGGGCATTGCTTGGTTCCGACCGTTCATCAAGATCGGCGCCATTGCCGGCCTGAGTTCCGTGGTGCTCGTACTGCTCATGGCTCAGCCGCGCGTCTTTTTTTCCATGGCTCGCGATGGTTTACTGCCCGCAGGGTTTGCCCGCGTGCATCCGCGTTTCAAGACGCCGTACATACCGACGATTCTCACCGGGTGTACCGCGGTAATGGTGTCGGGCATCTTTCCCATCAATATCCTCGGTGAACTGGTTTCCATAGGCACGCTATTGGCGTTTGTCATCGTTTGTATCGGCGTGCTTGTACTGCGCTATCGCCATCCGGAAATACCGCGCGTGTTCCGCACGCCCTGGGTTCCGTTCGTCCCCATAGCCGGCGCTTTCGTGACCCTGCTCCAGATGGTATTTTTACCAGTGGACACCTGGATACGCCTCTTTGTTTGGATGGCGGTAGGCATTGTGATTTACTTCTTCTACAGCCGGAAACACAGTAGACTGAGGATTTTATCGCCGGAATAGTAATCCGGGCAATAAAGACTTCGCTCTAAAGCTTTGCCGGAAGCAGCAGGTGAGTGCGGCCGCTGATTTTTATGTTACTTTCTTTCGATTCGTAATCCTCAGTTATTATGAATATCCGGCACTGAATAGTTGTAGGTATTTTCAACGATCACTTCTTCCTGTAATCAATAAAAATCAGTTCATCAGATAGATGCAAGCTTTCAATCACAAATCGATTAACAGTTTGTAATCAAAAAGTAGTTGTGCTAAATTAACCAAGAGAGGTCGGTATGCGAAATGTTATATCTGTAATATCTGGTATTTTGGTGTCATTTATTACAGCAGCAATGATTGCCTTTATAATCCTCAAATTTGATATAATACCTATAACTGATTTTGCACGGGGTAACTTTAGTTGTAGCGATTTTACCTCTATGCTTCAAAAAAAGAGACTTCTTCATATCACTATGTTATTTCCTTTTCTATCTTTAGCGACTGGTATTACTACGGGTATTACTGCGGGTATTATTGCAAAAAATAAAGAGTATTTACTTGGTTTTCTTTCTGCCATACCGATGCTTTCGCTTTTCTTCGAGCTATCAATTGATTATTTCCTGATATTGCTAAGGGTATCCCTTTATATTTTTGTCGGCGTATATTTTGCAAAATATGTTAAATCCAAAATGACAAAAGAAGGAAAATAGACAGCACGGCAGGGCGTTACTTTCTTTCAATCCGTAATCCTCAATTGTTATAAATACCCACCACTGAATATTTGTAGGTGAAAGCGATAACTGAGATAAGACTTAACTAAAAACTGCCTGTCACGACAGGTATAGGTCTGGACAAATTATATACAAACAAAAAGCGCCCCGGAAATCGGGGCGCTTTTTGTTGATTTAAAGAAGTTAAATTTTATTTACCTTTACTCTTACCTTTATCATCACTAAGTTTTTCCTCGGAGATTCTCATACTATAGAAGGAACGGTAAACGAAAATCAAGGCGATGACGAAGAAGCAAGCAGACAGACCGAACTTCAAATTAACGTCAGTCATGGTAACCGCTATTTCCACAGCCAAGAGACCAAACAGAGTCGTGAATTTGATGACCGGGTTCAAAGAAACGGAAGAGGTATCTTTGAACGGGTCGCCGACGGTATCGCCGACAACTGTCGCTTCATGAAGAGGAGTGTTCTTCATCTTGAGATCAACTTCCACAATCTTCTTGCCGTTATCCCAGCAGCCGCCCGCATTGGCCATGAAAATCGCCTGGAAGAGGCCGAAGAAGGCGATGGCGATAAGGTAGCCGATGAAGTAGTAAGGATTGAAGAAGGAGAGGGCGAGAGTCATAAAGAAAATGACGATGAAGATGTTGATCATTCCCTTTTGCGCGTACTGGGTGCAAATCTTGACGACTTCCTTGCTGTCTGTAATAGATGCTTCTTTCTTATCCAGTTTGATATTCTTTTTGATGAACACAACCGCCTGATAAGCGCCGGTGGTAACCGCCTGCATCGAAGCACCGGTAAACCAGTAAATAACACAGCCGCCCATAATCAACCCCAGGATTACTTCCGGCTGGACAAGGGAAAGTTTGGCAATGACATTACCGAAGAGACGTTCGAGCAAGATGATGATGCCGAACACCATGGTGGTTGCGCCGACAACGGCCGTTCCGATTAATACGGGCTTGGCCGTGGCTTTGAAGGTATTGCCCGCGCCGTCGGCTGATTCCAAAAAGTGCTTGGCCAGTTCAAAGTCAGGTTCAATGCCATAGTGTTTCTTGACAACTGCTGCCGCGTCCTTCCGGGATTCGATCATGGAAAGCTCATAGATGGATTGAGCGTTATCCGATACCGGGCCGAAACTATCCACGGCGATGGTCACGGGGCCCATACCCAGAAAACCGAAAGCAACCAGACCGAAAGCGAAAACCGGCGCCGCAAAAACGAATTCGGCAGGTAATACCGCGATAATAGACGGATTTTTAGATACCAAATAGGCAATGAGCATTAAAAACATGATGGTCATTCCTTCCCAGAAAGCGGAGAAATTGCCGGCAACAAATCCGGAAAGAACATTAAGTGAAGCACCTCCCTGTTTGGAAGCATTGACGACTTCTTCGCAATGGCGTGACTTAGTACTGGTAAATACTTTGGTCAGCTCCGGAATCAAAGCGCCGGCGATGGTTCCGCAACTGATGATGATGGAAAGAGCCCACCATAAATCTTTTAAGTTATCGGTCAAGTCTCCCAAGAGATAGTAGCTTGCGCCGAAAGTGACGGCAATGGAAATGGCCGAAGTAATCCAGACCAGATTGGTCAGTGGATGTTCAAAGTTGAAATCTTTCTTGCCGGAAAAAACCTTTTTGCTGATTACATCATTGACAAAATAAGAGGCAAGAGAAGTCAGGATCATGAGGATTCTCATGGCAAAAATCCAAACGATAAGCTTTCCGCCCATTTCGGGATTTCCCGCCAAGGCCAGCGCCAAAAAGGCGATTAAGGCAACGCCGGTAACGCCGTAAGTTTCAAAACCGTCCGCGGTGGGACCAACACTGTCACCAGCGTTGTCACCAGTACAGTCGGCGATAACGCCCGGGTTTTTGGGGTCGTCTTCCGGAAGATGGAAGACGATTTTCATCAAGTCGGAACCGATATCGGCGATTTTGGTGAAGATACCGCCGCAGATACGCAGAGCGGAAGCGCCGAGCGATTCACCAATAGCAAAACCGATGAAACAAGGTCCGGCTAATTCTTTGGGAATATAAGCAAGAATAATAATCATGAAGAAAAGTTCGATGCTGACGAGCAGTAGCCCCACGCTCATGCCCGATCTTAAACAAATATTCACGATGTTTAAGGGATTGCCGCTCATGGAAGCGAAGGCGGCACGGGAATTGGCCACGGTATTAATGCGAATGCCAAACCAGGCCACACCATAGGAGCCTAAAATTCCGACAACCGAGCATGAAAGGATTATTATTATGCCGTTTACCGGAGAGCCCTGCAGGCCGTAGAAGTAGTAAATAATACATGCGGCGATGAGAATCCACAAACCGACCAGAAATTTTCCCTGCTGGAAAAGATAGGTTTTGCAGGTTTCCCATATAGTTTTAGATACGGCCAACATGGATTGATGGGCGGGAAGATTTTTTGTTTGTACGTATTGGATCAAACCAAAAATCATTCCGATCACACAGATAATAAGCCCGACATTAAGAATGGTAATACCTTTCAAGACGCCGCCGAGAAAGGCAATATTGGTTAGATCAGGCAATTTAATATCCGCTTCACCCGCGAAAGCGGTACCGGCAAGCAAAAGAAAAATGATGCCGCTTAGTAAAAATGTCCAGATACTTCGTTTGTTTTGTAACATTAGCTATCCTCCTTTTTTAAATTACTTATA
>JBEKMF010000136.1:0-5301 GCA_050008655.1 Smithellaceae bacterium
GATAATTCGACCAACAAGTTTCAGCATAAGCAAGGGAGGTAACAGATCATGAAAAAGACATTAGGAACAATGATGGTAGCGGCGGTGGTTGTCCTTTTAACCGCAACTTTCTGCTTTGCCGAATATACGGCAGGTGCCGCAGGCAATTTCCCCTATTTCCAACTGGGCTGCCTGATCGTCGGCGGTTTGATTGTGGTTTCTTTAAAACGCAAATATGAGCAGATGTATACTACGGAAGCAGTCGGTGTTTTCGCTCTTTATACCATCTTGATGGCTCTTTTCACCAATCCGGTGATCGAAGCGGTGAAGACCATCGTCAGCTAAGAAAAGCAAGTATATGTAACGGGTTACCCTATGAAGGGACTCTTACCGGAGAAAATAAGGAGGTGAGAATATGTTAATACGAGTTATTCGCACTGGAAACAAGTATGATTACGTCAAAGACTATATGCTAGATAACCTAATTGGATCGCAAGCAATTGTTAAATTTAAACGCAGTACAGGATGGGCAACTATAGGACTAGACCCGATAAGGGAAGGTAATCGATATGCTTTAATTAACGGCACCAATAAAAGAACGATCGGCAATTCAGTGTCTGTCAGCAGGTATCGCCGGGATAATTAGTGATCACTCTGTAAAGCTCGCTCAAAAATGTCTTGCCTCCACAAGTGACATTAAATCATGATCTGCCAATATATCCCCCCCTTAAAGCAAAAAGCTTTAAGGGGGTTTCTTTATTAGTGCAATAATAGCGAATGATTGCGAAATCGCGCAAGATTGTGTTACAAATAACCTATGTCACTCTGGAAACAGAAAAATAAGATTCTCGTTACCTGCCCCAAATGTGTTTCGCCTTATTTAAAGATGGAAATCGAATCTCTGGGATTCCCCGTTCTGGCGGAGTTGGATACGGCAATTCAAACCGAAGGAACTCTTGAAGACACTTTGATCTTAAATTTACATCTGCGTACCGCACAGCGAGTTCTCTACCAATTGGAGACCTTAAACGTCGATACACCGGGCAGTCTCTATGGAAAGCTGAATGCTATCCCCTGGGAAACTCTCCTTCACGATTCCGGTAAGGCAGCTTACGTTTGTATAACCTCGATTGTCGATAATCCCCTTATTACCGATTCCCGCTTCGTCAACGTCAAGGCCAAAGATGCCATTGTAGATCGGATTCGCGACAAATGCGGCAGACGGCCTGATTCCGGCCCGGATAAAGACAGAGCAGTTATTCATTTGTATTGGAAAAATGATCAGGCCTACGTTTATCTGGATACTTCCGGAGAGCGACTCTCCTTGCGGAGATATCGCAAAATTCCCCTGCACGCGCCCCTGCAGGAAACATTGGCGGCGGCGATGATTATCGCTACAGGTTGGATGGGTGAAGGAGCATTTATCAACCCCATGTGCGGCAGCGGAACACTCGCCATTGAGGCGGCATTCATCGCCTTAAACCGCGCGCCGGGTTTACTGCGGAATAATTACGGCTTTATGTTTATCAAAGGATTTCCCGAAGCTCTCTGGCAGGACCTACGCAAAAAAGCCAAGGATAGTACTAAAAAGAAACTACCGGCAAAAATTATCGCTACTGATATTGATAAAAATGCGGTTCGGGCAGCCAGGCAAAATGCTCAAACCGCCGGAGTCGAACACTTGATTGAATTTAATACCTGCTCTTATGAAAATACTCCCATCCCGGAAGGCGGCGGCATAATTATTTTAAATCCCCCCTACGGCGAGCGCATGGATGCAACCAACAGTGAGATGGAATACCGCAGGGCTAAAGAAGCGACACGGGGACGTAAAATTATAATCCGCAAAGCCTCTGGCAGACCGGACAAAGTCAACCGCATCTCATCAGGAACACTGGCAAGGATTGATGCTATTTATCAAGGTATTGGCGATTTTTTTAAAAAGATCGGCGGCGGCTATCGCGGCTATATCTTCACCGGCAATCTGGAGATGACTAAAAAAGTTGGGTTGCGGACCAAGCGGAGGCTAACATTTTATAACGGCGAAATCGAATGCCGCCTTCTCGAATATGAACTCTACGCAGGCAGCATAAAAAAACAAAAGGATATTTAACCTCTTTCCCCAAGCGCTTTTTTGCACTCACTGATAAGTGACTCTTTAGAGACACCGAGATCAATAATATCCCATGGCAGGAATTCATCAAATGATTTTTGCCGATAGACATAGAAATCAGGATTGATATTTACTTCTTTTAACGCCTGTGCCCAATTGCCGTCCAGACGCTGTACGGCCAGTAATATTTCGCCAACCCGGCGATCACCCAGCGTTAGCAGCGCTTGCACATAGTTCCACTTTGTAACATCGTGGATAACCTTTATCTGCTTGTCCTTTCTGAAAGCATTGACAATCTTTTTAATTTTTTTACCGACTGTATTGACATTGGCCAGCACGCACCATTGCAACGGCGTCTGCGGCTTGGGGATAAACTGATTGATGCTTAAGGTTATGCGTCGAAACTTTCTTTTACCCCTGGAATATTGCAGAGCATGATGTTGAATTTTTTTGGTAAGCTCGATTACGGCGTCGATATCCTGCTCTTCTTCTTTAGGTAGCCCCACCATAAAATAAAGACGCAAATTGGGAATTTCTTTTTCCATCAGTAATTTCGTTGCCCGAATTATATCATCTTCAGTTATTTCTTTGCGTAAAATATCCCGCATCCTTTGGCTGCCTGCTTCGGGCGCTAGGGCAACTGTTTCAATACCGCCAGCCTTGACAAGATCAACAATCCTTTCATTTATTTGATCTATCCGCAGTGAACCAATCCCCGCTTGTGCATTTTGCACAACAATATATTCACAAATTCGGCTAAGGTCAGGATGTTCGGAAACAGCCGTACCGACCAGACCGATTTTTTTCTTTTTCCGCAAGCCTCGATCAATCGAGGCGATGATCTCATCGCTCTCGCGGAAGCGAGCCGGACGGTAAACAAAGCTAGCCGCGCAAAAACGGCAACGGTGGAAGCAGCCCCGGCTTACCTCTATCAGAAACATATCTTCCATTTCCGTTTGCGGTGCGCTGATAACCTCTTCGGTTCTAAAAGTATTTATATTTTTTATGGAATTTATTTTGATTTTTTCAGGCAACCCACCCTCCAGCGGCGTGGTTGTCTGAATTTTGCTATCGGCAAAATATTTTACTTCATAAAGGCTTGGAATATAAACACCTTCTATTTTTTTTTGTAAATCTAACAGTAATCTCCGGCGGCCGTAACCGAGACGGCGCGCCTCTTCAAAAAAGCACGTAAACTGCGGCAATATTTCTTCGGCCTCACCCAAAATGAACAAATCAAAGAAATCGGCCAGCGGCTCGGGATTGAGCGTCAACGCGATGCCGCCTCCGATAACCAAAGGGAAATCTTCCGTACGTCCTTTTGATAAAAGAGAAATACCGGCAAGTGCCAGCATTTTTAAAACGTGAGGATAATCATTTTCAAAGGAAATAGAAAAAGCCAAAATGTCAAAATCGGTAATTGACTTTTGGCTTTCCAGGCTAACCATTTCTGCCGCGCCGGATACGTATTCGGCTTCGTCTTCCGGCAACGGCAGAAATACTCTCTCGCAAAGAAAGGAGGGTTGCTCATTGAATATTTTATAAACTGTTTGGAAGCCCAAATTCGCCATGCCTGTGCGGTAATAATTCGGGTAGGCCAGGCAAACTGTGTTATAAATACCCCAAACTTTTTTTACATACCCTGTCTCCTGCTCCAAAATAGTTTCATATTTTTTTTTCAGTTTCCAATCCATGGTTTTATCATGGCCTATATTCTTTTTTTACCAAATTACCTCAGTCCGATCATAAATCTAAAAACAATCAATCAGCCTGACGGCGTAAAAATGTGGGAATTTCCAAGTCTAAATCCTCCGTATCATCGTTAATACCTATAGTCACGACATTCGCATTGTTACGCGTCTTTTCCCGTCGCATAAAAGCTGGCGTCGCCAAATCTTCCCGCCGGAAACCGGCTAGATGCGTAACATTCTCCGGAGATTGTTTTTTCTTTACCACATTATCATCAAACCCCGTAGCGATAACCGTTATGCGTATTTCGTCTTTCATATTTTCATCAATGACCGTGCCGAAGATAATATTGGCATCTTCATGGGCTTCCGCCTGAATCAATGAAGAAGCTTCATTAACCTCGTAAAGGCTCATATCCGGCCCCCCGGTGATGTTGAGCAGAATTCCATGCGCGCCCTGAATAGTGTTGTCTTCCAGAAGCGGTGAAGAAATCGCTTTTTGCGCCGCTTCAATAGCCCTGTTTTCTCCGCCCGCAACACCTGTACCCATTATGGCCATACCCATATCGCTCATGATATTCTTTACATCTGCGAAATCAAGATTGATCAGACCCGGAACTAAAATCAAATCGGAGATTCCCTTGACCGCCTGATAAAGAATATCGTCCGCCTTTTTGAAGGCCTCCAGAAGTGACAGGCTACGACCGCCCAAACTCAAAAGCCGCTGATTAGGAACAACAATAAGTGTATCCACGGAGTCCCGTAATTGGGCGATGCCTTCTTCAGCCTGGATGTTGCGCTTCTTGCCTTCAAACTGAAAGGGCTTGGTAACTACAGCAACAGTCAAGACACTGCACTCACGGGCAATTTCCGCAATAATCGGCGCGGCGCCCGTTCCCGTGCCTCCACCTAAACCGGCCGTGATAAAAATCATGTCCGAGCCTTCCAGATACGGTCTTATTTCGTCGCGGGATTCCAGCGCCGATTGCCTGCCGATTTCCGGATTGGAGCCTGCGCCCAAACCTTTTGTTATTTCCATACCCAACTGAATTTTGATTGGTGAACTCGACGCGCCCAACGCCTGCGCATCCGTATTGGCGTTGATGAAATCAACTCCGCGCAGGCAGTATGAAATCATCGTATTGACGGCGTTGCCGCCGCCACCGCCTATACCAATCACTTTAATTTTTGCCGAATTTTCATTACATACTTGAGTCAATTCAAACATAGCCATCCCTTCCTTTCAAAAAAAATCAGAAATCCATTTTTTTATTCTTCTGGTCATATTCCCGAACAAACTACTTTTCTTTCCATATAGAGAATCGTCCGCCAACTGTTTACTGCCATAAACGATTAAGCCAACACCTACAACATGAGCCGGCGAATTAACTACATCGGCTAATCCTCCGACACCGGTCGGGTTTCCTCTGCGCGCCGGCATATCAAAGACCTGCTCGGCAAGTTCATTTATGCCGTACAAAAGCGAAGTGCCTCCGGTTAAAACTACTCCTGCTGCCAGCA
>JBEKMF010000137.1:0-5269 GCA_050008655.1 Smithellaceae bacterium
TTCCGAAACTGCCGCCCTGTTTGTCGCTTTTTCCTGTTATATCCTGGACCAGTTACTCATGTCGGTCAGTATGGCGCGGGCAACTTATCTGCAAAAGATTGCCGTTGTTCCAGAAGACGTGGCCCAAACGTTGACCATGGGTGTGACGATAGATCATGCCCTGTCCATCTCTATCGCTTTACTGGGAGGGTTTCTTTGGGTGACGTGGGGTTACCAGTATATATTTCTTCTGGGCGCCTGCATCGCGGTGGTTAATTTCTTTTCGGCATTGAGAGTTAAAACTAAGTAAATTATACTATCATGAAATTTCCATGCATATTCATTTATGAAACGCCAATTCCAAAAGTGAAGCGTAGCGAAATTGGTAAGTTATAATGAGACCCAAGTTTCAGTGCACTTTGTTTCTGAAACTTGTAGGTCGAATTGTCCCGCAAAGCGGAGGGCAATATGCCCGTGGTTAGCCAAAACACTTTCAATGGCCACTCAAATAGATATCTTTGGGCTACGGACCTTTATTGGTTGTAGTTTGCAAAATACCAATAACTAATATTTGTTTGATTTTAAATGATATTTTGTGTAGAAGGTTAATCATTCCATGAACAGCTTTTGCGCAAAAAACAATTTCTTACTTAGTGCATATATTAATTATTTGGTTTCAAGGATCAAATAATGAGAAACGATTTGAGTTTTAATGGTTATCCAATTGGAAAGGTTGCGAAGTCTATACGCAAAGAGCTGCATCCGGAACTTACAGATCACGAGGTTGAAGCTATTACCATCGTTTTACTATATCACCTTATTATTGAAAACAAGGTGAATAAACTTTTGTATAAATGCAGTGGTGATATTGATAGTAGTCTTTTAAACGAAAAGCTCTTAGAAGGAATTAAATGGGAAATGATAGAAGAAATGAGTTTTTCAAAAAAAATGATGTTAATAAAGCTGCTTGCTAAGAAATTGTGGAGAAAGGATCATACAAGCATTCTCAATGATTTTAAGTTAATCAATAAAATTCGCAATGATGTTTTCCATCGCATGAAAATAAAGGAGGTAAACATTAACGGCAAATTATTGAATTCTGAGGAGGGTATAGAATGTTTCATAAGTTTGGCTCATCAAAGATCCTTGAATATTGATGACCTTATTGAATTGATTGAATTGAAGAAACAATAAAAACACAACCATTCAATCCATGCGACCGTTACAGCAGCGCATGATTTTCTTCGTTATGTATCAATCTGGATCAAAGAAGTATGTATGTTAAAGTTCCGGTATCTGAAAGGGAATAGGGTCAGGCCTGGAAATGCTCACTTTGCTGCTAAAATATTTTCGTGATTCACGCCTCTTCTGGAATGTTCTGGGACCTGTCTATAATCGGTATATCTATGAGACTTTTGCCGAGCTGTACGAGCATATCGTCCGTCAACTGGAATCGGAAACGCCAACGAGAATTCTTGATGCAGGCATGGGCAGGGGATACATTTCCTTGATGCTTGCGGCCCAAAATCCCCAGGCATCCGTCATCGGGATCGATTATTCCGCAACACAGGTTCGGGCTGCAGAAAAGCTTCGCCGCAAAAGGAAAATCGCCAATTGTTCCTTCCTCAGAAATAATGTCATGGATATTCGGTTCAACGACAATAGATTCGATGCTGCCGTCAGCGTGGGATCAATCAAACACTGGCCCGATGGCCTGAAGGGATTGCGGGAAATTTATCGTGTACTCAAACCCGGAGGAACACTCATAATCTCTGAAACCGACGAAGAGGCGACGGATGAGGTCGTCAGGCAATTTATCCGGCGTTTCCATATTTGGTTTATGCCGGATGGGCTGCTTTTCTGGGGGTTGCGCCGTGTTGTCTTTGGGCAGAGTTATTCGGAAAATAGTCTGGAGGCTATTGTTCGCAAAGCCGGGTTCCGGAATATCGTGCGCCAGAGGGTGCCCGCGTGCCCCTACGTCATCATCAAGGCCAGTAAATAAGAAGTATTCCCCCAAAAAACAATAAGTACCCATCATTATACCAGTTCTAAATCAAAGATGATATCGAGGCGGCAAGGAGGAGGGGACGAGGCGTATTTTACATACGTTGAGGAAGCTGACGACGAAGCCAACAAAGATAGCGCTTTGATTGGGAATTGGAACTACATAAAATTTTCCGGATCCACATCTACGGTTATCTTTACAGCGCGGGTAGAGCGCTTTTGCATAATTTCCTGCGCGATTTGATGCAAGACATTTATGTCCTGACCTTTGATCAGCATCTGGTAGCGGAAACGTCCGCGAATTTTAGCCAGTGGTGACTCGGCCGGGCCGATAATTTCCACAGTATTACTGAAACGTGCCACTAGTTTTTTGGCCTGCTTGCCAATAAGCTTGGCTTGCTCTATAAGAGTTTCTTTTTTGTTTGAAGACAAACGCAAATTAATGATCCGGCCGAATGGCGGGTATTGCAGCGCTTGGCGGAAGTCGATTTCTTCGGCGTAAAATGATTTGTAGTCATGGTTTTGAACATGCTGCAGCGCATAATGCTGGAGATTAAAAGTCTGTATAATGACTCTGCCGGCAGCTTCGCCGCGGCCTCCGCGCCCGGCCACTTGCGTCAGCAGCTGAAAAGTTCTTTCCGCCGCGCGGAAATCCGGCATATTGAGCGATGTATCGGCCGCGACAACGCCGACCAGTGTGATAAAGGGAAAGTCATGTCCCTTGGTAATCATCTGCGTGCCTAAAAGTATATCGATATCCCTGTGCCAGAGAGATTGCAAAATCTTTTCCTGACTTCCTTTACGGGAAGTTGTATCGGAATCCATTCTTCGAATGCGGGCTTTGGGGAAAAGTATTTCTATTTCGGCTTCGAGCTTTTGTGTGCCGACACCATAGCTTAAAATGCGGCCGCCTTGGCAGGAGGGACATAAAGGCATAGCTTTTTGCGTGTAGTCGCAATAATGGCACTTGATAATATTTTCGGCAGCATGCTTTTTCAGGGAAACGGCACAATTGGGGCAGCGGAAATTATAACCACAATCGGCACAGACCAGAAACGTGTCAAAGCCGCGTCTGTTCAGAAAAAGTAAAACCTGTTCTTCTCTCGCTAATGTTTCCCCGATAGCGGAAATAAGAGCAGGGGAAAGGATCGGCGTTTTGCCTTGTTTTTCTTTGAGTTCTTTCATGTCGATAATTTCTACTACGGGCAGAGGCTTGTTATTGATCCGTTGAGTCAATTCCAGATAATGGTACTTTTTTGTCTGGGCGTTAAAATAGGTACGGACACCGGGCGTAGCCGAACCAAGTATTATTACCGCTTGAGCTAACTTCGCTTTCAAAACAGCCAGATCACGGGCGTGGTAGCAAAGGCGTTCATCTTGTTTGTAGGATGCATCATGCTCTTCATCGACGATGATCAGTTTAAGATTCGGCAAAGGAGCAAATAGAGCGGAACGGGCGCCGATTACCAGATTGATTTTGCCTCGTTTGATTTGCCGCCATTGATCGTAGCGGATAGATTCCGCAATGCCGCTGTGAAGAACGGCAATCTTTTGTTCGTCGAATCTCCCGGCAATACGGGAGATTAGCTGCGGGGTTAAGGCAATCTCCGGGACAAGGTAAATTGCCGCCCCACCGTTTCTCGAAACATCTTCGATGGCATTTAAATAGACCTCGGTTTTTCCGCTGCCCGTGACCCCGTGAAGTAAAATGGGCGCGAAAACATTTTTTCCCAAATAGCGGGAAATCTCGGTGAGTGCCATTTTCTGCTCATCATTGAGAGTTATATTTTCTTCGCTGGAATTGATCACTGAATGCAGGGATGCTGTGCGAATCTTTTCCGCGGAGGTAAAAGAAATGATTTCCTTAGCATGAAGATTATTAACAACAGCGCTGGAGACTTTGGCCTTTTTCATTAAATCGGTTAAAGTCATGAAACCATGTGTTTTCAGAAACTGGACAAGCATTTCTTGTTTGGCAGTTAATTTTGTTCCGACGATTTTGCTTTCGTCCAGCACCGCGATTTTTTCACTGCGCACGGCCAGTTGTTTATTTTGCTTTTCTTCAACTTTTAATAGACCCGCTAAATGGAGGCTGCGCACTGTCGAAGAAATATTTTTAAATTTACATATTTTGGCCAGATTGCTGAAAGCGATGCCTTGAGGATATTGCTGTAAAAAAGCCAACAATTTTTCCTGCACCGGCGGTAGCGATATATCAGCGGGCAAAGATACGGGAGTAATCCAGAGAAAGTCTTTTTTTTCGGAACCGGTGGGGATGATTTCTGCGAGCGCCTTGCCCAATGGATACATAAAATAATTAGCAATCCATTGATAAAAATCAAGATCGGCCTTACTGAAAAGAGCCTCGTCATCCAGTATTTCTAAAATGGATTTTACATCGGCCAGGTTGCAGGTGGCATTTACGGCGATAATAAAGCCGGTGCGCTTTCGGCGGCCAAAGGGGATAAAGACTCGTTTGCCGATTTCAACTTCCTGCCGTAAACTTGGAGGGACTTCATAAGTGAAGAGCTTATGGGCAGGAATGTTCAAGGCGACATTTACATACATATAACGTTGTTATCATTTTTGATTTAAAAATGGAATTATTTACTGATTGCTTGGGCTAAAAAAACGCCCCAAAAGAGGAGCGTTTTATAAGTTTCTGTTTTTGAGGTTATTCGCCTTTGAGCTTTTCGATTTTTTCCTGCTTAGTTTTGCAATCGATGCATAGAGTAGTAACAGGTCTGGCCATTAATCTTTTTTCGGAAATCGGCCCACCGCATACTTCACAAATGCCAAAAATGCCATCATCAATTCTTTTGATGGCTTCCTGCATTTTCACTATGAGCTTGCGTTCTCTATCCCTGATGCGCAGCTCGAAGTTCCGATCGGATTCCAGAGATGCTCTATCGTTGGGGTCGGGAAAATTTTCTTTGCCGTTGGTCATTTCCGAAACAGTTTTTCCTGCTTCGGTCAAAAGCTCATTAATTTTCTGAATGAGCATCGTTCGAAATGCTTCCAGTTTTTCAGATTTTAAATTTGCTTGCTTTTCCAATGTTTCCACTCCTCGCATAAAAAACTTAACGTTGCTTATTACCTAATGGCAAATTGTTTGTAAAGAAAAATAATTATGCCAATAATAGCTTAAAAATAGGCTCAATTATTCAATCTTTAGAACAATACATTTTTTTTATCTTTTCCACTATGCTTGTCGTGGATTTACCTGTAACTTCAGGGATTATTGCCACCCGGCCTCCCCACTTCTTTATTTCCTCTCTGCCGACGA
>JBEKMF010000138.1:0-5251 GCA_050008655.1 Smithellaceae bacterium
TATGGACAGTTTGGACAAGGTCTACAACCTGCCGGTTAACATCGTTCTTCCCGGACACCGCAATTTTTTTACCGATTTCAAAGGAAGGATAGATGAATTAAAGGAACATCACAAGCTCCGCGCCGAAGAAGTTCTGAATGTTGTGGGTTCAGATACAAGAAACGCCTATGACATTGCCGCGGGAATGACCTGGGATATTGATTGTGAAAGCTGGGCGGATTTCCCCGTCGCCCAGAAGTGGTTTGCCACCGGGGAGGCTATTGCCCATCTGCGCTACCTAGAAAGCGAAGGACGAATCAAAAGAAACACCGAAAATGAGATTGTAACTTTTTCCGCTTCCAATAACTAAGGCTAGCACCGGACAATAACTCAAACGAGAATATCATCCATATTAATATTGCTGTCTTCCCTGACAACTCTATTGGTAAGGGTGCCGATCTTTTCAATCTTCACGCTCACCAGATCACCGGCCTTAAGAAAAAGAGGAGGCTGTCTGGTGAAACCGACACCATCCGGCGTCCCCGTTAAAATAACCGTGCCGGGAAGCAGAGTCATTGACTGGCTCAAGTTACTGACGATATTCTGGACATTGAAAATCATTTCTGACGTCCTCGCTTCCTGAACAGTCTCGCCATTGATGATACAGCGAATGCCGAGATTGTTCGGATCGTCAATTTCTTCTTTCGTTACGATCCACGGTCCCAGAGGGCAGAAGGTATCAAAACTCTTTCCTCTCGCCCACTGTCCTTTTTGCTTATCAAACTGCCAGTCCCTTGCGCTGACGTCGTTCGCACAGGTGTAGCCCATAACATAGTCCATAGCTCTATCCGGCGAAACATTTTTCGCTTTCTTCCCTATTATAACGGCAAGCTCCGCTTCATAGTCCACACTATCGGGACCAGCAGCGGGAAGAATAATCGGCCCATCGTGCCCGACAATACTGGTGGTAGCCTTTAAAAACAATATCGGCTGATCCGGATAAGACATTGCTGTCTCGTCGCCATGTTTCTTATAATTGATGCCCAGCGCAAGAATGTTTACCGGAATAATCGGCGGGAGCAGTTTTTTGATCTCGGCTTCCTTCGAGGTAATTTTGTAGCTTCCCAAAATATCTCCCTCGATAATCTTTGCAAAGGTAGGATGCTTCGGGTTATAGACTCCAAATAAAACCTTTTTTCTCCCGGAAACAAAGCGAATAATTTTCATATCGGCACCTGTCTCATTTCTTTTTGAATATTTCATTTTCCCGAAAAACCTAGCGCGGATATTCCGCAGGGCTTTTCTACAGAATCATCTGAAAACAGTGAGTACTGATTAATGTTTAGAACTTAGCTTTTGGCGTACAGTATTCTTTTTTATAGAAACTTTCTTTTTACTGTTAAATGTAACTGACAAAGCCATTAATACTTCTAATGAAAAACGGCGATAGAATTTAACAAAACCTAAAAACAATATTAAGCCCACAAAAGCGGTACTTGTTAACAGACATACAGAATAAACAACATCTAATTTTTCACCAAAACAAGACGCAAAAATTAACCAAAAGGTCAAAACACTTAAAAATGTAAGTGTTCGAAGGAAACCGTAAAGGGCTATATAATTTTGCATTTTTGGTTGATGAGCAGGTGCATTTTCTAAAACGAAATGATATACAAAACGAAAAAAATCTTGATCACTTGGCTTGCCAGTTGCATTTAGATCCTTCACCTCTGATCGTTCGTACATTAACCCGCGTATTTTCCCCCATATAAGTTTTTCAAGTAGTGGATCTAATCTCTTTGCGTAGAGATCCCTCATATTTAGAACTCTGCCAATAACATATTCAGGGTACGATATAGGCAAAAGAATTAAGAAACCAAAAATTGCTCGAAGAATTTTTCTAGCATATATAGGTTCATCTTCTACATTGAAGTAACCCTTATATTTAAAACTAAGCAAATATTTAGAGGGATAGTCGTACCTCCATATAGAATATCTTTCTATCGTTAGAGATGAAATGAAGCTAAAAATATGACCTGTCGTATAGGCTAAAACAATAAAGAGAAAATAGGATTCAGAACGGGTAAGCTCACAATGCTTAGAAAGAAATTCAAAAACGCTAAATTCTGGAAACCATATATGTGAAATTGCTAAGATTACAAGCAGAGCAAGTGATCCCGGGAGAAAATAACCAAGAAAATCATAAATTGAAAAAGGATTCTGTTTTGGTTGCATCTTCACCTCCAATGAATTCCCATAAAAGTAGAAATGAGGTAATTCTATATTCCCTTTATTCGTTTTAAATCAAATCCTGGCCTAAATATTTTTTATGGATGGTGTCTATTCTCTTTATAACTGCTTCCACTTTTGCGCTAAAATCTGCCCTATTGAAATAAATTATTTGATCATCATCTTGAACAAAACCGACATAGTGCCGCTCAACGCCTTCCTCAACCATAACGAAAGGACGCTGACCGAAAGCCAACGCGGCGCCTTTTTCTTCCATCAACCAGCTATTCGCCGTAAAGTTGCCGCCCTGCAGTTCATGCTGCTTTGTCAGTATTGCTATAAAGAAGCCGCAGTTCTTTATTTTTACCAGAATATCCGCGGAAATTTTTCCCAGATCATTCTTTTTGGCTTCCGCCCAAAGATATTTATGCCTTTCAATAGTCTTTTTCAGTATTATAATAAGATCGTCTTCAGCAAATTTATGCGCTAAAAAGATATGGTGATTCTTCGCGTAGTTCGATTCCACGCCCGAAATTTTCACGCCTTCCTTCCTGCCCATTGTCGCCTTTTCTCTTTCTTTTATCGTGTGTAACAAAAGAGAATAATACGGCTGAGCTCTGTCAGAGCTTAAATGAATTTTAGCCAGTTTTACATCATCTAAAGGGATTGCGTTGACTTCGGATAAATCTCCCGTCTTCAATGCCTTGGCATATTTATTCATTATCACTAGATATTTTTCAGGAATAGACATGGTAGAGATTCTCCCCTGATGATTGGCTCAAACATTTGTTAATTAATGGGCATTTTACCATTTCCATCCGTAATCCGCAACAATCCTCATAACGGACAAAAATACACTTTGGCCCGGCCAACAGCCGCAGACAATATTTTCAGCAATCTCTGCTCTTTGCAATTGTCTATTTCTATTTAAAGTTACCGGTATCAACCCATTCGTTTTTGAGCAATGACCACCAATCAATGGCCAGCCCTTTTAACATATATTCATAAGGAAGCCAGCCATAACCCCCGCTTCCCCATTTTGTACCCCAGGAGTTTCTGATTAACAAAGCTCCGGTTGTTTCCGCGGCTCCGGGATTAGTGTTCTTAATCCTCATTTTGTCGTCGTAACCGACGGCAACAATGGCATGACCGCCGACAATTTTTTCGCCCGCTGTGGGATAAGGAATTTTGCCGGATGTCGCCGCCTGAACGTAAGAACTATAAACGGTAAAACCGAACATCGTGGGAAGACCAGCAGCCAAATTAGTTTTTATCCGGTTTAACAAATCATTTTTATTGGTACCGGGGGGATCCAGCCTGTAGTAATCTATTGCCTGATAATTCTGGCCGAAAGCGTAACAGAAAGCTGTGGGTTCTTTATCGAAATCCGCAATTGTGTACGGCCAGTATTCTTCATGCGGAACGCCAAAGAGCACCAGAGCGCCCATTGTTGATCTAAGAAACGCGCCGGTATCACCTTTGGCGTGCATCATATTTCTGGTAGTCTTATAGAGAAAAAGTCTGGAGGCATCAATATGCTTTCCAAAAGCCCTCTTTTCGAAATATTCGACGATGCCTACACCGGCATTTGCCGTGCATGAACCAAGTGAACCTTGATCCTCAACCGGAGAAAACCATGATTTCAAATCTACGGAAATAGGCAGACTGGCTCGGGCAATTTTAGCGACGCCTACTTTTGCCAACATTACCTTAATGGAATCTTTTTGACCCAACGCTTTTGATCTGGCCGGAATTTCCTCATGCTCTGTTGTGTGATCCCGAAAATCCGGATAGTCCGGCAACCATCCCATTCCAACTTTATCTGCGATTTCACTCATAATGCATCCCTCCTTCTTCCCGCTTTTTTATGGGCTATTCATTGTATCGGTGCCATCTGTCTTTGCGGACAAAATGTTATACTTCTCCCGATAACTTTTTTTCAGTATCTTTTCCGGATAGAGCTTCAATACTTTAAGCCAGGATTATTTTTGCCATCAAATAAAGGAACGCGGAGAATAAAGGACGTCTATTTGACCGGATGAATCTTCTATGATGAATCCTGGCCATAAACAATCTTTTGTTAGGTAGCATAATAGTGCAACAAATGAATAGGCCACGGCTAGAGCGATAACATAACCGGATAATTTGTCAAGGAAATTGTTCACTGCCAACCCCAATTTTCTCAGACGCTATTAGTTTAATTTTCTTGACACGCTAGTGCCGTCTTCAATATAGTTAACTCATCATAATAATTTCTTATGTGGAATCCATTTCCCCGCAGGAAAAGGCTCTTTTGGAGTTACGGGATTTTTTATAAAAATCGCCAAAGCCGGGCTATATTTAATTCTCTCGGATATTAGAAGATGAAAGATAAATATCGCCAACACAAAAATATAAAAAAGAAACCAAAAGACAGCGAAAATATCTGGGCGCGAGAAGTTTTTAGTAACGGCCGGCAATCTCTGCAAAGTATTATTGGAAGTTCACCAATTCCTGCTTTTATAATCGGGAAGGATCATCTGGTCATCTACTGGAATAAAGCGCTGGAAGAACTAAGCGGAATCAAGGCCGAAGAGGTAGTAGGCACCGGACAGCAGTGGCGGGCATTCTATAGCACGGAGAGGCCCTGCATGGCCGACCTACTCGTCGATGAATTCCAGAAAGAGATTCCCCATTGGTACACAAGTAAATTCATCAAATCAAAATTGATCGACGGCGCGTACGAGGCGACAGATTTCTTTCCGGAACTCGGAAAAAGAGGCCGATGGCTGCGCTTTACCGCCGCCATTATTCGCAACTCCAAAGGTACCGTTGTTGGAGCAATTGAAACACTGGAAGATATAACGCAGGCAAAACGGGCGGAAGCAGCGTTGTTGAAAGCCCATGAAGAACTGGAATCCAAAGTCAAGGAACGCACCCAGGAATTGGCTAAAACCAACAAAGCTTTGAAAGAAACCACGGATCACTTATCGCTCATCCTGGAGTTTCTTCCTATTGTTTCCTATACCTGTAACGCCGATGAAAATTTAACAACCACTTTTGT
>JBEKMF010000139.1:0-5050 GCA_050008655.1 Smithellaceae bacterium
TGAAAAACCGATACCGCGATTAATCTGAGCAATGGAGATTTCGGTGGAAAAGGACATCTTCCACTTAACTTCTCTTGCGTGCAGTTTTCTCCATTCATCGGCCAGTTTTCTTTTTCTTTGATCACTATGTGTAAGCCAGCTTTGCACTTCGTTGAATAAAAACCATTCATCACAGTGCAGATAAGCATCCAAATTTTTCACTGGATTATACGGAAAAATTATCTCCATGGTATCATGAAAGATCTCCTGCAAATGCAAATCCAGGGCGCGCGTGGTGCGGTGAAAGTAAACATTAGTGTATAAATTCAGGCGGGCATTGAGAAAACGCCCCAAGGCCGAGATGCCTGATTGATGCAGAGTAAGGCCGTCTTTGGTGAAAAAAGTGTAGTAGCGCAGACGGGGAATATCCACCATATCCAGCGAAAAGCCGGTCATGTATGCGTCACGCTGAACATAATCGAGGTTATCCACCGTATAAATGCCGGAAAACAACTGACGCAAGAACTGCAACCAGCGCGGTTGTCGGTCATTTTCCTTGGCTTCGGGCATCTTGATTAAATAGGCCACATAAACGGGATTCAATGCTTCGCCGCGCGCAAACACGCCGTACGGGCTTCGTTTGATCCGGGAAATATTCATTCCCAGTTTTTCGACGATAATGCTCTGCCCGATTATTTCATGCGTTAAGCCCCAGTCACTTAAAAAATTGTCGTCAAAAAAATGGCCGTAGGGACCGTGCCCCACGTCATGTAAAAGACCGGCGAGGCGCAGTAGTTCTTCCACGTAATTGCAGGACGGCACATCTTTACAAACATCGGACAAACTCGAATAAATACTTTTAGCGAATTCTCCGGCCACGTGCATTGTGCCGAGAGAATGCTGAAAGCGGGAATGTTCTGCCGCCGGATAAACCCAGCGCGCACTTTGCAATTGGTAAATTCTTCTTAATCTCTGCATCCAGGGGGAATCAATCAGGTCTTTTTCCGTAGTTTCGGCAGGGGCATTCTCCTCCGGCACTGTAAAAAGCGCGTATTGATGTATGGGGTCGGCGACAAGAGCCATACCTTTATAAATATTCTGCCCGGCGGGATTGGCATTCTTCATGGCGGATTGTGTACAATATTCCTGCCAAAAGATCAATTTTAATCATTGCTTTGTGCTTGACTATTAATTGGTTAATACAAAACTGGATTTCAGTATGGATAGAACCGCGCTTAATTTCGGAACATACTTTATATTTTGCGGTCTATATTTAATTGACACATAAGATCGTTCTTCATAAACTTCGAGACTGAAGAAGTAAGTTCTTATCAATCAAACCGGGTGAGGTTCAGCGGACGTTTCTATAACAGGGCGTGCCCTCATGTTTTATCAGGTGTCCTTAAGCCTGCGGCTGATCTCGGCTGTTGCTTCCACCAGAAGGGGAATATTTTTTTTACGAATAGATTGGGAAAACCGGACGGTCGGCATAGTGAAAGCCAAAGCGGCAATATTACGCCCATCCCAACCGTAAATTGGCGCCGCCGCGTGGCTGCCGCCCACGATGATTTCATCAATCCCAACAGCCCATCCCTGACGGCGGACTTTTTCCAATTCCTTGCGCAATATTTTGGGGTCTGTAATGGTCTTCTTGGTAAAAGAATCCAACCCGCCGGCGATGTATTGATTCAGCAGTTTAGTATCGAAATGCGCCAGCATAACCTTCCCGCTCGCCACCGTATGTAGCGGCGCCCAGGCAAGACGGGGTCTTTCCATATGGAAAGGAGTGGGGCTCTCGTATTGATCTATTACAATTGCCTTTTGGCCTTCGGCTACCACCAGATGAATGGATTCCTGAATGGCTTGCCATAATTTTCCCATGACCGGCATGGCTATCTCCCTCAAACGTCCATGTTCGGAGACCCTCTGACCAAGACCGAATGCTTTGGACGTAATCCTCCAACGTGTAGAATCGGCCTTCTCATCAACTTTTATCCAGCCAGCCTCACGAAGAGTCTGCAGGCAACGTTGTGCCGTTGATTTAGAAATTTTCAACTGCCGGGCGATTTCGCTTACGCCGATAGGCTCGGATTTGGCCACTGTTTCAAAAACTTGCAGCGCTTTTTGCACACTTTGAAGCATTATCAAATTTTCCTTGACTTATATACCCGGCTGTGTTTCATAAACCGTATAAAGACATGCCGTGCCAATATACGGCACAAATCATTTGCTAACTTATTACAGTTATGGTGGGTAATTTCAATGATTTACTTACACCAAAATGATGACGTTTTCAATCACTTCCTTTCCCAAAGATTATCCGTCAAAATCAATTCGGGGAGGCCTTTTTTCAACATCATCTCAATATTTTTTTGTTTAATCTTTTCTTCTGCGCTTGTTCGGGGCAACAAATTAACGCAGTATAGACACCGGCGGAAAGGGAAATTAATATCTTTAATGAAAAAAAGGGGATTTTAATCCGCAGAGAAATCCCCTCTTTAATTGAAGTGGCAAAAGAAATTTTTGCCATCAATAGTAATTATTAAAGAAAAGGAGGAAGTAGAGAGTATGCAAAAGAAGTTAAGATTTATTTTTCAGCGGTTGCAATATGCGTTTTTATTGTTGATTCTGTTTTCCGGTTTCGCCCTGGTTAACGGTGTTCTGGGGCCCCAGTTGGCTGCGGCGGCGTCCGCGGGAACCGGAACGCAAACGGGTGTCTTTTTAGATAGTCCCGTTTCCGGCTTGAATTATTCGACACCGACATTAAAGGGTCTGACTGGTCCAGCGGGGCAGTTTAAGTACAAGTTCGGCCAGACCGTAACTTTTTCCATCGGCAATCTGACTTTAGGATCAGCGACAGGCGCTCCTATATTAACGCCCATGAGTATTTTAGGTACCGCTGATCCTTTTGATCAGAGAGTCGTGAACATGTGCGTTTTATTACAGACCCTTGATCAGGACGGCGATTTGAACAACAACATCCAGATTACGAAAGCCATCACGCCCATTGTTTCCGGCTTCGCCGGCTCGATTGATTTCAACCAGACACCGGATAATTTTGCCGCAGACTCTAATGTTGTAAATCTTCTTGCTGCGCTTAACGCCGCTAGTCCGGCTGTTTTCAGCGATGCCTTCTACCGTGGCCCAAGAACATTACAACCATACGCAGAGGCATCGGCTCATTTTGCGCGTTCAATCGGCCCCAGAAAAATAGTCCATACGGCAAATGGACTATTAAGCGGTTTTGCTTCATACAATAACGTGTTGGCGTTGGCACCCGGAATAGCCCCACCACTTTCAGACACCTGGCAATTCATAGGAGTTCCCTATGCCGCAAAGCCTATTGGTAGTTTGCGCTGGAGGCCGCCTCATGCCCCCACGTCCTGGTCGGGTGTGCGCCAGGCGATTGAATGGGGAGATCAGTCCCCTCAGATAACTACTTATACCACCGGCGCTTACGCCGCTCTTATCGGAGCTCAGGGAGGCGTGAGTGAAGATTGTCTTCACTTAAATATCACCACACCTATGGGTGGATCCAATCTGCCCGTCATGGTCTGGTTCCATGGCGGAGCTTTTGTTATTCTGACCGGCAATTCACCTAATTTTAATAATCCGGCAGGGTTGACCACAAAAGGAGTGGTGGTGGTAACAGTTAACCACCGTTTAGGAGAGTTTGGCTACCTGGCGCATCCATTACTGACTGCGGAATCGGGATACCACGGATCAGGTAATTACGGCCAGTTGGACCTGATTGCGGCTCTCCAGTGGGTAAAAAAGAACATTGCCAAGTTTGGCGGCGATCCGAAGAACGTCACGATTTTCGGCGAATCCGGCGGCGGCGGCAAGGTTAATTCCCTGATGGCTTCGCCTCTGGCCAAAGGACTTTTCCACAAGGCCATCTGCGAGAGCGGCATGTTCCCAAATGGGGCATACCCATCACCATTCTTTTTTCTGAACACCCCCCTCTGGCGGTCGCGGAATATTTCGGAACTACTCTGTTTTCAACACTGGGCGTTACTACGCTGGCCCAGGCCCGCGCGGTGCCCTGGTGGACAATTGTCGCCGAGGATACTGCATATTGGACCGCGTTTTACGCCCCAACTCCTTTTCAAGCGCTGGATTTGCCATATGCTCCTAACCAAGACGGCCATTACGCGACGACGGATATGTATACCAGTCTCAGCAGCAAACTGCCGAGCGATGTTCCCTTTTTGGCCGGCGCCAACGCCGGAGATATGACCGGCCTGATTCCCGGATTAGTAGAACAGATGCCCTTGCGCGCCGCCAATAATAGCTCGCCGCAGTACGTGTATAAGTTCAGCAAAGTTCCCGAAGGCTGGGCGACGTCTCATCCAACAAGAGATATTTTGGCCTATCATAGCGATGAATTGACCTATGTTTTCAACTTTCCCATTAGCGTTGTGGCTGATTACTATCTGACTCTCGTAATAGACCAGAAAACGGGTACGCAAATTGTCGTTAACGGTGTTCCCTTTCCGAATCTAAATCCGGCAGATGTTGTGACAGATGCCGCCTGGGGCACCTCGGACCAGATTATGGCGTATAAGATGATGGATATCTGGACCAACTTTGCCAGAACGGGCATTCCCAGTACAACCACTTTTATCTGGCCGGCCTATACTGGCTCTCCCTCCGACGGCGGCAACGATACTTACGTGGAGATAGGTGCTTCCTATTCAACTAGTACTGCGCTGATACCTAAAACGGGATTATCAACCGCAACCGACCCGTGGCCATAAACAGCAGATTGCGGTAAATCAAAAAAGAAGGGCTTCCGCTAATTGGGCGCGGAAGCCCTTCTTTTAACCCTTATTCAGCCCACCAAAAAGCGGATTCTCATCAAAAATGAATAGAGTCACTGAACTATTATAAAAAGACAGGAGGTAAATGATGAAACACAAAGTGGGAAAAAGCAGTATGCTGGTAACATTGTTTCTGGCGGGGGCCTGTATGCTGGTATTGGCACTTTCCCCGTCTATAGCTGCGGCGGCAGTGTTCACTTATGATCAGAAGCCGGCTTTCTCCGTTACCTATCCGGACGATTGGATTG
>JBEKMF010000014.1:0-26094 GCA_050008655.1 Smithellaceae bacterium
TAAAGTTACAGATGATGATCTCAAATCTAACTTTACCGAAGCGGGAGAAGTTGCATCCGCTTCAGTCATTAAGGATAAGTTTACAGGTCAATCCAAAGGATTTGGTTTTGTCGAAATGAAAACAGAAGAAGGCGCAGCCGAAGCCATCAAGAAATTCAACGGTGGTATGCTTGATGGGAAAGCAATTACTGTCAACGAGGCGAGACCAAAGAAAGAATTCGGCGGAGGAGGCTCAAGAGGCGGCGGCGGTGGATTTAATAAAGGTGGACGCGGCGGAGGCGGTGGAAATCGCGGCGGCCGATACTAGTCAATGACGCTCGCTGACTATAGGAAGCGCTAGTGGAATTAATGAAACTCAAATTTCAAAAACAAAGTGCATTGAAATTTATTAGTTGAATTAATCCCCTAAGCGAAGCGCAGGGGGATTACAGTTTAAACACAAATTGCCGAAGGGTTATTACAAAATCCCTTCGGCTTTTTTATTTTCCCGATTCAATATACTCCACGATTTTTTCGGCGATGGTTTTGACTACGTATCTGAATTCCGCTTCGTCTTTATCCAAGAGCGTCATGCGGAAACCAAGCAGCGGGGTAAAGAATGATGTCAGGGGCACAACACAAATGCCGGTTGCAGCCAGTAGATAATAAACGAATCGTTTATCGTGTTCGATGGTCTCTTTAACTAAATTTTCCACAAATTCCCTTATTTCCTTTTTCTTAATATGCAGGCTTTGGCGATTATTGAGAGCCGATTCATTAAAAACAACAGTCATGTAAAAGGCGCCGTTGGTTTTATTCACCATCAGACAGGGAACATCCTTTAAAATATCGTAAGCGATCTGGGAAAGCTTTTCGTAATGCAGTTTGCGCTTATCCAAATAATTCTGATATTCCGGATGAGACATAATCCTCGGAATCGCCATCTGGGGCAGAGTTGTTGAGCACACTTCCGACATCTTCTGCTGTAAGATCGTATTAATGAAACGGGCGAAAATCAGATCTTTTTCGGCGTTGTAAACTTCTATCCATCCGCAGCGCGCACCCGGCCAGGGAAGTTCTTTGGAAATACCCTTCATGCTGATTGCGGGAACATCGCCAACGATATCGGAAAGCGGCACGGTTTTCTTGCCGTTGTAAACTATGTTTATATATGTTTCGTCGAAAACAATGAAAAGATCATTTTCCCTGGCGATCTGCACAATTTGCTTGAGCGTTTCCACCGGATAAACAAACCCAGTGGGATTATCGGGGTTGATCACCAAAATGCCGACGATGGATTTGTGACTTTTAACTTTTTGCTCCAGCTCCCGCATATCCGGATACCAATTGCTGTAAGGATTCATCCGGTATGTATTGGGAGGAAAGGAAGCGTGCAATACTTCCGCCATAAAGTGAGTAGAATAGGTCGGTTCCGGCATAATCATGCGTGCATCAACTTGAATAGAGCTATAAGCGCGAGCGATAGCATCACCTAGGCCATTAAAAAAAATTATATCTTCCGGGGTGATCTGCACCTTGCCGCGTCTGTTCAGACGATCGGCAAGAAATTTACGCGTTTCGTCCACTCCTTTAGTCGGTGAATAAGCATAGGAGCTATCTTCTTTTAGTATATTGATCAGGACATCTTTCATCCATGCAGGTATTTTCTCGCCCTTCTGGACAGGATCACCGATGTTCTCCCAGATAATATCGACGCCGTATTCCTTGAGTTTGTTGGCGATAAGCACAATGTTGCGGATTTCATAAGTTAAGCCGCTGCCGCCGCGGGCAATTTCAAAACGCATAAGTGATTCAACTCCTTGGATATTCTTGATTCATTAATAATACATATTTGTTTAAATATCCAGATTTTTTTAATTAAAGCAAATGATATCATCAATCCCGTTTCGCTAGATGGGTAATTCGCCCTGCGAATTCCATTCGCAGGATAATTCGACCAGCAAGCTTCAGCGGTACGTGACCTTCAGGTTGCACACTATGTTTCTGGAGCTTGGGTCTCATTAACTTACCAATTCCGCTGCGCTACGCTTTCGGAATTGGAGTCTCATTACCCCGGGTCGTATTCGTTCTCCGCGTAGCGGAATAATTCGACTAACAAATTTCAACGCACTACGTTTCTGGAATTTGAGTCTCATTAATTTTTTCAAAGACAAATTATTTTTTTCGTGTTATCAAAGATGCGCACCCGAAGAACACACTTCATTACTGCTGAATAAGGGGAAGGCCTATGGAAGAGGAAAAGAGTTTTGCCGAACTGCTTGATGAGACAAGTCTCACCCCCCGGCATTATTCTGTGGGAGAAAAAATCGATACGACCGTTGTAAAAATCACTTCTGAGTGGATATTCCTCGATCTGGGGGCAAAAAGTGAAGGCTATCTCGATAAAAAAGAGCTTCTTGATGATGAAGGCAACCTTACAGTCAGGGAAGGCAATCCCATCACGGCCTATTTTTTATCCTCGAAGCACGGCGAAAAACTCTTTACCACCAAATTGCTGACGCGCCAAAGCGTTGACGATTATTTATTCAACGCCTACGAAAAACAAATTCCACTAGCAGCAACTGTGGAAAAGGAAATCAAAGGAGGCTTTGCGGTAAAAATAAGTGCGAACGCTACCGGCTTTTGCCCTTACTCACAGATGGATACGAAAAAAATCGATGATGTTGCCTTATATATCGGCAAAAAATTTGATTTTATGATTATCGAATATGCGGAAAACGGACGCACAATAGTTCTTTCCCGCCGTCCTCTTCTCGAAAAAATAGAACAGGAAAAAATCAAAGAACTCAAGGGTTCACTCCAAAAAGGTATGCTTGTGCGTGGTATAATTAAAGCTGTCCGTGATTTCGGCGCTTTTGTGGATATCGGAGGGATACAAGCCCTGCTGCCGGTTTCCGAAATGGCTTGGGGGAAAGTTCAGGACGCCAAGGCTCTCTATTTTCCGGGCGACAAAATAGAAGCGAAAATTATCAATCTTGATTGGGAAAATGAACGCATTACGCTGTCTTTCAAAGACACTTTGCCCGATCCGTGGAATAATGTCGTAAGTAAATATCCCGAAGGAAGTATTCACGAAGGCCGGGTAGCGCGTCTGACAGATTTTGGCGCTTTTGTCACTTTGGAAGCCGGTATTGATGGTCTTTTGCATATTTCCAAACTCGCCCGCGGCAAGAAGATTAAACATGCACGCGATGTGCTTTCTCCGGACGCGCAGGTGGAGGTAAGAATCGAAAAAGTTGATCTGACCAATAAAAGAATCTCTCTTGATCTTGCCACAAATGAAAAAGAAACCTCTACCGGCGCAAAGGAAGATTTGAGCGGCTATATGTCCAATGTGCCTAAGAAGATGGGTACTCTCGGTGATGTATTAAAAAAAGCCGGTAAAAAACGTTAGAATATTCTTCTGAACGCAAGAGAAATCATTTTTTCAATTTCTTCTTTGCTAGTCTTCCAGCACAAATAAAGCATCGGCGACGACAGGCTTAGCCCCGCTGATGATAATAGGGTTTAAATCAATTTCGGCTATTTCCGGATGCAATAAGGAAATATTTCCTACCGCTTGCATTATCCCGGCAAGCTCATCAATTTTCACCGGCGGCATTCCCCGGAATTCTTCCAACAGTTTGCGGGTGCGCAGATCGGCAAACATTTCTTGCGCGTCGGCAGCGGTAAGCGGTGCCATCCGAATCGTTGTATCGCGGTAAATCTCGGTAAAAACACCGCCCAGGCCAAAAAGCACACACGCGCCGAATCCGGCAAAGCGTGTCATGCCGGCCAAAAATTCCCGATTGCCGGCGAGCATTTCCTGCACCAGAATCGGTACTGCTTTTCCCGCTGCCCGGTGAATACCTGTAAACGCCTCTCTGAGCTTAGCCGCGTTTTCAATGTTCAAGACAATAAGTCCTTTACCGCTTTTGTGCATGATTTCCCAGTGGCAGGCTTTCAGCGCCACCGGATAGCCAATTTTGGAAGCGGCGGCAAGAGCCTCTTCCTGCGTTTTCGTCAAAGTTTCCTTCGTAACCGGCACACCGTAGGCGACTAGTATTTTTTTTGCCGCGTGTTCATCCAGAGCTTTTTGTCCCTTTTCCTTTGCCTGTCTAATAAGGCTTGCGGCTTGTTTGCTGATTTGGGGTAGAACAATTTTTTTACCCCAAGGCCGTTCCTTGATTAGTTTGTAGTGATAAAGAGAACCTAACGCACGGGCGGTCTTTTCCGGAGAATGAAAAACCGGAATATTATTTTCTTGAAAACCTTTGGTATAAGAATCTTCCTGACCGAAGAAACTGGAAATAATCAAGGGCATATTATATTTGCGTGGCAGTTCAAACACTTCTTTGATTACGGGCCCAGTGAAACTTAAAAATTCTTCAAATGAAATCCCCCCGATAAAATCTAAAACATGGTTATAAATCTCGCGCAAAAAACCGGAGTGCATTATTCCATGGATGATTAAAGCGTCCACCTCCCCGCTTTTGATTACAAGTTCCGGAATTGTTATCGCCAGTTTTTCCATGCCTGTATCAAAAGTCAGATCTACCGGATTGGCCGAAGACGCATGCGGTTGCAAGTATTTCCTGATTTCTTTTTGCAGACCGGCGGAAAAGCGAGGGACTTCCAATCCAACTAAATCGCAGGTATAAGAAATGGAAGATGATGGACCGCCGGAGTTGGTGATGACGCCGACACGCCTTCCCCGTGGCAGTGGTTGCGTGGCCAGTGTCCAGCCGTGGTCATAGAGTTCTTCCACGGAGCCGACGCGGATAATTCCGGCTTGTTTAAAGATGCCGTCATAAAGAAAATCGGGGCCGGCCATGGCACCGGTATGGCTCATTCCGGCTCGGGCGCCGGATACGGTACCGCCGACATATTGCGCCAATACGGGTTTATGTGGCGTAACCTTGCGGGCAACATCTATAAACTTTTGTCCATTTCTAATTCCTTCTATATAAAGAATAATCGCTTTCGTTTGCTCGTCCTCTCCCAAAAATTCCAGAGCATCTGCAATATCAATATTTGTTTCGTTGCCTAAACTGATGGCTTTGCTGAAACGGATTCCTTTTTTTTTCAAAGAGGGAAGAACTTGTGTGACATAAGTGCCGCTTTGGGAAGCAAAGCCAAGCAGGCCGGGCTCCTGGGGAAAGGGATAGACAGTTGTATTTAAAAAAATTTGACTGTTAATTACGCCCAGACAATTGGGGCCGACAAAACGTATCCCATAACGGCAAGCAACTTCATTGAGTTTATTTTCCATATCCTGGCCGGCGTCTCCCGTTTCCCTGAAACCGGCGGTGACGACGATTGCCCTTTTCGTGCCGATTTTGCCGAAATTCTCCAAAAGAGGAATGACCGTTTTTATGGGGACTATCAACAGGGCGAGATCAGGAACTTCCGGTAAATCCTGCGGCGAGGCATAAGCTGTAATCCCTAGAATTGTTTTTTCCGCGGGATGAATCGGATAGAACTTGCCTCGGTAGCCATCTTTCAAAACACTCAATGACTGTATTGTCCCCATCTTGGTCGGAGTATTGTTTGCTCCCACGACAGCGATAGATTTGGGATTCATCAGCAATTGCAAAGGATTTTCAGACATAATTAATTTGTTAAATCCAAAAAGTTGTGAGCTACACAAGTGCGATTAAACAACCGTCAAGAGCATATAGGCTACTGAAAACCGGCCGCTTTCCGGAATATAGCAGAGTATTCGCTGGCCTTCCTTTAACTTATCCGAATGAAACAGCTCTTCCAGCATCACGTAAATGGAAGCGGCGCCGGTGTTACCTTTATAGGTCAGGTTGGTAAACCATTTTTCGTAAGGTATACGGAAATTGATGCCCGCCATCGCGTCATGAATTTTATCGCGGAAATATTCCGATGAGTAATGCGGCAAGAACCAATCGATTTCTTCCGCCTTAATCTTTCTTTTTTTCACAGCGCGCGAAAGCGCCTCGCTTACGGTAATGCGCACAACATGTTCGCCCAGAAGCTCGGTATCCTGTTTGAGAGCGAAAAAATTTCCGGCCAGAGCTTCCTGCAATGAATCGAGCTCGCGCCAGCCGATAACCTCGCCGTTTTCTTTTTTCACACCACCCGCGTACATGCAAACGTCCATTTGACCGGCATAAGAAATATGCTCGATCCAATCGACTCTCAGCGATTTTTCTTTTTTGTTTTTTTTGTCGGACATAAAAACAGCGCCCGCGGCATCAGAGAGCATCCAGCGCAAGAAATCGGATTCGAAGGCAAGAACCGGATGTTTCTTAAAATCAGGGTCGCCCGGAAGGTGCTCAAAGAAATCGGAGCGTATCAGCGATGAGGCCAGTTCCGAACCGGTCGCCACGGCGTTATCGCTCAACTGCAGGGCAACATTGGCATAAGCGGCCTTGAAGGAAGTAATGCCGGAAAGGCAGATTCCCGATGTGGTGATAACTTCGCAGGGCGGAATCCCCAGTTCCCCCATCACCATCAGTCCGTGGCCGGGCGCGATGACATCCGCGATGGTCGTGCCGCAGCAGAGGCATTGAATTTCATTTATCGAAAAACCTGCATACGGTTTTAATTTTCTGATTGCCTCCGCCGTGAGCCTAGCATTGGTATAATTGAGCTTCCCCGTTTTGCGGTCAATCGCGTAGTATCTTTTTAGTATCCCGTTGTTCTTGAGGACCATGGATTTTATGCGGGAACGATTATCATGAATCTTTCCCAACACATCTTCAATCTCCTCATTGCCTACCGGTTCGTTGGGTAGAAACGCGGCAATATCGTTGATATAAACTGGCACTGATTTTCCTCCGTTACTGCGGTCTGTGCGGCTTATCGTGAAGCCTTTTTACTAGATCGGCAAAAGTTCTGTAAAATAAATCTTCGGGCATTTTAGTTGCCGTCACCGCGTTGGTAAAAGTGTAATAATCCAAATCGGAAATCACGATTTGACTCTTCATCTCCTTATAAAGCGGCGTTCCCGGAATTGGTGTCAAAACGGAAATCACGGGGATTTCAATTTTGTTGGCGACAATGAAGTTTTCTAATTTTTCAAAATCATTTTCTTCATACTCGGGGGAAGCGATGAAATCGCCGACAATTACTATGCCCAGGTCATGTAAAATTCTTATCGCCTCATTGATTATATGCCCTTGGTACTTCTTATTATAAGCGGCAAGGCGCGCATCCTGAAAATCTTCGAAGCCCACAACTACCGCGTAGAGTCCCGCCTCCTTCCAGTTTTTCATTAGATCAGGATGTTTGACAATGGTATCGGCGCGGACATCGGCGAAGAATCTTTTCTTGATGCCTGCTTGCATGATTTTTTTGTAAAGGTCAAGCGATAATGCTGTATTGCCGAAGGTGTTGGCATCAACCATCCTGATAAAGGAAATATCACCGAGCAATTGGATGTCGCGAATTACGGCATCTATAGAGTGATTCAGGTATTTTCCCCCTGTCATTCCCGGGATCGTACAAAAAGAGCATTTATGCGTGCAGCCGTAGGCGGTAATGACAAACCCCATCGTCAGACCCAATTGCTCCAGAAAATATTGGCTTCTATATTTGGCGACCAGATCATAGCGGGGAGGGACGTCATCCATCAAATCTGTTTCATCATAATTTCTGGTTACATAGGCTAACGGCTTACCGGGAGAGGTTTGGGCAACTCCGGCTATTCCAGCGCCTTTCTTGCCTTTATCCAAACGGCTGATCAATTCACTAAAACTTTTTTTCCCTAAACCGATAACGATATAGTCGAATTCGGCGCGGTTAAAATAAACAGGATCATAAGTGGCGTGATTGCCGCCGATGACGATAATAGGATTGCTTTTCTCTTTTATTTTTTCTGCATAGCGGATGACGGTATTGGCCTCGCAAGTTAGAGCCGTCCAACCGACAACGTCCGGCGCAAACGTGTCGAAGGCTCTCCAAAAAGCCTCTTCGCTTTCGCACTTTAGATCAAAGATCATTACTTCATGTTCGGACAAAGGACCGGCGAGAACTTCTAGATTGAAAGGTTCTCCCTTGAAGAGTTGCTTAAGCGACGTAATGCCGTATTCCTCTTCCGGAATACTCTTTCCGCAGTTAGGAGGATTGACCAGCATGATTTTCATTTTTTGTTTTGTCATGGATACACTTATTAGTCCATCATCTCAAAAGATGATGGACTAAAAAAGCCCTCCTTATTTTAGGGAGGGCCTGCAGTTTCATGGTGGGTCAGGGCAGAATTGAACTGCCGACACTCGGATTTTCAGTCCGATGCTCTACCGACTGAGCTACCGACCCGCCGGATTAATCTAACCTGGCAGAGGCTGCAATCGTCTATAAAATATGACTTCCTTTGTCAAGGGCTTTTTTGGCCGCTGGCGCCTATCTCCTCTCTCTTTAATTATTGTTTTCCGGTATTTTCCCCGGGCGATTCATTTGTTCTTTAAAGACTTCAGATTTTATCTCATCAGGTCATGACTCTGGTAAAACTGCGGGCTGATCGGGAATTGATATGCCTGCGGTTGTATTTTCCTGCTCCCGGATAATTACAACTGTTCCGGCGATTTTATCGTGCCAGCCCTGCTTTTTTTTGTCAAAAGCAGCCCAGATAAAGCCGAGGTAAAATATACTCGAGACAAAATAGCCTACCGCTCTTAAAAAAGCAATGCTGTAGGAGATAGGTGTGCCCTCGGCGGAAAGGACCTGCAAGCCGAGCAACATTTTCCCCGGTGTGCGGCCTGTTGCGCCGTGGAAGTAAGTGAAATAGGCGATCATCATAGCCGCATAAAATATCCAGGTAAAAATCAAAATTGAAGAAGCTCTTGTTGGATCCAGTAAATCGGCAAGCCATTCGCTGCTACTGCCAGAAATGGAGCCAAATAAAAATGCCATTGTGGCGATCATGAATAAAACAAAGAAAACGATAGTGATGATGGCGCTGTCAATCAAATAGGCTACGAGCCGCCGCCAAAAACCGGCAAATTTATAAATGGTCATTTGTTAACCTCCTTTGATCTATTGCTGAAAATTCCTTTTTCATATTGGATTATGGAAATTATCGCCGCTGCTGCTGTTTCCACCTTTAAAATTTGACGGCCTAAAGAAACCGAAATAAACCCGGCTTTTTTTGCGAGCCTTACTTCATCTTTGGAAAAACCTCCTTCCGGCCCGACAATAACAAAAAAATCATTTAGGGAATTAAATTTTTTATCCATGAGCGCGCCTTTGATGCTTTTTTGCGATTCTTCTTCCCAAAAAATAATCTTGTAGGATTTGTCGCTGGCCTGGGAAAGCATGTTCGCAAAAGATGTTGGTGATAATACCTCTGTTATTTGGCTTCCGCGGCAGCAGCGTGCCGCTTCCCGGGCGATCTTTTGCCAGCGGGCGACTTTGGGAAGCGCCTTATCGCCGGTAATGCGGCTGACTGAACGCGCCGCAGTGAATGGAATTATTACATCGGCGCCAAGTTCAGCAGCACTCTTCACGATCAAATCCATTTTATTTGCTTTGGGTATAGCTTGAGCTAAAGAAATGCGGATTTCTTTGCCGGCAGCTGAAATTCTTTCCCCCAGCTCCACACAAACCCTGCCGGACGAAAAACTTTTAATTACAGCAGCAAACTCATGGCCGAAACCGTCAAATACATATATTTTACTGCCCGGCTTTAAGCGCAGTACCTGTTTCAAATATTTATAATTGTCCGGTCCCAGTTCGCAAATTTCTTTATTTTCTATTGCATCAGGACAATAAATTCGGGGAATGGTCAAAGCTAACTTTCCTTTGTTTAATAGAAGCGTTTAAGTTTAAAAAGTTTTGATGTTAAGCTGTCGCCGATTTTTTTCTGAGCACGTAACAAACCCATTCTTTTTCCGTGATCACTTTGTTTTGAGCGAACGATGCGACAGAAAAATTATCTTCTATGCTTTTAGTATCCTGTTCAATGATGCCGGAGATAATCAAATATCCTTCCGGTAAAAGCAATTGGGTCAGATGCGGGCGAAGTTGCAAAAGCAGTTTGGCGGTAAGGTTGGCGATGATTAAATTTCGCGGTTCATTAATTGTTGTAACGTCGCGATTGATAATGCGTAAGTGGCCCTCGACCTGATTGATTGCCGCGTTTTCGCGGGCAATTCCCACGGCTTTTTTATCAATATCCACGCAGATGACCTCCTCTGCACCGAGCTTAGCGGCGGTGATACCGAGAATACCTGTACCGCAACCGACATCCAGCACTTTCCATGATTTAATCGAACGGTCTTTCATGATTATATCTTCGATAGCTTCCATGCACATTCTGGTGGAAGCATGCTGACCGGTGCCGAAAGCCATGCCCGGATCAATTTCAATTACAATATCACGGCTGGAAGGAGAATATCTTTCCCATGTCGGTTTGACGATGATATTGTTGCTTACCCGTATGGGCTTGAAATATTTTTTCCATTGCTCGGCCCAATTCGGGTCGCTGATGACTTCCGTTTTCAGAGACGGTTTTCTTATCCCGGGGAATATTTCGCGCACGCTTTCCATATATTTTTGCACGGCAATAATTCTTTTTTCGCTGCGCGCGTCTTGAGGAAAATAGGCTTGGAGTAATTCCTCATCTCTCGATTCGGTAAAGTCACCTGCGGCTTGAGGCTCCAGTGTTTCTTGAAACACGCCCTGTGCGCCTGTTTCGGTAAGAAAGTTTCCCAGCGCGTCCATGAGTTCCACGGGAGCCGATATTTCCATTTTTAGCCATTTTTCCGGTTCTTTTTTAGTCATAAAAAATCCTTTGTTCTGTTTAAAATGATATAGCTTGTTTCGGGCAATAATTCAAGCAGCCTGATACCTGACCATGTCTTCATGAGAGCTTTTGTACAAATCCCCCGGCTTGTATTTTACCCCCCTTCGTGGTAGTTTCTTCAAACAGGTCTGACCAGCGTAACTGTACTATGGCAGAAAGGAAAACATTGAAATATTACCCTGTCTTTTGGAATATTGCCGGCAAGAAATGTGTCGTTGTGGGCGGCGGTGAAGTAGCGGAAAGAAAGGTAAAAAAGCTTCTGGAGAGCGGTGCTAAAGTGTTTGTCATCAGCCCTCAACTGACGCCGGAACTTACCCGGCTAAACGGGAAAAAAATCATCTGCCACATTGCTAAAGAATATTCCGGTGAATACATCTATGGAGCCGCTTTAGTCATTGGGGCGACAGATGATGAAAAAACCAATGCGGCAATATCCAACGACGTCCGCAGTAAGGGCATTCCCGTAAATATTGTTGACGATCCGCAAAAATGCGATTTTATTTTGCCTTCCTTGGTGGAGCGAGGCGATCTGACAATTGCTATAGGAACCGGCGGCAAAAGTCCGGCGCTGGCGAGGTATATGCGCGAAGAGCTCGAATCCAAATACGGAAAGGAATATGAAGTTCTTCTCAACATTTTAGGTAGCCTGAGAACCAAAATGGCGAAAAATTCTGGTGTAGGCAAAGATTGGTTTGCCTCCTTATTAGCGGTGGGAATACTTAATGTTATCAAGGAAAAAGATTGGGAAAAGGTAAAGATGCTTATAAAGAAAACCACGGGCCAGGAGGTGGAAATTGAGTTTAATTAGCACAGAGCTGATTTTATTTAAAATTGCCTTTACCCTCTGCACTTTGTCCGTTACCGGATATTTGCTCTCCTTGCTTGTAAAGAGAGTGATGTTGGCCAAAATTTCCACCTGGCTTTTGGCCGTTGCCTTCGGCTTTTTAACCATTTATTTATTGCTCGCTCTCATAAGCTCCGCTGGATTTCATAATCTCGGTTCGCGCACTTTCTTCTCTTTTTGCGCCTTATCGGCAAGTGGAGTTTATCTTGCCCTGCAATTTAAAACCAAAACAAGACTGCTGGGCGCTTTCATTTCCCCTTTCATTTTGCTTTTTATGATTGCGGCTGCCGGACATCAAACAGGCAAATCCCTGCTGCCGGAGGCGTGGGGAAACTGGCTGACTATGGCGCATCTAACTTTGACAATCGTCGGGGAGGTTTTATTTGTCCTTGCCTCCTGCGCGGGAGCGATGTTCATAATTCAAAACTCTCTGCTGAAACATAAAAAACTTGGCTCCATGAGCAGGTTATTGCCATCGCTTAGCGATCTCGACAACATTAATTATCTTTGCCTGCTTTGGGGATTCCCCGTTTTGACGGCAGGTATTATTGCCGGAGCGGTATTTGCGAGATTTACCTGGGAGGCAGGATGGTCCACAGATCCGAAAATTATTTGGACATTGAGCGCCTGGATTATTTACGGATTTCTTCTGCATCAACGTCTCGCCATCGGCTGGAAAGGTTTCCGGATGGCTGTAGTTTCCTGCGCCGTCTTTATTCTCTTCTTATTATCTTATATTGGCGTGAGATTTTGTTTTACAACTTTGCATGATTTTATTTAAGACATGATTGTATTACTGGGCGTAAATCATAAAACAGCGCCGCTTGCTGTTCGGGAAAAAATATTTGCCGGTTGCGAGGAGGAAGGAGATTTGTTTTCCCGGCTCCTTTCCTTAAAAGGCGTGCGGGAAGTGTTTTATATTTCCACCTGTAACCGGATTGAAATTATTGCCAGTATCGAGGAAAATGAAACTATCCGCGATCTCCATGATTTTTTGGTGCAAAAGGGAAATCTGACACCGGTGGAGGCGGAAAAATGTCTCTTCATTTATTACGATAAAGAAGCGGTGCGCCATATTTTTAGAGTGGCGTCCAGCCTTGATTCTCTGGTGATGGGCGAAACGCAGATTCTGGGCCAGGTGAAAGACGCTTACCGCCGGGCTTTGGAGAAAAACGCGACCGGGACCATTCTCAATCGCCTGATGCACCGCGCTTTTCGCACGGCCAAACGCGTCCGGTCGGAAACGGCCATAGCGGTCAATCCGGTTTCCGTGAGCTTTGCCGCTGTAGAATTGGCCAAGAAAATATTCGGAACACTTGCGGGCAGGAAAATTTTATTGATCGGGGCCGGAGAAATGGCCGAATTGACCGGCACACACCTTATCAGCAGCGGGGCGGAGGATATAATCATTGCCAATAGATCGCCAGCGCAGGCGGCGCAACTGGCGGAAAAATTTCACGGAGAAGCTGTGACCCTTGACGCTTTGGGCGAAAAACTGATCGAGGCCGACATTGTAATCAGTTCGACCGACGCGCCTGACTATATCATTACTGCCGATTTAGTCCGTAAAATTCATCATCAACGCAAAAATCGCCTGTTGTTCCTGATTGACATAGCCGTCCCTCGCGATATTGATCCCACGGCAGGTTCCATCGATAATGTTTACCTTTATAATATTGACAACCTTCAGGGTATTGTCGATGAAAACATAAATATCCGCAAAAGAGAAGCGCTTAAGGCCGAAGCGATTGTGGAAGAGGAAATAATACGTTACACTAACTGGCTGAAAGAGTTGGAGGCTGTGCCGACGATAGTGTCCCTACGAACCAAGGCCGAAGAAATTACGCAGTCGGAAATGGAGAAGGCGGCTAGCTGGGTGCAAAAATTTGATCAGGAGGAGCAAGAAAAAATAAAAATCCTGGTCAATTCCATCGTCAATAAAATACTGCATACCCCGGTTAGCGTTTTAAAAGAAGAAAGTTCCGAAGTTGGTTCTACAGACATTGTGGCTACGGTTAGGCAAATCTTTCGTTTGGATGAATAAGAGCATCGATATTAGGGAGCGGTAATTGACGGCGCTTTCGGGAAACGTGCCCTACATGACAATGCCAGCTGTAGTGACAGTTCCCGGAACAACTCAATAAAAGTATGAATGGATTGGTATGAATTTAAGAATAGGAACGCGCGGCAGTAAGCTGGCTTTAACTCAAGCCGATTTCGTTGCCGAAAAAATTAAAAAGATTATACCGGAAGCGGTTATCGAAATCCGCATCATTAAAACCAGCGGAGATATCATGCAGGATATATCTCTGCTGAAAATCGGCGGCAAAGGAGTGTTTGTCAAAGAGATTGAAGACGCCCTTCTTTCCAATACTATCGATTTAGCCGTGCACAGCATGAAAGATGTCCCCACGGAAATTCCAGAAGGTTTGGAGTTTGCCGCAATTCTCCAGCGGGAAGACGCCAGAGATATCCTGGCATCCAGAGATAACAGGAAGCTCGAACAAATGCCCAAAGGAGCAAAAATCGGCACAGGCTCGTTGCGCCGTTCTGCCCAACTTCTGGATATATTGCCCGACGCTGTAATTGTCCCCCTGCGGGGCAATTTGGATACAAGACTACGAAAAATAGAAACGGAAAATCTCGACGGCGTTATTGTAGCGGCAGCCGGTATGAAACGAATGGGATTCGTCCAGAGAATTACGCAATTTCTGCCCGTGGAATTAATGTTGCCCGCTGTGGGGCAGGGAGCTTTGGGGCTGGAAGTAAGAGCCGGAGATAATGAGCTCAAGAAAAATCTGGCAAAGATCAATCACGCGCCGACTAATACGGAAATAGCAGCAGAAAGAGCCTTCTTGCGTCGTTTGGGCGGCGGCTGCCGTTTACCTATTGCCGCTTTAGGTAAATTGGAAAGGGATAAACTTTCGCTGGAAGGTTTGGTGGCGGCGCCTCAGGGTTCAGGTATAGTCAGGGATAAGGTGCAGGGATCAGTTTTTGAAGCGGAAGAACTGGGCAAAAGACTTGCGGAAATGATTCTGGAGCGTGGCGGCAAAAAGTTTTTAGAATTGGTAGATTAAAAAAGGTTATGGGGGAAATGGCTAAAGTCGGCAAAGTTTATATAATTGGCGCTGGTCCGGGCGATGCGGGATTGATTACGCTCACGGGATTAGATTATCTGCGCCTGGCCGATGTGGTTGTTTACGATCATCTAGTTAATAAAGAACTGCTTAAATATGCCAGAGGCGATGCCCGCTTTATTTACGCGGGGAAAAAAGGCGGCGAGCACACTTTGTCGCAGGAAACAATCAACAATTTGTTGGTGAAAGAGGCTCAGGCAGGAAATACGGTGGCGCGTCTGAAAGGTGGCGATCCTTTTATTTTTGGGCGCGGCGGAGAAGAAGCCGAAATACTCGCGTCCAAAAGCATCCCCTTTGAAGTGGTTCCGGGAGTTACTTCCGCGATCGCTGTCCCGGCGTATGCCGGTATTCCGCTCACTCATCGGGAGCTCGCTTCCACGGTAGCTTTCGTCACCGGCCATGAAGATCCGTCCAAAGAAAAAAGCGATATCGACTGGCAAGCATTAGCCGGCATCGGCACGTTGGTTTTTTTGATGGGCGTGAAAAATTTGGGCGAGATTACGAAAAAACTAATTGGGTGTGGCAAATCATCAGCCACGCCGGCGGCGCTTATCCGCCGCGGCACGACGCCGCAGCAGGAAATCATCACAGGAACATTGGACAATATCGCCGAACTGGCGCAGAAGCGCAATTTTTCACCTCCGGCGATTCTTGTCGCGGGTAAAGTGGTCGATATGCACCGGACACTCTCCTGGTTTGAACAAAAACCGCTTTTGGGCAAAGGTATTGTTATCACACGACCGGAGGCACAAGCCGGTGAATTAGCGCGACTGCTGGCAAGAGAAGGAGCGTATCTCATTCACTTTCCGACAATTAAAATTGTTCCTCCATCAGATTGGCATGGACTTGACGCGGCAATAAAAAATCTGGAAAATTACGACTGGCTGATATTCACGAGCGCTAACGGCGTTCAATTCTTTTTGGAAAGGCTGCTGGAAAAAGAAAGAGACATTCGTGATCTGAAAGGAATTAAAATTTGCTGTATCGGTCCGGCCACGGCCAGACAAATTAAAAACAGAGGCATGAAAGTTGATCTTGTTCCCGATTACTTTATTTCCGAAGGAATTCTTAAATCATTTGCCGGCCTCGATTTGCAAAGAAAGAAAATACTTATTCCGCGGGCGGCCAAAGCTCGTGATGTTCTTCCCGCGGGTCTGAAAAAACTAGGAGCGAAGGTTGATGTGGTTACAGCTTACGAAACAGTAAGTTCAGGAAAGAAGAAAGAAGAAATCGAAAAGCTGTTTGATGAAAGCCGAGTGGACGTGATTACTTTTACCAGTTCTTCGACAGTCAATAATTTTGTGGAAATTATGGGTAACGATTTTTCCTATCCGCCGAAGATAAAAATTGCCTGCATCGGTCCTGTTACCGCGGCCGCCGCTAAAAAGGCGGGATTTTCTGTGGATATCCATCAGGAAGAATATACAATTGAAGGGCTGGTTCGGGCTTTGATTGATTATTTTGAAAAGGAAATTGTTCGCGACAGGTCTGAGGGGTAGAAAAAATGATTGGTATTTCTAAATTATATTGCGGGGCGGTAGAACCATCCGATGTCCTGCGCTACGGCCGTCACTCCGGTACGCTCCCGTCGCATCTTTTACAGTTTTCCGCCGATAAAAGGCCGGTGGTCGTCTGGAACATGACGCGCCGCTGTAATTTGAAGTGCATCCATTGTTATTCCAGCTCCGACGATACTTTTTCCCCCGACGAATTGACCACAAAAGAAGGGAAAAAACTCATTGATGACCTGGCTCAGTTCGGCTCGCCAGTGATTCTTTTTTCCGGCGGCGAGCCGCTTTTGCGCTCGGATTTATTGGAGCTGGCGCAATATGCCGTAGGTAAAGGAATGCGGGCGGTTATTTCCACCAACGGCACGCTGATTACAAAAGAGGTGGCGGCAAATCTGCAAAAAATAGGCCTTTCCTATGTCGGTGTAAGCCTCGATGGACTACAAAAAACACATGACCGTTTCCGGGGTAAGAAGGGCGCGTTTGCCGCGGCCTTGGAAGGAATAAGAAATTGCCGTGATGCCGGAATTAAAGTCGGTATCCGCTTTACCGTGAACAAACATAATTTGCCGGATGTGCCGGCGATGTTTGATTTGCTCGAGAAGGAAAAAATCGAAAGGTTGTGCTTTTATCATCTTGTTTACACTGGCCGCGGCTCCCGGTTGAGGAAAGAAGATTTGACCCATGAAGAGACCCGCAGGCTTCTTGATTTAATCATGAGGCGGACAAAAGAACTCTTTGATGCAGGAGAACAAAAAGAAATTCTCACCGTGGATAATCATGCCGACGGCCCTTATCTCTATTTAAAGATAAAGGACGAAAACCCTGAACGCGCCAGAGAAGTATTGGAGCTTCTGCGGATGAATGAGGGCAACAGCTCCGGCCTTGGTATCGGTTGTATCAGCTGGGATGGCGAAGTTTATGCCGATCAGTTCTGGCGCAACCGGCCGCTGGGTAATATTCGCCAAAGGCCGTTTAGTGAAATCTGGCTCGACGAGAAAAACGAGCTTCTGTCAAAATTGAAAAACAAAAAAAAATATGTAAAAGGACGCTGCGCCCAGTGCCGCTGGTTGGACATTTGCGCCGGCAATTTCCGGGCCAGAGCCGAAGCGGCGGGAGATATTTGGGGGCCTGACCCCGCCTGTTATCTTACCGATAAAGAGATAAGCGTTAAGGAGGACTAAAATATGCAATTTCCGGACTATCGCGCCCGCAGGTTAAGAAAGAATGAAAACTTCCGGCGTTTGATTCGTGAGACAAAATTAAGCACTGACGATCTGGTCTATCCGCTTTTTGTCGTTGGCGGAAAAAATTTCAAAAAACCTATTCAATCCATGCCGGGAATTTTTCAGCTGTCTGTAGATAATATTGTCAAGGAAGTAAAAAAAGCGCAGGAGCTTGGCATCCCCGCCGTTTTGCTTTTTGGCATTCCGGCTCATAAAGATGATATGGCCGCGGGAGCGTTTGCCAAAGACGGTATTGTCCAGCAAGCGGTAAAGCGGATTAAAAGTGAAGTGTCCGACATCTTAGTTATTACCGATGTCTGTCTATGTGAATATACCAGCCACGGTCATTGCGGCGTGTTGGAAAAAGAAGAAGTGCAAAACGATGCGACACTGGAAGTGTTGGCGGAAACTGCTGTATCGCACGCGCAAGCGGGCGCGGATATGGTGGCACCTTCGGCAATGATGGATGGGCAAGTTACGGCTATTCGCGAGGCTCTGGATGAAAATAATTTGGAAGATATACCGATAATGGCTTACGCGGCCAAATACGCATCTGCCTTCTATGGTCCTTTCCGTGAAGCGGCCGAAAGCGCCCCGCAATTCGGCGATAGGAAATCGTATCAGATGGATTCGGCAAATTCTGACGAGGCAATTCGTGAAATCATGCTGGATGTGGAAGAAGGCGCGGATATCATCATGGTCAAACCGGCGCTCGCTTATCTGGATGTAATTTATCGCGCTAAACAGGAGGTCGATTTGCCTCTGGCAGCGTACAGCGTCAGCGGTGAATACGCGATGATTAAAGCAGCGGCGCAGATGGGCTGGCTTGATGAAGAGAAAGTAATGATGGAGACGCTGACAGCAATAAAACGCGCCGGCGCGGATTTTATTATAACCTATTTTGCCCCGCAGGCGGCGACATTGCTGAACAAATGAGAGCTTGAGCAAGAGTCTCTTTACTCTAACTGGAGATGGGTTGGAACTTTCGTCAAAATCACTAAAAAGCAATTTAAGCATGATTGCCTGGGAAGTTACGCGCAGTTGTAATCTGAATTGCATCCATTGCCGGGCTGTAGCAAGCCGCGGCCCTTATGCAGGCGAACTTTCTACCGAGAAATGTTTTCAGCTTATCGATGAAATTGCCGCCCTGTCTTCACCCGTAATTATTTTAACCGGAGGTGAGCCGCTTTTGCGTCCGGATATTTTTGATATTGCTTCTTATGGAACAAAAAAAGGATTGCGCATGGTGATGGCAACCAACGGTACGCTTGTTGATGAGTTCACGGCGAAAAAGATGATTAAGAGCGGCATTAAAAGAGTAAGTGTCAGCCTTGATGGTAAGGACGCGGCAAGCCACGATGCTTTTCGCGGCGAGATCGGCGCTTTTACCGGAGCTCTGAGTGGTATAGAAGCAATGAAAAGAGCCGGTATGGAATTTCAAATCAATACGACAGTTACTACCGCCAATCTCCAGCAAATCAAAGACATTTTGGAATTAGCCAAGAAGTTGGGAGCGGCGGCGCATCATATCTTTTTGCTTGTTCCCACAGGCCGGGGCAGGGATTTGGTTGAACAGGCGATAACCGCGGCGGATTATGAAGAAACGCTCATATGGTTTCACCAAGTGAGCACGAATTGCTCCATTCAACTCAAAGCAACCTGTGCGCCCCATTATTTCCGCATCCTTCACCAGCAAAAAGACAAAGGCCAGAAGAAAAAACCGGTTTCCGGGCAGTTTCATGAAATGACCAGAGGGTGCCTCGGCGGCATTTCCTTTTGCTTTATTTCTAATGTTGGCCAGGTTCAGCCCTGCGGTTATCTGGAATTGGATTGCGGTAATATTCAGAAACAGAGTTTCGCTCGGATTTGGGAAAATTCGGAAGTATTTAGAAATTTGCGCGATCTGAGTAAATACGGCGGCAAGTGCGGCAGATGTGAGTTCATCAAAGTATGCGGCGGCTGCCGTGCCAGAGCTTATGCAGCAACCGGAGATTATCTGGCGGAGGAGCCGTTGTGCTTGTATCAGCCAAGAGGTTGTTGAAGAACGCCCATTTGCGGCGTTGCGCATTATCCTTACGTTATTGCGACGTATAACCTAAAGGTCACACGTGAAAAAATACGTCTCATTCCTCAGGACTCGCGCGCCTTGCATCTGAGCATTTTTGAACAGCATCAAAACGCGACGTTAGTAATTAATTATTCAGAGATGTAACAGCATGGACGAAATTGATAAAAAAATATTAAATATTCTGCAGAAAGAATTTCCGCTGGAGGAGCGGCCGTTTCAGATCGTCGCCGAAAGGTGCGGTCTCACCGAAAAGGAAGCGCTGGGCCGTATTCAAAAAATGAAAGACGACGGCGTCATCCGCCGGATTGGAGCGGTATTTGATGGGGCAAAATTAGGCCGTGCTTCTACGCTTTGCGCCGCGCGCGTGCCGGAAGAAAAAATAGAAAATTTTGTCGATGCCGTAAACGCGTATAAAGGAGTAACGCACAATTACCTGAGGGATAATGAATATAATGTTTGGTTTACTGTGAACGCGGCAAGCTTAAAGGATATAGAATTGTTCCTGGTCGCCTTAAAAGAAAAAACCGGAGTTACCGATATTCTGGACATGCGGGCGGTGAGGACTTTTAAGATAGACGCGTCTTTTGAGGCATAAATATTTATTGTGTGACCTGGAACATAAAATTGTTAATGCGGCTGAAGGCGCATAGTCCGGCGAATGCCGGAGAGAAGTTTTGAAAATAGCAATACAGAAACAATATATTGACGGGGAATGTAATCCGTGAGAAATATAAAAAATTAGATTATGATTTATCGCAAAACTAATAAAGGGGAGAGGAAAAATGGAAGTAAAAGATATTAATTTTGCGGCAATGCCGCAAATAGCAATGCGAATTGTGACAGCGCCGGCAGAATTTTTTAAAAGCATGCCGAAAACCGGCGGATTTGTTGAACCTCTTGTCTTTGCGGCAATCATGGGAGTTGTTGCCGGTGTTATCTATGCCCTAATCAACATCCTTGACCTGAGTTATGCGCATGTGGGATTTGTGGAAAGTCTGGGAATGATTATTTTATTTCCTGTCGTCGTCGTTATTTCTAGTTTTATCGGCGCCGCTATTATTTATGTAATTTGGCAATTGTTAGACTCTCAAGAAAACTACGAAACTTCCTATCGTTGCACGGCCTATTTGATGACTATAGCGCCCGTTGTCGCGATATTAACTGTCATTCCTTATTATATCGGCATTATCGTCTATATGGCTATTTACGTTTACTATCTGGTCATTGCCAGCACGCAGGTGCACAATATTCCCTCAGAAAAAGCGTGGATGATATTTGGAATCATCGGTGCTGTTTTGACGTTGATCATAATCACCATTCAATACAACCTCAGGAATATGCCGCCAACTGTTGAACAATATAGGAAGACGGCTGAGGAAATAAACAAGCAATACTTAAAGCAAATTGAAGAAGCCAGAAAGCAGGCTGAACGCAATAGGTAGGCTTAATAATTGAGCCGAATTATTTTTTTTATCATTCGCCCACCTATATTGCTGCCTACAGCAGTAAGGTGGGCTTATTCATTAAAGTGATTGTTCATGGCAGAAAAAAATAAAAATCCCCTGGTGGTTCTTGTTGACGGCAGCAATTATCTTTACCGTGCTTTTTACGCTATACCAATGCTCACGAACTCCAAAGGTTTCCCCACCAACGCTATTTACGGCTTTACCAATATGCTCTTAAAGCTTTTGCGTGAGTTAGAGCCGGATTATATTGTCGTCTCTTTTGATGTCAAAGGTCCCACTACTCGGCATGAGGAATTCACCGATTATAAAGCAACCCGCAAACCAATGCCCGATGATCTGAGCCCGCAAATACCTTTTATCAAGGACGTCGTCCGCGGTTTTTCCATCCCCGTTTTGGAAAAGCAAGGTACTGAGGCCGATGATATCATCGGCACTTTGGCCGAACGGATGAGCAAGAAAAATTGGCGCGTCGTTATCGTATCCGGGGATAAGGATTTGATGCAGCTTGTTGACGAAAATGTTACGATGATCGACACGATGAAAGATAAAACTTATGACGTCGCGGCGGTGAAGGAGCGCTTTGGCGTAGAGCCGGGGAAAGTTGTGGAGATATTGGGTCTTATGGGTGACACGTCCGACAACATTCCGGGAGTGCCGGGGATCGGGCCGAAAACGGCGCAACGCCTCATTGAAGAATACGGTTCGGTGGAAGCTATTTTGCAAAATGTCGAAAACTTGAAGAACGTTAAATTGCGGGATAGTTTTCGTAAATACGCCGAACAGGCGAGACTTAGCCGCCAATTGGCTCTCATTAGAAAGGATATCGAATTTGATTTTGACATTCAGGATGCGGCACGAAAAGAACCGGACAAAGAGAGCCTTTCCCAACTATTCAGTGAATTTGAATTCTCTTCACTTTTGCAGGAAATAAAGCGGGAAACGAAGGAGCCCGTTAAAGACTGTAAATTGATTTTAAACAAGGAAGCGCTGGTCGGGCTTGTCGCGAGCCTTACGGATTGCCGGGAAATTTCTTTCGAGATTATTGAGGAGAAAAATCCAGCAACCGATTTAATCGGCATTGCTTTGGGCACCGACAGCGATGCTTTTTATCTGCCATTGGGGCATTCTCATGCCCAAGAGCAATTGAAGAAAAAAGATGTATTGGATATACTGGCTCCTGTTTTCAGCAGTACAAAAATAAAAAAATATATCCATGATTTAAAAACAACCCTGGTTTCTCTGAAAGGCTTTGCTGTGCGGCCGGCAGAAGATGTTATGCTCATGGCCTACCTGTTAAATCCCGCGAAAAATTCTTACAAGCTTGCCGAAATAGCCTGGGAATATCTGCATGAACAGATTCCTTCGCCTACTGATATATCCGGCGGTAAAGGTAAGACTTATCCGCTGGCTCTCGTTCCGCCGGAAAAAATGGCGGTCTACGGCGGTAAGTGCGCCACCGCTGTCTTTGCACTGTTTCCGCTTCTTGCTGGCAAATTAGAAGAAATTAAAGCCGCCGAGCTTTTCCGTGAAGTGGAGATGCCGCTTTTGTACGTGCTTGCCGACATGGAGAAAAAGGGGGTGCTGGTGGATACGTCCCTTTTAAAACAAATGTCGGTGGAGCTGGGGCAATTATTGACCATTTCCGAAGAAAAGATATTTCGATTGGCCGGTGAGAAATTCAATATTAATTCTCCCAAACAATTGCAGAGCGTTCTTTTTGAGAAGCTTAAGCTTCCCACGGGAAGGAAAACGAAAGAAGGATTTTCCACGGACGTGGACGTTCTTACAGAGTTGGCACAAAGCCATGAACTGCCCGCGGAAATTCTCGCTTACCGTAGTTTGACCAAGCTCAAATCCACTTATGTGGACGCGCTGCCCGCGCTGATTGACCCTAAAACAGGCCGGATTCACACCTCGTACAACCAGACGGTAACGGCAACGGGCAGACTCTCCAGCAGTAATCCGAATTTGCAAAATATTCCCATTCGCACTTTGGAGGGAAAACGAATTCGTCAGGCGTTTATCGCCGCACCCGATTGCCTGCTCATTTCCGCCGACTATTCGCAGATCGAACTGCGCGTGCTGGCGCATCTTTCGGAAGATGAGGCACTCATTGATGCCTTTTCCTCAGATGAAGATATTCATAGCCGCACAGCATCCGATATTTTTGGCGTGTTTCCGCAAATGGTCAATGCCGATATGCGCCGTCAGGCCAAGGTCATCAACTTCGGCATTCTTTACGGCATGAGCGCCTTCGGTCTGGCCAAAGAGCTGGGCGTTTCTCTGAAAATAGCTCAAGCTTATATTGACGGCTATTTTCAACGCTATAAAAAAGTGCGTACCTATCTGGATGGAATTCTGGAAGATGCGCGCCGGGATGGTTTTGTCTGCACGCTTTTGAATCGTCGTCGCTATTTGGCGGAGTTAAAAAGTCCGGTGGCTTCCGTGCGGCAGTTTGCCGAACGGATGGCGATCAACACGCCCATTCAAGGTACGGCCGCCGATTTGATTAAGGTGGCTATGGTGAACATTGCTCATTTGCTTTTGGAAAAAAATCTTACCGCCCGTCTTATTATGCAAGTGCATGATGAACTTGTCCTCGAAGCGCCGGTAAAAGAAAAAGAAGAAGTTATGACGCTCGTCAAAAAAGAGATGGAAGAAGTCATCAAACTCAAAGTACCGTTAAAAGTAGAGATTGCCTCTGGAAAAAACTGGGACGAAGCACATTGACGGCTGTTCAATAGTAAATAGTTCTTCCTATAACAAAGCATCTGGCGATTTTCCCGGATATACTTTCTGTCAAATGGTAATCATTAATCAGCACCACATTTTGTGCCAATATTTCATTGACATGCAGGATCGTTCTTCGCTATATTGAACTCAACGTAATGGGTTAGTCAGGTATATAATTCCCTTATTAAAGAGCTAAACCATGATAAGAGATTTCAATGGCAAGAATCCTCAAATAGCAGCTTCTGCATTCGTGAGTGAGACTGCTTATATCGCCGGCGATGTTGAAATTGGTGAAAATGCTAACATCTGGCCAGGAGCAGTCATCAGGGGAGATATCGCCAAGATAACCATAGGTAAAAACACCAGCATCGAAGATAATTGCGTAGTGCACAGTGCCACAGGTATTATCATTGGAGACAATACGGTCGTGGGACACGGAGCTGTTGTCCACTGCAAGAAAATCGGCAATAATGTTTTGATAGGTAACAATGCTACTGTCCTAGATAATGCTGAAATTGAAGACTATTGCATTGTCGCTGCCGGCTCCGTAGTTGCTCCAGAAACGAAATTCCCCGCAGAATCGTTGGCCGCTGGTGTGCCTGCCAAAGTGAAAGGCAAGCTATCTCAGGAACAAAAAGATTATATAACAATAGCCTCTGCATTTAATATTAAACTAGCCCAGAAATATAAGAAACAAGAGCTTTGAGATATGCCTTTCCCCTGCTATAAGTAAATTTCTTCCTGTAGAGCGTTTAGAATTTTTCACATGCATGCTTTTTTTCAAACGGTATTCCTTATTGACTGAAAGCAGCAAAAACATTTTTCTTGAAGGTTTGGCTGATGATATGCTACTAAAATGAGTATAAGAAGAAATTCACAAAAATTGTATCTTAGGTAAGTCATTAACAATTGCAGGACAAATAAAATCGGAGGGTAAACAAATGAAACGTATACTTTTTTCAGTCATTTTTACGGTTTTAGTTTTTACTTCGAAGAGCGCGCTTGCTGCTTCTGCCTACAATTGGACAGGGTTCTATGCTGGTTTACAGGGAAGCTATGACGTTGGCACATCGGACTTTGATTGGACGCTCTATCACACTCATGCCGACCATATTATCAAAGGGGTAATGGGCGGCATTCTTTTTGGCTATAATTATCAGACCCCGGTAAATGTCGTTGTCGGTGTTGACGTAGATTTCAATGGCGGCAAAATAGCAGGCTCTTCAAGTTGTCCAAACAATAGTTTTGATTGTCGCACCGAAGTTAACTGGGTCGGTTCAGCCCGTGCCCGTGTAGGTTATGCAGTGTCGCGCTTTCTTCCTTATGCCGCAGTCGGCATTGCCTATAGCCAAGTAGAGCTCTTTGCTAATGAAACAGCTACAGGTACGGAGGATGAGAATACTAAAAATACATATTTCGGCTGGACTCCCAGCATAGGCGTTGATTTTGCCTTCACAAAAAATCTCATTGGTCGTTTTGAGTATGCGTATTATGATTTTGCATCAAATAATGTCACGACAACCGGCAAGTTTATAGAAAATATAGACAGTAAAATTAAATTTCAGTCCTTTACGCTTGGCTTGACTTGGAAATTTTAGTAGTATTGATAAAAAAAAGGGGGGGTTCGCCTCCCCTTTAATTGTTCATCCACATGAATAAAACTTTTTTTCGATTCTAAAAACACATTTAACAAAATCAGAGACTTTGCACTAGATGACTAATTCATCGGACGCTCATTTCTCGTACTGGTGAACTTTTCATTCTCGGCTAGCTGCAAATACATAATAGGTCACCATTTCGAATGGTAATCTTCAATTTATTATTCAAGTAGCGGGTGTTGACTTGTAGGTGTAACCGATAATCAAAACGAAACTTAATTTGACACGGGGAGAAGGTACCAGAGTCTGGCTGCTTTTCTGCCCAGTTCCCAAGCTCGCTTCCTAGCCGTTTCGTCTTTGATGATGTCTCCTTTGTCTGAGGCGGAGGTCATGACGGCTCCCAGCCAGTTCATTTTTGTCATATCGGCGGTTGACTTAAAGCTGTGGACAATTGGATCAGCCGTGTGCACGTCCGGATCTCCGCAAACAGTGATGAGCCCGATGCGTTTGCCCTTCATTCTGGGATAGTAATTCTTTTGCCATCTCCACTGGGCGTCAAAGAAGGCGCACCATCTGTCGAGATAAGCTTTCATTTGCGAGGTCATAGACCAGAAGTAGACAGGCACGCTGTGAATAATGGCGTCGGCATCCAGAATCTTTTTATGGATTTCCAGCATATCGTCTTTAATCACACAGACGCCTGTTTCATTGCATTTCTTGCAGTCCTTACAGCCGGAAATTTTCTTTCTATCCAGGATAAT
>JBEKMF010000140.1:0-4984 GCA_050008655.1 Smithellaceae bacterium
TTTTGCCGTGAGTGCCCACGCGCGAATATTTTAGAAGATCATTGATTAACCTTTGCATATGGGATGCACCATCAACGGCATAAGATATGAATTCATCGGCATCCTTATCCAGTTTCCCTTGATATCTGTGTTGCAATAACTGGACAAAACTAGTTACCATGCGCAGTGGCTCCTGTAGGTCGTGTGAAGCAACATAAGCAAATTGGGCCAGGTCGGTATTAGAACGTTCCAGTTCTTGGGTCAATTTTTTCATCTGTTCAGCTGCTTGTTTGCGTTCCGTAATGTCTCTAATGATGGCTTGAAAGTATTTTTCTCCTTTTAAGATGATGGTATTAAAGGTTAATTCCGCATCAAATATACTTCCATCGCAACGGATAAAACGCCATTCCAGAAAAAGCGTTTCACCTTTCAGAGCTTTTTGTATTTTTTCTTTGGCGATGTCCTTGGAAAGAAGGCCGTCCGGCTGGAATTCCGGCATAAATTCCCATGTCGGATGTCCAATAAGCTGCTCGCGAGTACCACGAAACATTTTTAATGTAGCTAAGTTACAATCAGTTATTAATTCATTATTTATGAGAATAATGGTATCAATTGCTGATTCAAATAGTGTCCTGTATTTTGCTTCGCCTTCTTTTAGAGCTATTTCAGTGGTTTTTCTTTCAGTTATATCACGGACAATTGCCTGGAGATATTTTTTTCCGCTTAATTTAACGATGGTAAAAGTCAGCTCAGAATCAAAAATGGTTCCGTCATAACGGCAATGCTTAATTTCAAAAGTGGAAGTCTCGCCGCGAAGAGCGGATTTAATTGCTTCTATTACCAGAGCTAAAGTTGGTTTGCCGTCCGGCTGAAATTCCGGCCAAAATTTTTGTGGATTCGCGGCAAGAAATTCTTTGCGGCTGCAACCAAACATGTCTAGTGTCTTCTGATTGCAGTCAATAAAGCGATCGCGGTCTATTAAAATAATCGTGTCGCTGGCGGACTCGAATAATGTGCGAAATTTTGCTTCGCTCTCATTAAGAGCTTCTTCAGCTAATTTTCGATCGGTTATATCAATTAGCGAAGCAATGCTTTTTTTTGTACCCGGGATGACGGTTTCGGTATTAACAATGTACTTCATTTGGTTTAATTTGTTAATCATTCGGAATTCATAATGGTCAGGAGCGGCATCGGGATCAAGCCGTCGCAAAACATGATAATGCTTCATATATCCAATATCATCTTCGTGGGCAAAATCGGTCCACTTTATTTTTCCTTCAATTTCCTGTTTTTCAGCTCCATAAATGTTTTCAAATTGCTTATTGGCAAAAGAAACAGTCATATCATCCTCAATGATTATGGTTGCCGCACCGCTGTTTTCGAAAAAAGTATGATAAATACTTTCTGCTTTACGGTATTGTTCATCGACAGAAGCATACTTACTACACTTCTTTTCGAGCTGATCAATTTTTTTAACAAGCTCAAGATAGGTTGGTTTTTTAGCCATAAGATAAAAGTCAACTGAAAGAATATTCCTTGTCTTGAAATAATCTTAAGCAACTTTTCACAGCCGCCGGATCATAAAGAATATCTTGTTTCCGGGTAATTTCATCTATAGCTTCCTTGGTTCCATAAGCCGGTCGGTAGGGACGATGTGAAGCGATTGCTTCCACTACATCAGCTACAGCAAGAACTTTAGCTTCCAATAAAATATCGCCATTTTTTAAACCGGACGGGTAGCCGCTGCCATTGAGCCTTTCATGATGTTGTAAAACGGTTTTGGCAATGGGCCAAGGAAAATCAATTTCCTTCAATATATCGTATCCAACCTGCGGATGAATTTTTATCAAGCTAAGCTCCAGGTTGGAAAGTAAGGAGGGTTTACTGAGAATTTCAGCCGGGATGGAAATTTTACCGATATCATGTATCATGCCGGCTAATTGAATGCCTTCGACTTTTTCCGGGGCGAGATTCATTTCCTGGGCCATGGCTAGAGCCAGGTCGGCGGTGCGTCTCTGGTGACCAGCGGTGTAAGGATCCCTTATTTCCACAGCCATGGCCATTGCTTTCACTGTTCCGTTTAATGCCCTGGTGAATTTATCTAAGCTTCGTTTTAATTCTTCCTCATAATTTTTCCTCTCAATAGCGTAACGAATAACACGGGATAACATGCTTCCGGTGATAGAGCCTTTAATTAAATAGTCCTGAGCTCCCCGGCGCACAGCTTCAATGGCGACACTCTCGTCATCCAGACCGGTTAAAACAATTATTGGAATGGAAGATTTCTTAGCTCGTAAATATTCGATGGCGCCAAGACCTTGGTTATCCGGCAATCCTAAATCCAAAAGAACGGCATCAATATCTTGAGAAACAAGACATTTCAGGCCTTTCGATAAAAGATCAACACACTGCAGATTAAAGTGATCATCGGTATCAATGAGTAATTCACGAATTAATCTAAAATCACCAGCGTTATCTTCGAGCAGGAGAATATTGATCGCCTTATCTTTCATTGAGCTGAGAGGAGAATCCTTTTATTTATCTTTTTTGTATATCCTGAAATTAAATCAAAGTCAAAAAAATATAATTGCAAAAACCGAAAAGTTATTGGTAATTACGTGCAGACGATTTTTCAAGAGATTTTTCTTGTGTAAAAGAAGATAGTCAAATACATGAGCTCACAAAAAGCTTAATTCAACTGGGTTTGTTTGTATTCGCTCGTAATAATCCGCGTTGACATTTTTGGGTGTAATGAATATATAGCTTTGTTAATCCAAAGCGAGAGTGGCGGAATTGGAAGACGCACTGGACTTAGGATCCAGCCCGCCTATGCGGATAGGGGTTCAAATCCCCTCTCTCGCACCAACCTTCAAAGAAATTTGTAAATATTTCAAAATTAAGGAGATGTAATAGTGAGTCAGGTTGCAATGAATATTGAAGAACTAAGCTCTGTAAAGAAAAAGCTTTCCTTTGAAATTCCCTGGGATGAAGTTAAAAACGAACTTGATACTGTATATCGAGATATTGGGAAAAAGGCCAAAATTAAGGGCTTTCGTGCGGGAAAAATACCCCGTAAAGTATTGGAAAATTATTTTAAGGAACAAGCGGAAAGTGAAACCATCAACAATATCGTTAATAGATTCTATTGGCAGGCGCTAGAAGAAAAGAGAATAGTTGCACTTTCCAGACCGGATATAGACCAGGAAGGATTGAAAGAAAACTCCGATTTTTCTTTTTCGGCTTCTTTCGAGACAGAGCCGGAATTTGAGCCCCAGGGATATAAGGGAATGGAATTGGAAAAAGAAATATTTAAAATAACAAAAAATGATATGGACAAGAGAATCAATGAATTAAAGCAGATGTTTGCGACGATGGAAGAAGTTAAAGATAATCGTCCTGCTGTAAAAGGAGATTTTGTCATAATGGACTTTGCGGGGAATCTTGATGGAGAATCGCCTAAAGAGCTGAAAGCCGACAATTATTTCCTGGAAATCGGATCACAGCGGTTTATTCCCGGTTTTGAGGAACAGCTGATCGGCATGAGAAAAGAAGAAGAAAAATCGATAAAAGTGGTCTTCCCTAAAGATTATCGCGATAAAAAATTTGCCGATAAAGAAGTAACGTTTGATGTAACAATAAAAAACATAAAAGAAAAAAAACTGCCGGAATTCGATGAAAATTTTATAAAGAATTTTGATAAATATGACTCTTTAGAAAATTTAAAAAACGATGTACGCGAATCTTTGGAAGAAGAATCTCAGCGCTTGTCAGAAATGAATTTGCACAATAAGATTACGGAAATTCTTCGCAGAGAGAATGACTTTGAGGTTCCTCCATCGCTGATAGAAAGGCAAATTTTTTACATGATGGCCGATACGCAAAGAAGAATAACTTCCGCGGGTATGGATGAAAAAAACGCTACGGAACTAAGCTTTAAAATGCACGATAAATTTAAAGATGAAGCCGTCAAAACTGTCAAAACTTTTTTACTGATAAAGAAAATTGCCCAAAAAGAAGCATTGGCATTAGAAGAAGGCGATATAGAGAAGCATATTCAGAAATTAGCTATTAAATACGGAAGGGATCATGAATTATTGAAAAAAACATATGAAAATCAAGAAAATAGGAATAATCTCGAGGTAGAATTAGTCCAAAAAAAGGTATTTGACTTTATTGAACAAAGTGCGAATATTAAGGCTATTGAAAAAAAAGGTCTGGACGCGGAGGTTAAATAGTGAATTTAATTCCCATGGTGGTGGAACAAGATGGTCGGGGCGAACGTGCTTTTGACATCTATTCCCGTCTCTTAAAAGATCGTATAATTTTTCTGGGTACAACTATTGATGATAATATAGCAAATTTGGTTGTCGCTCAGATGCTCTATTTAGAATCGGAAGACCCGGATAAAGAAATCTTTTTTTACTTAAATTCTCCAGGAGGCCAGGTAAGTTCGGGTATGGCTATTTATGATACGATGCAATATATTAAATCCCCGATTTCAACGGTCTGCATGGGGCAGGCGGCAAGCATGGCAGCTCTGCTTCTGGCGGCGGGAAAGAAAGGGAAGAGATTTGCGCTGCCCCATTCGCGCATTTTGATCCATCAACCATTGGGAGGATTTCAAGGACAGGCAACGGATATCGATATACAGGCAAAAGAAATATTAAGATTAAAAGACGAATTAAATAGAATTTTAGCCGATTTAACAGGAAAGTCTCTTTCCAAGATAATTAACGATACCGAACGTGATTATTTTATGAATAGTGCGCAAGCTAAAGAATATGGTTTAATTGATGAAATTATAATTCGTAAGCCGGCGTCCGTAGCCAACACAAAAAAAGGAGAATTAAGTGATAAAGAAAAGTAAAGATAATCGAATTGGTCAGGGCATGCTTTTTTGTTCTTTTTGCGGAAAAATGCAGAGCGAAGTGCGAAAACTGGTTGCCGGTCCTACAGCATATATCTGCGACGAGTGCATCGAGCTTTGCCGTTATATTATTGAAGA
>JBEKMF010000141.1:0-4970 GCA_050008655.1 Smithellaceae bacterium
AAAACTCAAACGATTGGGAATCAACATCGCTGATACGTCTATTGATTTTACCGGTATAAAAAAACATCAACAGCAAATAGTCAAGGTGGCGGCGCTCGGTGCTCATAAAATGCTCGTCGATGCCCAGGTGGAAACAAAACAAGGTACAGGCGAAATTATCTCATCTCAGGAAGTACAATATAGAGATCAACAAGGCAACTCTAAAATCAGTCTCACAAAAAACATTATTATCGCCTGGGGCTCTGAACCGCAAATGCTGCCGGAAGTAAAGTTGTCCGAACGCATTTTAACCTCGGATGGTTTGCTCAATTTAAATATTCTTCCCGCCAGCATAATCATTGTCGGGGGCAGTGTAGTTGGTGTGGAATTTGCCACTTTTTTTGCCGAACTGGGTGTAAAAGTAACCTTAATTGAACTATTAGACCGGATTCTACCCTATGAAGACCAGGAAGCAGTCGATTTGCTCCGACAGGAACTGATTCGTTTAGGCATTGACATACATACCTCAACAAAACTCGAAAAGCTAAAAGATACGGGCAGCGCAGTAACGATGCAGGCGCAGCAAAACAATAATAAATTGGAGATGACTGCCGATTATGTTTTGCTTTGCACCGGCCGAGAGCCTTTAATACATGGGGAAGAATTAAAAAAACTGGGAATTGAATATGCAAAAACGGGAATAAAAGTTGACAAAAGTATGATGACGAATGTAGCCGGTATTTACGCGGTGGGCGATGTCACCGGCGGCTTGATGCTGGCACATCGGGCAACAGAGCAAGGTAAAGTTGCGGCCGGGCATATTTGTGAATCAAACACAATTGTTTACAATGAAAATTTTATTCCATCCGTTGTTTACAGTCATCCGCAAATTGCGCGCGTTGGTTATAATCAAAAACAAGCAGCAAATGAAGGGTTGATCGTGGAGATCGTGAAATCCAATTATAGCGCCAACATCATCGCCCGCACCGAACTGATGGGACAGGGATTTGTCAAGGCTATATTTCATGAAAATATAATCAAAGGCGCAACAATCGTCGGCGATGATGCCGCCGACCTCATTGCGCCTTTGAGCCTGGCCATATCCAACGGACTTACTAAAAAGCAACTGCAATCGTGGGTTATTCCTCACCCAACGCTCAGTGAAATATTTGTGCCGCTGATATAAAGATGACCATATATTTTTCACAAACAGAATATATATTTCCTGTAAGCTCAAATATTAAGGCAATTTTTTGAGAGGATGAGGGCATTTACATAACCTATAAATTAAACTGGACAGAAATATAAGCGTCCGTTTCACCAACCCCTTTCGACAATGACCAGGCAAAGGGAGTGGCGGGTCGCGTGGTGATCGGTAAAAATGACAGGACAAATAATTTCTGCATGCACATCTTCGAGATTGCTCCGGGAGGACATACGCCCAGGCACACGCACGCCTGGGAACATGAAATGGTTATTCATGCGGACGTTGACGAAATCTACGGCAATGGCAAGTGAAATCCGATTAAACCCGGGACTGCGATATTTATCCCGCCCAATGAAGAACATCAAATTCGCAATATCAATAAGGGACTATTGATTCTGGCTTATCTTGTTCCATCAATCGTCCCTGAATTATAAGAATTTAATTTTATACGATATTATCTTTGATTTAGAGATGGAGTTACATACTCAGCCGCGTTTTCACCCGCTACATACCCTGTCGAAAAAGCCGCCTGCAAATTATAGCCTCCGGTATCGGCATCAATATCCATTACTTCGCCGCAAAAATACAGCCCGGTAACTTTTCTGGAAGCCATTGTTCGCGGATTGATTTCATCAAGTGATACGCCTCCTGCCGTCACTATCGCTTTTGTGAGCGGCAGAGGCGCTCTGATGTTGAAGCGTAGGGCCTTGAACAATTCAACTATTCTTTCTCTTTCGGGAGCAATGATCTGATGCGCCTGTTTTTCTGTATCAATCCCGGTCATCTCTATAAAGGGAACTATCATCTTCGCTGGCAGATATTCTTTGATGATACCGGCGATTTTTCTTTTACCGGATTCGTTCAGATCGCGCTGTAGGCGCTTATGTAATTGTTGCACAGTCAACGCCGGTTTTAAATCTATCAATACGGATACGGGACCATTTTCCAGAGCTTCCACAACAGCAAGGCTCATGAGCAATATAACCGGGCCGCCCAGACCAAAATGTGTAAAGAGCATTTCCCCGAAGCGGCTTTCAATAACCGGCGGACGAGGTGATTTTTTTTCTCCACGGCCATAATTGCAGGAAGGAATAAGCGAAACATCGATCACAGAGGCTTCACCTTGAAAGGCCGTCGCGCGAACATTGCGCAGGCTAACACCCTGCATGGATTTAGCCAGGTTCTGTTCCTGTACTACCAGCGGCACCAGTGCCGGTTTGAGCTTCACAATGCTGTGCCCCAGTTGCCTGCTTATTTCATAGCCATCACCGGTAGAGCCGGTTTCCGGCCAGGAGGCTCCGCCTGCGGCCATAATAACCGCAGAAGAGTGATACGTTATGTTTTGAGTCTGGACAAGGTAAATGGAGTCATCCCGAAAGTTGATCGCTGTTACCTGCGTATTTAACTTGATCTGAACTTTGCCTGCGGTCAGATATTTTTTAAATACTCTCACGACATCATGAGCATCATCGGAGACGGGAAAGATTCTCCCGCCTCGTTCCACCTTTGTCGGGAGCCCTTGGCGCGTAAGAAAGTCCAGCAATTCAGGTCGGAAAAACCGATGAAAGGCGCCGTAAAGAAAACGGCCGTTAATTCCATACATGGCAATGAAATCTTTTAATTCGGCAGAATTTGTTAAATTGCAGCGCGTTTTGCCGCTAACGAGAATTTTTTTGCCGATGCTGCCGGTTTTTTCCAAAAGTAAAACTTTCGCTCCCACCTCGCTTGCGCGGCCTGCGGCCATGAGGCCTGCCGCACCGCCGCCAACAATTATAACATCAGCATCTATTTTTTCGTCGGCCCTCATCAAATTGCATACCCACCTTTAAAATTTGCGTAGCACGAAAAAGCTGGGCTGGTCAATCATGGAAATGAACCGGTCTTATCTTGTTATATTATCGAGCTTATGTTAAAGCCTAAGTACTTTCGAAAGTAAAGACAGGGGCGCTCAACCTTGCCAGTACCGACAAATTTAATAACTCTTACAACCAGAATCATTCTTCAGGTTCGACCCATCGCTCATCAGTATCTGCAGGGCTGGAAAAATATTGCCAGAAAGATTCCCGATCCCGAATTACGCCGGCAGGCGCAATTGAGTATTTCCACTAAGACATTTCACTGCGAAGGAGGTTCGATTTACGGACTTTTGGCCGGAAACCGATACAAAGAAGCCATTAAATTTATTGTTGCGTACCAAACGATCAGTGATTACCTGGATAATCTTTGCGATCGAAGCACCTCACTCGATCCCGACGATTTTCGCGCTTTGCACGAAGCTATGCTGCAAGCCCTGACTCCGGATGCTAAGTCATCATCTTATTACCGGTTTCGACAGGAGCAGGATGACGGTGGCTACCTGGCAGCGTTGGTGCAGACCTGCAGAGATGTATTGCGCAACTTACCCAATTATAGAATTGCCGCCTCGACCGTGCTCGAACTGGCCGGCTACTACTGTGATTTGCAAGTCTACAAGCATGTAAAAAGTGAGGAGCGTCTGCCCCAGCTCCGGGCATGGTTTGATCAAAACAAAAACCGGTTACCCGAAATGACCTGGTATGAGTTTGCGGCTTGCGCCGGTTCTACCTTAGGAATTTTCGGCATTGTGTCCCTTTTGTTTAATCCCGATACATCCTCTAAGCTTATCTCTAAAATCAAACAAGCTTATTTCCCTTGGGTTCAGGGATTGCATATTCTTTTGGATTATTTGATTGATCAGGAAGAAGATCGCCGAGGTCATGATTTGAATTTTTGTACTTATTATCCGGATAGCGAACTTCTGGCTAAGAGGCTAATTTATTTCTACCGGCAAGCACAGAAAAGTATCGCCAGTTTACCTTACCCTGAATTTCACCGTTTGATTAACCGCGGTCTATTGAGCATTTATCTTTCCGATAACAAAGTCTCACAGCAAAAAGAAGTTCGTAAAATTGCACGGAAATTGCTAAGTATCGGCGGAGCAAAAGCTATCTTCTTTTACCTTCATTGCTGGATTTACCAGCACCTTCCTTAACGGTTGAATGACTTTTGAATATTATGCATATAATCAAGAGCAACTTGAACAATCTTTAATAATTCTGAAGAATTATTCTCCACTACCGGGGAGTTATTCCCCATTTCTGAACTGAACAACTCGAAACCTTAATCTTCACAAAAAATATTATCCATTTATTTCAACTATATAGGCATTATTCATTCCTATCCCCTTTTTGGCATGTTAGTTGCTGTTGGTATAGATTGAAATTGCACGGAGGTTGTTCATTATGAAAAAAGCCTTGTATATAGTTGGTGGGTTTTTTCTTTTATCGGCTTTAGTTTTTGCTGCCGAAAAGTCAATTTCCGAAACTATAAAGGCCGATGCGGTTAAAACAAATACCATAAAAGCAGCCAAAATGAACGCTACAGGAAAAGTTATCGAAATTTCCGATGAATCTATTAAAATTGAGCGCACCGTCCGAGGCAATGTAGAAGTAATGCAATTTGCATTGGAGAACCCAACTGAAAATGTTACTGTAAACGATACCGTAAAAATAGCCTATATTAATCAGGGCGGTAAATTAGTTGCCCACAGAGTGGCAAAAGTCAACGCGAAGAAAAAAGAAGTCAAACCGGCTGGGGAAAAATCCACGTCGGCCAACAAGTAGAGGTATTGGGGTATTTATCTAAATTAATTTGGAGTCCCTTAAATTTTTATAAGGGTGGTATTAAATAAAACACAATTTAAGAAGGAGGATTTAAGATGAAACGTTTAGTATTGTTTGTTGTTGCATTGGTTTTCGCATTTTGC
>JBEKMF010000142.1:0-4876 GCA_050008655.1 Smithellaceae bacterium
AGAGCTTAATATTCCACGCTACTGGATACCGGCAGTCATTGGAGCAGTGCTCATGGTGGCCGGAGTCATTGTATACAGAATAAAGCGCGTGTGATCAGCAGGAATATTTATTTGCCGGGTCAGAATCCCTATCGCGTTGTTTTGACGCATACAGTACTGGAGTATTCATTCGGCACCGTACGCTGAAGAAAAATGATTGGTGAATCTTAATTATGACCGAAAACTTAATATTAATAAAACATTGGTAACTAATTAATTACAAAGGCATTTTTGATACTTAATATATAAAGTAGTATTAATGATGAACGGTGTTTAGGTTTTTATATAAGATACACGTAACCGTTGTTAGCTGAAAAGGTAAAATCACAAATGAAAAGAGACAATCGAGTATTAATATCTGCTATTGCAATTCTTGTCGCAATAGCCGTGACAATCGCCGTTTTGATATCAAAGTGTTACAAGGCTAATATAATAAATTGGGGCTTATTTATAGCTACCGGGGCATTGGCAACCATTGCATACATCCAACTTAATGCTTTACTGAAACAAATGAACGTAGATTTCTTGTTTCGATTCAACAGAGAATTCTTTGGCAGCGAAATTAATCAGAAAATAATTGCTGCGGTTGAGGAGAAAAAGAAGATACTGAAGGAAAATGGCGGCGAATTTACAGCTTATCAAATTGACGATTATCTTGGTTATTTTGAACTAATGTCGCATTATGAGAAAAGGGGCTTCATGGATTTTGAACTTATTGATGAGACGTTTGGACATTATATTTCTTTGATTTGGCAAAATGAGGAGATAGGGAAATACATAGATGAATTACGAGATGAAACAAATGATCCAAGATATTACGAACCATTTAAAAAGTTAGCAATTCGGATCATTAAAGAAGAAAATGAAGTGAGACAAACGAAAAAATAAATGAAGCTATTTAACAATCAAACAGCGGTGATAAGGACTGATATTGGAGGAGTAAATGCGAAAAACTGCATTGTTAGCAATGCTCTTGATCCTTGTTCTTGGTTATAAAGAGGCAAGCGGAGCAGACTGGAAATATTTTGGAGGTGCAACCCTACCAAAGAAAGAGCTAGTAATAGCCTACTATGATGATGAGAGCATAGAATACTTACCCGCTGGAAATGTTAGGGTATGGACAAAATCTGTTAGTCCGTCGGAAATAGGGAAAATGGCCCAGAAAAAAGAAGTGATAGAAAAAGCAGCAAAGAAGGTAGTTCAAGCGTATTTTCCACCATACTGTTTATTAAACCCTTATCCCAAAACAAGTTATGACGACTACATGAATATAATAGGATGGGAAGAAGCAGCTAATCATGATGAAATCAAACCAAGAGCAAGAATTTTATTTGAAATAGACTGTAAGGAAAAGATGATTCGGACGCTCTCAACTACCATTTATGAGAATAAAGGCGGAGTTACATTAGTCCAGAAACAAATTCTGAGATACTCCAAAAGATTTTATGCAAAAATAAAAAGTGACAGCACCCTAAGAGAACGTGAAAAAATAAATGAGGAATCATAATGACTGCCATCGAATCAATTTATGAGATAAAAGGGGCTGTTCTTGATCTCCAGAGATACCTGCTTTCCAAGGATGCTGTGGTTACCAAAAGGGCTCAGACAAAATATAGGCAATTGGTCGATAGGTTCTGCAGAGAGAATGAAAGCTTAGTAGCACCTCAACTGCGTCATTCTTGTTTGGATGATCTTGATTGTTTTCTGAATCTCATGGAATCAACAACAGAGTATTACTATCTTGAATCATAGGAATTGTGATTTATAAAACCTTAACGGCGTTATACTGATTTACATAGTTCATCCTGTAGTTAGTATAAGAGCAAGACAGAGAACAGAGTCATGCAGGAAATTGACCACAACATTGTAAGCCAGATAGAAAGTATCTTCCTGCCTTCTCTCAAAACGAGAAGGGATGAAGTTAAAGTTCAGAAAGGTCGGTTCGTTCACTACACATCGGCCGAAAACGCTATAAAAATAATCCAGTCAAAAACGCTGTGGATGAGAAACGCAAAGTGCATGAACGACTACATGGAAATCTCACACGGTCATCAGCTATTGGTTAAATTCTTTGAGGACGACAATCGCAGGAAAATGTTCTACGATGCTTTGAAGCCTTGTGGGAAGGAAATTGCTCAGAACGCCTTAGATCAGTTTGACGCATGGTGGCGGAACATAGAATTGAATACGTTCATTTCTGCCATTTCAGAACATGAACCCGCTGAAGATAAGGACGGAAGACTCTCCATGTGGCGGGCTTATGGTCAACCCGCTGCAAAGGCAGCTATCGTTCTAAACGTGCCCTTTAACCCGCCTGGAGCCACGAAAGGCCTGAAACTTATATTGAGCCCAGTAGCGTACTATGGTTATGAAGGCGTGGAGAGAGAGTTATATACAGTAATAAACAACATAAAGAAGAACACTAATTTTCTTGTTACTCAGGGAGCTGAGATTGTAACTTCTACAATATTTTATATGCTGCTACTGGCGTCCGTCAGTCTAAAATATGAAGGGTTTAAAGAAGAAAAGGAATGGCGGGTTATCTACTTGCCGAACCTCAACGCATCGAAACTTATATCTTTCAGCATTGAAACAATTAGCGGAGTGCCTCAGATTGTATATCAGATACCACTTGAAGACAACCAGACGGAGGATGTTATAGGTGTGGGCATCCCGCAATTGGTCGACCGGATAATCATCGGTCCATCTGTTTATCCATTTCCCATGTATCAGGCCTTCACCGCAGCTCTGAAAGAAGCTGGTGTTAAGGACTATGACACTAAGGTAATTGTGTCTCGTATTCCGCTCAGAACATAACGGCCTCAATGGTGGTTACATGCATCATGTCATGATATTCTTGGAAAAAAGACGACCCAATAGAAGCCATAATCGACAATTCTGACAATTACCCTCTACTAAGACTTTGTAGCTGAAATAAATATTTTTTTTGACAATATTACCATATAATATTCAATGATAATCTTAACTTATATCAAAAACTTAATATTCCCACTTAAAATAAAGAATTTGAACTAAATTCCGATACTTGCGGCATTCGACGGAATTAATTTACGGTTCTTCGACAATTTTGAGCTTCATGGTCTCGGCGGCATCTTCCAGTGATCCAAGATTGACGACATCTTTGTATCCCAGTTTCTCCAGGGCCTCTTTCGCAATTTGCGCTCGATGTCCGGTTCTACAATATACATAGATCCTCTGCGACTTATCTTTGACAACGTCGCCAATTTTTGCACCGATCTCTTTGTAGGGGATCCGGATGGCGCCATCAAGATGGCCGAGATTCCACTCCCAGGCAGTTCTCACGTCAATGATGACGGGCTTTGCCGCTTCAGCGCCGAACGCAGTCGCAGCAAAACCGGCAATCATCATGATTGTCAATGCCAGGCAAAATATTCTTTTCATGTCTTCCCCTTTCTTTACGGTTGGTAAAGCAAACAATTCGTCACATAAGTTACTTCAATTGGCAGTATAAAGCCAGATTTCGGAATGCGGCAAGCTTAATCTCTCTGGCCCTCCCCCGGAACGGAGAAGAGTCAGAGAGACAATGGGTTTATTTCTTTTTGAATAACATATCCTGAAGGAGTTGTTTTCCCGCTTGTGTCGCGACACCGCCGGCAGCTTTTTTGACTACAGTGCCGAGGGAATCCAATTGAGGTTTCACCAGTGCGGTATTGGTCTTCTTCGTCGTGCCGCCGACCTTTAGCTTCAGGTCGATCTGGCCGTCTTTATTGAGCATAGGCTCTATGGCCGCGTCAGCTAACTTATTCGAATCGGCGTATTTCTTTGCCTCCGGGCTTTTAATGGCCGCTTCTATTTTCTTGGCCAGCGCCGATTTAACTCCTTCATTAATATCTTTTTTCATCACCATATCCATGTTCATATCGAGAGCCTTCGAATCAGTATTAACCGCGCCGTCAAAGAGAAGCTTCGCCTCTTTAAGGTCGAGTCTGCCGTTGGTAAGGTCAGCCTTATTGTCCTTATAACGCACGTCAACACCGGTTTCTTTGGAGTCTTTCCATTGTTGTTTGCCTTTCAGGAAAGAGATGTACTGTCCCAGGTAATCGCCCAGGAGAGGAATGGACGCCACGGAATTGAAAATTTGCAATCCGGTTATCTCGCCGTCGGGGACAGCGATATGTAAAATCACCTCGGGATCCAAATGTCTCGTTTTTACATCAAACGGTATAACCTTTCCCGTGGCATCAAGTGCAATATCGAAACTCTGGACACTTCCTGTTTTCATTGCGCCGACTGTTTTCAAACCCAGCGCTAGTTTCAATTTTATATCGTCTTTCTTTTCCAGTTCTTTGGGGGCTATGTTGATATCGTAGGCCAGAGTGGTCAGCTTATAAACCTGAAATCTTTGATCGTTCTGGCCGTCGTAGTAGTTGATGGTGCCGTTCTTTATGCCGATTTCTCCCACGGTAACGGCGACTGGCAGATCATCGGCGGTGATTGGCTTTGCCGGTTGTTTGACTTCTTCCTCCGCCGATTGCTTTTTGGACTTGATTAAATCGTCGCAGTTTAAAACACCTTGCTTGTTTTTGGCCAGGTTGATGACTGGGCTATATAAAACAAGTTCCTTGAGATCGAACTGTTTTCTTAACAGGGGCAAAAACCTGATTTTAAAAAGTAGAGACTCCATGCCGGTAAAGAGATCGTTGGCAGGAACAGGCTTACCCTGAAGAGCTGCGAGTTGCTGTGGTGTTTTAAAATTAGAGATGGCGACTTTTTTTATCTCAATTCCCGAAACGATAGAGAAAATGCTCACATCGATTTTTTCGATATAGACCTGCCTGTGCAGCACCTGGGAAAT
>JBEKMF010000143.1:0-4789 GCA_050008655.1 Smithellaceae bacterium
TTTTGCTCAATTTGGGTAGAAAAAAAATTTAAATAAAGGGTACTTTGGATTTTGAATACATTATCATGATAATAGGGGGGGTTATGATTAAGACGGGAAACATGAAGAAAATGGCTGTTGCTGTAATTATTGTGGGCTTGGCAAGTCTGGTAGTCGGAGTCATCGCTAAACTAATAGTAAATGCTGACATCGCTGGATTCGGCCCGAGAGGGTTTGGTGAATTTACTATCATCTGCTTTTTACTATCAATAAATTTGCTGCTTTTAGACAAGAAATCTTAAAATCGAATATTGCATGGTGAAGAGCAATAGAATTGATTTTCCACTAGTTTTGGTGAAGTAATGTTTTTCCGACTCAAAGTATCATTAAAGATTTCTTTTATTAATCTGTAATTCAATTATTAAGGCCTCACTGTTTGTTAATAGTTGTAGTCAGCAATCACTTCTTCCTGTTATACACAAACCATCAACCTCCACGAAAATGCTGGACTTCAAAACGTAATCATTGATGTTATTTGCTCGATAATTATGATAACGATGTAAGTGTATAAAGTGAGGTGATATGCGCAAAATTATCGTTTCCATCTTTCTTGTTTTAACTTTTCTTTGTTCCCCGGCAATGAGCGAAATGGCGGTGGATTGGTTTAATAAGGCAGCCGCATTATATGTTGAGGGGAAATTTACCGACCCCAAAAAAGCTCTCGAATATTTGAACAATGCTATTAAACTGCAGCCAGATTATGCTAGGGCCTACAACGGCCGTGGGCTTGCTTACGATGACCTCGGCGAGCATCAGCGTGCCCTTGAAGACTATAATGAATCTATCCGCCTGAAGCCGGATGAGGCCAGAGCTTATTTCAGCAGGGGGATTCATTATGCTAAAGCCGGCCAGTATCAGCGTGCCATTGAGGATTATAACAAGGTCATCCGTCTGAAACCGGATGAGGCCGATGCCTACTTCAACAGGGGGGTTGTTAATTATAGCCTTAGCCAATATCAACGTGCCATTGAGGATTATAACAAGGCCATCCGTCTGAAGCCGAAGAACGGCAAGGCCTACAACAACAGGGGAAATGCTTATCTTATTCAGGGCAACAAGAATCTTGGCTGCCGTGATGCACAAAAAGCTTGTGCATTGGGCGTCTGCAAAGCGTTAGAAAATGCTAAAGGCCAGGGACTATGCCGTTGATTTAGCGGGGACTCTAAAACTGATTACAAGTGGTAATCCTCACTTCCATTCCAAATTGAAAGTAGTGGATTCGTAGGTGTAGTCAGTAAGCACTTCTTCCTGAAATGTAGTTTTTCTTATTTTCTCAATTCATGCAACATTTCTATCGGAAATAATCAAACAGCTGAACTTTAACTTAACATGTGGTATAAGCATTCAAGGTAGGTCACCAAGAAAGCTCACGGACCAACATATTTGATTATTAAAATTTAGAGAAAAAGATAACCATCAATAATATAATTAGTTCAACCAGTTTTTTATGTGGACTCAGCGATCATTAAAACTATTAATATTTTTTAGCATAAAAGATTAAGGCAGGAAATGCGATCAAACTATTGGGATAGTTGGAAAGGCATAGCCATTCTAGCTGTCGTAACCGCTCACTCTTGTGTATTCACAAAAACATTTCCTGAAGAGTCGTTTAACTGGTATATCGGCTTAGCGCTTCGCCAGTTTGTCAATCTTTCAGTCCCAATGTTTCTTGCTTTAGCTGGGTACTTCGCCGCTCACAGTTGGGGTTCATCAGGGTCAAATTTTTTAAATCGTAGAATAATTCGTATTCTTACGCCATATTTATTCTGGACAGCAATATTCATTTTACTTCGTCGACCCTCTACCTTCTTATCCCCCATTACAATTGTTATAGATGTGATATCGGGACGTGGTATAGGTATCGGTTATTTTGTTATAGTTCTACTTCAGTTTATTGCTATTACACCTCTTATCATGAAGATCGGTAAGTCTTGGCATCACGTTGCATTGATGGCATTGATCACAATCCTTTCACTTGTATTGACTTATGTTACAAGAATATATGCAGATTACAAATTTTCGCAATTCCCATTTAATTCACTTCCTTTCTTTATATGGTACCCATTTTATCATCTTGGCATTTATATGTATCAGAGAAAGTCAGATGATGAGTTTCTCTGGTCCAAGCAGACACGAATAATTTTCGTAATATTTATACTGTTTGTAGGTGCCTCAATAGTAGAGGGAGTCTTGCTTGCCTCTCACGGATTGTGGTCTTTCGCAGTTTCGCCAATCAAAGCTACTGGTTTCTTAGCTGCGATTGCTCTATTTTTGTTTGCAGTTGGGCTTCATAAAAATGATGTCAAAGCAAAAGATACGTTTCTTTCTTGGATGGGCAGGAACTCTTACCCAGTCTATTTGATGCATGGGTTATTTCTATTCGTATCTTTAAACACTCTTAAGCGTTTTTACTTTATCTATAACATGCAACCAATCTTCATTTTGGTTAATGTGGTTATTGTTATAGCCGCCTGCTCCAGCGTTATCCTTATGGCAAAAGTTCTTACCCCTGCTTGGTTCCAGAAAAAATGTATTGGAATTTAGTCTAATCATCGACAAATTTAGATCGATCATTTCAACCGCAAATCATTTAAACATTTATTCACCAGGTTTGAGACTTTGTAGGTGTAGTCAGCAGGCACTTCTTCCGGAAAGAGTAATTTTCCGGTTTCACTTCCCGGGGCTACATTTCCACTGCCCGGCAGCAATAAACACGTTCGCGTGGGGCGTAACTCTTATCATCTATATTATTTATAATTATTGTTGACAACTCCCCGATAATATGCACTTATTTTAAATTAATAATTTTCGAGTTAAACTCGGGGCGATTTTTGCCCCGGATGATATAAATTGGTCTCCGGATGAGAACAGAAGAAGGCGAACCTCTCTTTGAAACAATGTTCATCCGGTGATCCCAAATGTTGGACTGTTAATTAAGTTTTACCGGCGAGTTGCGGGAGGGGTTTTAAAATCCCGCACCTATTTATAAATACAAACATAAAGGAGAAGAGGAGAAGAGATGAAAAAGCTATTGGCATTAATTTCTATTTTATTGTTCTTGGCCATACCGCTTACTTATGCTTTTGCGGCGGAAATAGATCAGGTAAAGGCGGCGATTGTTAAAAAGGGTGCTTCCTGGGTGGCCGAGGAGAATGAAATTTCTGCTCTGCCGCCAGCGGAAAGAATAAAGAGATTGGGTGCCTTGCCGTTTAAAGGGCTGCCGCCCGGTCACAAGACACTGACTTCGGCCGAGATTCCGGAAAACATGAAGATATTGCCTCCGGCAGGAACGCCTGTTGGTACTCTGCTGCCGACTTACTGGGATTGGCGAAGCAGCTGCTATGACTATTCTGCAACGTATCCTAAATTGAAGGGTTGTTGCATGCCCGGCCTGGGCTCTGATGTACCGCCGGTTTGCGGGAATTTCGTTACCAAAGTAAAGGACCAAAAAAGTTGCGGCTCCTGCTGGGCCTTCAGCGTTACCGGAGCACTGGAATCCCAGTTTTTAATTAAGTTTCTCGCCCCGGGGAAAAGCATGGACCTTTCCGAACAGATTTTAGTATCTTGCGGTGCGGATGGTACCGACGGTTACGGCTGTGGTGGCGGCTTCACAACAGATGCTGCGCAATTCCTCCATGACCAGGGTACCGGAAAAGAATCCTGTTACCCCTATAAAGCTAAGGATGAGAGTTGGGGCTACACCTGTGATAAGGCTTGCGTCAATTGGCACTTTCTCCCGTACCAGCTGAACAGCTCGGACTACGGCGCATTTACCCCCGCCTCTGCAACGGATTTAAAAAGTGCAATTCAAAGCTATGGGCCGGTATCCGTAACGTTTAATGTCCACTACGATTTTTATTTTTACAAGAAGGGGGTATATTCCTATAGCGGATACCCAGACCTCCCCTATTGCCATGCCACCGCCCCATATTGTGGCGGTCATGCGGTTTTAGCCGTAGGTTATCAGGATGATATCACAGCTCCCGGTGGTGGATACTTCATCGTGAAAAATTCCTGGGGATCCGGCTGGGGGATGAAGGGCTTTTTTAATATTGCCTACTCTGAATTAGCCGATACTTGCCAATTCGGAGGAACCACTGTTTTTTATTATGGTGTTAACCCCGTTACCTTACGGATTACATCCCCGGACAAGGGTAATGAGGTGTGTCATTACGGCAATTCTTGTTCTGTGGTTTTTGATGTTCCTCCCTTTAACACTTACACCTTCGCTGTCTATTACAAGGTGGGTTCGGGCAAATGGACACTTATAGGGTTGCCATTTGATTCAACTGGTGTTGGTCAATTAGAGCGAAGTTTTCCGGCTCCCGCTGTGACCAAAGCCACCAAAGCCTATTTCCAGGTTATTCAATATTATCCGGCAGACACGACGAAGGTAGCAGCCAAGGTTACTTCTCCCGTTTTTTTGATTGAACCATAGGAGCGGTAGCCATTGAAAAGATCAAAGGGGAGGTATAATTTCCTCCCCTTTTTTTAAATTCCCGGCGGCATACAATAAATATTAACAAAAGTTCCGTAATCCGGCGTTGTCCCGATTAAAGAAACTATACTGTAACGCATAACCTCCTGTAATGTGGTTTTTCTTATTTTCTAAATTCAGACAACCTTTCAATCGTAATTAATCAAAATACTGAAGAACTCTAGCTTAATATGTGGTATAAGTATAGAGGACGGATCAGAGGCAAACATTAGCCGCCCTGAAAGGATTAGCGATGGACTTCGATGAAGGCTA
>JBEKMF010000144.1:0-4740 GCA_050008655.1 Smithellaceae bacterium
TTCTTTTTCTGAAGTGAATAAAAGTTGCTCGGAATTTATCAGGGAAATAAAAATAACACACACAACCTCCGTCCTCTCTTTTTCAGGAGAGAACGGAGGTATAAAAGCAGTGCAGTTTATTCCAAAAGCCGCCAGCCGTTATTCCCCCTTGAATACCGGTTCGCGCTTTTCAAAAAATGCAGTAAATCCTTCTGTAGCATCCTTGCTCTTGCCCAACTTGCTTGACCACTCCTTGTCCACGCGCAGACCTTCTTCCAGGCCTTTTTCCAGTCCTACACTCATTCCCTGCAGCGTCGCGCTCACGGCAAGGGGTGCCCTCTTAGATAGTGCTACTGCATAAGCTGTGGTTTCTTTAATTAAATCAGCAGCAGGAAAAACCTTGTCCACGAGCCCAATGGCCAGTGCTTCCGGCGCTGTAAGCCTTTTACTGAAAAGAATCATATCCAATGCCTTGGATTTGCCCAAAATCCTCGGCAGACGTTGTATGCCTCCCCAGCCGGGTGTGATGCCGAGATTTACTTCCGGGCATCCGATAAGTGCCTTGGGATTATCCGTCATGAAGCGAAAATGGCAGACCATGGCTATTTCGCATCCGCCGCCCAGAGCGTAACCGTTTATAGCCGCAATGAACGGTTTAGTGGAACGCTCGATCCGGTTTAAAACATCGTTGCCGTTTGGCCCCTTCGTAATGTTGGCGATGTCGCTTACGTCCATTCCGGCACAAAAACCTTTCTCTCCGGCGCCGGTGATGATCACAACCCTGGTTTCTTTGCTATTCTCCAGCTCAGTGATAGCCTGGTTCAATTCTTCGCGAATGCCGAGGTTTACAGAATTGGTCGGCGGACGGTTTAGTGTGATGGTGCTGATGAAATCCTTCGTTGACACGATAATATTATTATAGCCCATATGTATCCTCCTCAAGGTTTTTTTGTGATAATACTTACTCTTTAACAAAAATAAAAACCCTGTCAAGCAGATTAAATGAAAATATTAAGCGAAAAATAATAAGCCACATCCTCATCTTCGGGTTTCATAGCGCATTCATTCTTATCGGTATACTGTTCAAAGTAGTTTTAAAAATGACATCTGATTTTTAAGTGATAATGATTATATCGTGGCCCATCCAGTCTTGACAAACAACAGCGACGCCAATATAATCCGCAATTAAAAAAGAGATTTATATCTGCGACGACAAAAGGGAGGTATAAATGAAAGCTTCAGGTGAACCTAAAACTTGGCATAAGAAACACCGGGAAACCATGACCCCCGGCCAAGTGCTGGCGGACAAGCTGGCGCTCGGCATGGGATCGTGGACTTTCATCATTATTCAGACAATCCTCATTATAATCTGGATAATTCTAAATATCATCGGCTACATTTATCACTGGGACCCGTATCCTTTCATTTTACTGAACCTGCTTTTCTCGGTCCAGGCGGCCTATGCGGCACCGGTTATTATGATGGCCCAAAACCGGCAGGCGGAACGTGACCGGTATCAGGCGGCCGAGGATTATAAAACCAATATTGAAGCCAAAAAAGAGATAGAGCAACTGCAAGTTGCTCTTGCGCGTATTGAGGACAACAAACTGACAGAAATTTTAAAGATGCTGAATATTATACATGCGGCAAAGGTGGCGGGGAAAGAGCATGCCGGTATTTAAAATAGGTCTCGCCGAAAATCGACCTCATTAAGGGAATATCGCATTTGGAAATTTTAATTAGATTCTCAAAACGATCCATATATTTTTCCGTTCGCAGCATTAACTTCAATACTCCTTGTTTCGGCCGGTACTTTTGCCGATGCATTAATAGGAAATTCCAAGTCGCGCGGGGGCAACAATAGTTAAGTCATCGTTTAGGAATTAATCGTGATGCTTACGTTTCTTTTTTGTTTGAAAAATGAATGATTTTTTTAATTTACGCTTTTTCCTAAAGACTCCTTCACGGACAGAACGAATATCTTCGATGGTAAAAAAAGCCAGCGGATTAAATTTGCGGATAATACCGATGACCCGACTGACATCTCTTCTTTTAATAATGGTAAAAACAATTTTTACCGGTCCGAGAGTTCCCTGCGCGTCTATATAAGTTACTCCGTAGCCATCGCCTTTGAGAAATTCTACGAGTTCCGCAGCGTCCTTTTGGGTGATAATACGAATAACTACGGTGCCGATAGCCATTCTCTCTTCAATGTAAATACCGATAAAGTTTCCCATGGCAAAACCGCCGGCATAGGCAATGTAATAAACAACATTGGTCAGGTTATGCATTATTTGTGTGATGGATAAAAGCCAGATAAGAACTTCGAAGAATCCAATAAGAGGAGCTAAAAGCTTCATGCCCCTGGACACATAAATAATCCGAGCTGTATCCAACGTAACATCGCAGATACGAGCCAGAAAAATTAATAAGGGAATCACTATTAACTTAAATATTTCAGAATGATAAAAAACGCTTAAATCCATTTTTATTTATATTTTTCTTTAATTTATAAAAAGTATAGTTACATAAGATAGTATATGTCAATAAATATTAGAAATCGGAATTAATGTGTAAGTTGCCATTTGATTATTCTATAAAATAGAATTTGTTACAAAAAGTTTGCTTATATATTAAATGTTATATATAAATTTTTAATAATTATTGGAGTCGTTTATACAATATACTTGGAATATAAAATTTTTTTTTAGCCTTGGAGAATTTTTAATTTGCGCAAAAGTTAATGAAAAAATTAACCATAAATGTTATTATTCGAACAGGTTATTTTGTTAAAAAAGAAAGTATAAATTATCTGGTTGCCTTGAAACGATTTAGTCATATTCTATTGGTAATTATTATATTGTTTATTATTCCCGCAGTAGGTTTTGCCTATACCGGAAATGCAAATATAAACAATGATAATATTGGTATCCTTCTTCCATTGTGGTCTATTCTTCCGTTTGCCGGTATTTTGCTCTCTATCGCATTGATGCCGCTGTTTGTCCCGCATTTCTGGGATCATCATTTTCCCAAAGTTTCCGCTTTCTGGGCGTTGGTCTTCGCCGTGCCTTTTTTGTATCTTTTCCGTGAAATCGCCGTTTATGAAATAGCTCATATTATCATCATCGACTATATCCCCTTCATTCTGATGTTATGGGCTTTATTTACCGTTTCGGGCGGCATTTATGTCCAAGGCACTTTGAAAGGAACACCTGCTGTTAACGCCGTTATCCTGCTGATCGGCACAATACTGGCTTCCATCATTGGGACTACCGGAGCCTCCATGTTATTGATTCGACCGATTTTGCGATCAAATACCTGGCGTGTGCATAAGGTCCACACGATAGTTTTTTTTATTTTTCTGGTCAGTAATATTGGCGGCTCGCTGACATCGCTGGGCGATCCGCCCTTGTTTCTCGGCTTCTTGCATGGAGTACCATTTTTTTGGACCTTTAACATTCTGCCGCAAATGGCGTTTGCCTCTGTTATTTTGCTGATGCTATATTTCGTTCTGGATTCGTACTACTATAAAAAAGAGGATAAATCCGCACTCCAGAGTTTGAAGTCCGAAACTCTAAGAATTCAGGGATCTCAAAATTTTATATTCCTTTCGGGAATCGTTGCTGCCGTCTTGTTTAGTGGAACCGTCAAATTGGGCGAAGTCAACATTTTCGGCATTCATCAATCCATAGAAAATTTAATCAAGGATGCCGTTTTAATTATTATGGGATTTTGTTCCCTATTTTTTACCAAAAAAGAAATACGTCAAGGCAATGAGTTTGGCTGGACTCCCATATTGGAAGTGGCTTATCTCTTTGCGGGCATCTTTATAACTATTATTCCGGCGCTGGCTATTCTGAGAGCAGGCGAAAATGGAGCGTTGGCCTGGTTAATAAAATCAATGAACACACCGGTACACTATTTCTGGGCTGCGGGAGCTCTTTCCAGTTTTCTGGATAATGCTCCGACTTACCTAACCTTCTTCAACAGCGTGCTAGGTAAATTCTATCCCGGCATGCCGGAAGCTCAGGCCGTTGCCCGGCTGATTGCGGAAAAAATTCCCTATCTCGCGGCAGTATCAGCCGGAGCGGTCTTTATGGGGGCAAATACCTATATCGGCAATGCGCCCAATTTTATGGTTAAAGCTATCGCCGAAGAAGCGGGTGTAAAAATGCCCAGCTTTTTTGGCTATATGTTTAAATATTCCCTCCCTATTTTAGTTGTCTTATTCATTGTAATGACTTTTGTATTTTTTCAATGACACTCGCTGAAAACGAGAGAAGCGAAGTAGTGAGTCCCAAATTTTAGAAGCGTAGCGCACTGAAATTTGCAGGACGAACTATCCCAGGAACGCAGCGACGCGGGATTTGAAGCGTTAGTGGAATTGATCCCGCCACAGGCGGAGGGTATAAGAGATACCCGTGGTTAATGAGACTCGAATTTCAGAAACAGAGTGCATAACTTAAAGGTCACTGCCGCTGAAACTTACAAGCTGAATTGATCCCGTACGCGTAGCGTCGTGGGATAAGAAAAAAAATTTCCTTGCTGCCTGCAGCGAGATTTATTTTTGGTAAAGACTTGATTCTCTAAAAATAATCATCATATTGTGAACAAGGGAAATATTCCTTGAAGATACCCAGGAAAGCGGATATAGACCTCGTAACTTTACGTAAGTATGTTTGTTTGAAGGAGTAAAAAATGGCTGTAGCATTGAGAAAGTCTTTAAAAACAATAGAGGATTACAAAGCCGCGAATCCTAAT
>JBEKMF010000145.1:0-4706 GCA_050008655.1 Smithellaceae bacterium
CGATTATATGTTTCCTACCTGTTTAACGAGGCCTGTAGGAACCTCGGTACGCATCTACAACTTCAAATGTCCCCGTCGAAACCGTGACGCCCCCAATATTTATTTGATTGTAATATATTAATTTATCACTGATTTGTCAAAGGAAACAAAATCAACAATTGCTTTAAATGATCCTACTCTAAAGTTTGACTGGAATGAGGATTCAGCCTTCATGCGGAAGATCTGATCAGCCATGTTTTATGAACGTACCGTTATCGTATTCTTCGAAGGCAATCTGCAATTCTTCCTGAGTATTCATGACAATAGGGCCATACCAGGCGACCGGTTCACCGATGGGTTTACCGGATATTAAAAGAAAACGAACAGGTTCGTCTTTTGTAGACACAACCACCCTTTCTCCATCATCGAATAAAACAAGATTTCCATTTGTTAAATATGCTTCTCGATGGATGTCGAAATAGTTCACTCCTTCGACTGAATAGTCAAACGGATTATTTTCCTCACAAAAATTGGCTTTGCCTTCGATAATATAGGCAAAAACCGTGTGCGCCGGTTTTGTTGAATGAGTAAATTCCGTTTTGGCCGGAATCGTAACATCGCCATAAAAAGGGTCAGTAACGATATCATGCACTGGTCCCTTTGTTCCCTCAATTTCGCCGCAAATAATTTTGATTTTCACGCCGCCTTTTGCAGAAATTTCCGGGATTTGGTTCACTTTTACGTCACGATACCGCGGTTGCATCATCTTGTGCGAAGCCGGAAGATTAGCCCAAAGTTGAAATCCTCCCATATAACCTGTCTTATCCCCTTTGGGCATTTCCTGATGGATAATACCGCTTCCGGCCGTCATCCATTGCACATCTCCGGGGCCGATTACACCTTTATTGCCCATGCTATCTCCGTGTTCGACGTTCCCTCCCAGCATATAAGTGATTGTCTCGATTCCCCGGTGCGGATGCCAGGGGAAGCCTTTAAGGTAATGGGCGGGGGTGCCGGATCGAAAATCGTCCAGCAACAAAAACGGATCCAACATAGGAACTTCACTGAAGCCGAAAGCCCGCTTCAAATGAACGCCCGCTCCTTCCAGGGTTGGTTTGCTTTTGATGACTTTTTTTATCTTCCTGCATTTCATCATCAGGCCCTCGTTTGTCTTTTTAGTAATCCTTACATCAGATTATTTATTTAATATCAAACTTTGATCAGCTTTGATTTGAAGTCGCGGGCAATGTCGCGGCGCTCTTCCCGCGTCTTGATATCACGACGGCGGTCGTACAATTTCTTCCCCTTGCCGATGCCGATTTCTACCTTAACCTTGCCGTTTTTGAAATAAAGCTTCAGCGGAATCAACGATAAACCTTTCTCCCGCGATTTGCCGTAGAGCCTCTTGATTTCCCTTTTATGTAGCAGGAGTTTGCGCACCCGCAGGGGGTCATGGTTATAGCGGTTACCGTGATCGTAATGACTGATATGCAATTCCCGCAGGAATACTTCTTCGTTATTGACCAGAGCGTAACTGTCTTTCAAGTTCGCCTTGCCGGCACGCAATGCCTTAACTTCCGTACCCGTCAGGACTATTCCGGCTTCGTAAGTATTCGTTATATCATAGTCGCGGCGCGCCGTCTTATTGGAGGCAATCAGTTTTTGTGCTGTATTTTCTTTAGCCATGGTTAATTTTTACATTAAAATATGAATATTGCTATTTATTTTTTGATAAAGACAGCAAATAATCCGGTTTTACGTGGCTCATGGCCTTAAAAATATTATCCCGAATATCTTTATTTTCCTTGGCCAGCTCATGCAAAAGGTTCTTCACATACATCCTTCTTGATTTTTTACTGGTCGGACAACTATTTTCCACGATCGGAAAAAATCTCTCCCGCTGATATTTTTTAATGAGTTCTTCCCGTAAATACGCCAGCGGCCGGATAATATGCAGTTTACCGCCGAAAATCTTCTGATTAGGCACCATTGTGCTGATTTCCCGGCCATAGAACATGTTAATCAGCAATGTTTCGATGATGTCATCGCGGTGATGAGCAAAAGCAATTTTATTGCAGCCTGCGGCGGCGGCAATTTCAAAAATTCGTCTCCGGCGCAGCCGCGAACATAAAAAACAAGGATTTTTCCTATTATAATCACTATGTGCCAGATTGCCAATATCCGTCTTTTCCATGACGTAACGATAATTATTTTCCTGTAAATATTTTTCCAGTGCTTTGTAGCCGCTGTACGAAATATCGAAGCCCATATCAATATTGACGGCAAGGAGGGAAAACCTCGGAGTGAATATCATCGGTGAATCCAGTAAATCCAAGAGCGCAAAACTGTCCGCCCCTCCGGATACGCCGACCAGCAGCCTGTCCCCTTCTTCAATCATCTTAAAATCCGCAATGGCCTTTTCCATCCATTTTTTTAAGTGGAGAAAAAGTTTCGTGTTTTTATCTTTTTTAGTGTTATCCATCTATGGAACCCAATTATTGTTTTGGCAACGGTATTATTCAGTTCTGTATTTATCCGAGTTTCCGGTGATAATCAAGATACTTCAATTATCGGCTTGAAATACCGCGCACGCTTTGCTATAGAGGCAAAAAAAAAGGAGTATTTATGCCGAAAATTATCAACATACACGCCAGAGAAATTCTTGACTCCCGCGGAAAACCAACCGTAGAGGCCGAAGTAACAACAATATCAGGTGTTATGGGAAGAGCGGCCGTGCCGTCCGGCGCTTCCACCGGCGAACATGAAATGCTGGAGCTGCGCGACGGCAACAAAAAAAGGTATCAGGGCCTGGGTGTGGAAAAAGCCGTAAAAAATATTATTCATAAAATCGGCCCGGAAATAATCGGCATGGATTGTCGCCGTCAACGCGATATTGATCTCGCCATGATTGAGCTCGACGGCACAGCGAATAAAGGCAAACTCGGCGCCAACGCGATTCTTGCCGTCTCCATGGCCTCGGCCAAAGCGGCGGCGGAAATATCGGGACTCCCCCTTTACAGATATTTAGGCGGAGTCAACGCCAAAGACCTGCCGGTGCCGCAGTCCAATATTTTAAACGGCGGACAGCACGCCGACAACAATGTGGACATTCAGGAGTTCATGATTATGCCCGTGGGCGCGCCCAATTTTAAAGAAGGTATCAGAATGAACTCGGAAGTTTTTCACTCTCTAAAAGCAGTGCTCAAGGGCAAAGGTTATAATACATCCGTAGGCGATGAAGGTGGATTCGCGCCTAATTTGCAATCCAACGAAGAAGCGCTTTCCCTCATTATGACTGCTATCGAAAAAGCCAGTTACCGTCCGGGACAAGACATCATGATCGCCCTGGATTCGGCAGCCAGTTCCTTTTTTTCCAAAGGCAAATATATTTTGTCCGCAGAAAAGAAACCGCAAAAATCAGCCGAAGAAATGGTTAAGTTTTACGCGGATCTTGTCCAGAAATATCCGATTATCTCTCTGGAAGACGGACTGGCGGAAGATGACTGGGCCGGTTGGAAGCTGTTAACCGATGAACTGGGCGACAAGATTCAGATTGTCGGCGACGATATTTTCGTAACTAACATAAAGCGCCTCGAAAAAGGCATTTCCCTGGGTGTGGCCAATTCCATTCTCATCAAATTAAATCAGATTGGAACACTGACAGAAACATTGGAAACGATGGGACGCGCCAAAGAAGCCGGCTATACCTGCGTTGTTTCTCACCGCTCGGGCGAAACGGAGGATACCTTCATGGCGGACGTTACTGTTGCCACCAACTGCGGCCAGATTAAAAGCGGCTCGCTTTCGCGATCGGAGCGACTGGCCAAATACAATCAACTGATCCGTATTGAAGAAGAATTGGGTGATGCGGCAAATTACCGCGGCAAAGCGGCATTTTACAGCATTAAACAGAAAGCAAGTAAGAAAAAATCACAGGTATGAACCCTCCGCTTCGCGGGATAATTCAACCTACAAGCTTCAGTGCACTCTGTTTCTGAAACTTGGGTCTCATTAATATTGCCCCGCTCAGCTGCGCACGCGGGATAATTCAACTTACAGATATTACTTCACCGCGCTTGTGGAGCACCCCTATTAAGGAGCCGAAGGCTATTTTCAAAGACACGACATCCCGTAACGGGATAATATCTGAGGTTCATTAGAATCGGAGTTTCAACAATAACTTCTATTAACTAAAACGGGCTGGCCTTCGACAAAAGGTCAGCCCGTTAAATTTAAACTCTATCAAAGAAAACTTTTTTACAGCAGTTTGAAGAGGCGGCGGCGCAGTACTTCCATTTCCGCCATGTTTTCGGTTAGAGCATAAGAAATTTCTTTCCTACCGCCTTTTTCCTCTTTTAATATTTTGGTTATAAGTTCCGCTTCTTCCAGAAATCTAATGACATTGATATAGTTTGATTGAGAGAGAGCCTCCGAACGTAAAACTTCACCCTTACGATAGAGCCTATCTCCAAGAGATCTTATTTTTTTCAGCCAATCCTTTTCTTCCCATGGACTTTTCTTTAAATATGAGCAACTTCTAATGACCACCCAGTATGCTTCCAAATAATTGTGAATCAATCCGGCGAAAGGTTTCAATTTCACCCGGCCCCTTCCTTTTACTTCTATCCAAACCTGGTCTTTACGCTCTTCGGGCTTGATCATTTTTCTGCTATATAAATAAGCGAGCACGTTATTTACTTCATCCACATCATCTTTGGTCTCATCGA
>JBEKMF010000146.1:0-6953 GCA_050008655.1 Smithellaceae bacterium
AGTTTCTTCTGACATGATTTTGGTTCTGTTTTATTCAGCCAAGGTCATGGACAAACATACCGCTGCGCAGTTTCGGTTCAAACCAGGTGGACTTGGGCGGCATAATTGCTCCGGCATCAGCCACTTGCATGATTTGCTCCATTGTTGTCGGATGAAGGGAAAAAGCCACGGCAAAGTCGTCTTTGTCCACCAGCTTTTCCAGTTCCGCCATGCCTCGAATGCCTCCGACGAATTTAATGCGGTCATTCGTTCGGGGATCGGAAATCCCTAAAATCGGCGCCAACAGATGATCCTGCAGTATTGCCGCATCAAGACTCGCTACCGGATCTTTTACATCATACTTTCCATCTTTAATGGTAAGCTTATACCAGCGCCCACCCAGATACATGCCGAAATCATGCAGTTTTTGCGGCGATTTTGCGGCATAGTTCTTATTGACTTTAAAGCTGACAGTAATCTTCTCCAGATATTTTTCCGGCGTTAATCCATTTAAGTCTTTGACGGCTCGGTTATAATCCATCACCTTTAATTGATCATGGGGAAAGAGCACCGCCAGCACCATATCAGATTCCCTAGTTGAACCGGCGATATTATCCAGTTTTCGTCTTTGACCGGCTACCGTGGCGGCGGCGGCGGCGCGATGATGTCCGTCGGCAATGTATAGAGCATCTACCTGCAGAAATTCTTTTTTGATTTGTTCAATCTGTCCGGCATCGGCTACAACCCAGGCTGTGTGGATAATTCCATCCTCAGCTGTAAAATCATATTCTGGTTCCCCGGCAACTATCTTTTTCACGATGGTGTTTATCCGGGGACGTGCCATATAACTGATAAAAACAGGACCGGTATGCGCATTGACTGTGCCCACATGACGAATGCGGTCTTCTTCTTTATCCTTTCTCGTTAATTCATGCTTCTTGATCTTGCCTTCATCATATTCGAGAGCACTCATTACGCCGACGATTCCAGTTTGCACCTGCGCGCCCATTTGTTGACGATAGATATAGAAGCAAGGTGATTTTTCCTTGAGAAGTATCTTCTTCTCTCTCAGCCGGTCAAAGTTTTTTCTTGCGGTACGATAAATAAGTTCATCATCGCTTCGGGTGCCTTCGGGCACATCAATTTCCGATTTTTCCACATGCATAAAACTCAAATCATTGCCGGCAACTGCCTTTTGAGCTTCTTCTCTGGTCATGACATCGTAGGGTAGAGCAGCTACCTGAGCCGCATATTGACGCTGCGGCCTAATCGCCTTAAACGGTAAAACTAAAGCCATAATCAAATCTCCTCTTGCGGCAGTCCTAACATACTGTCATAATCCAGGCAACGCAAAATTATGCAAAACAGAATTTAATTTACGCAGAGCTTTAAATTTCAAGGCAAGTCCTGAACCTGAATGGGGGAAAAGTGGAAAATACACCAGTGTTTATTCACGGTTTGGAAAGTACGGCGCAAGGCACTAAGGGACATTTTTTCCGTCGAAATTTTCCACAGATACTTATCAAAAATTATACCGGAAATTTTGCTGCACGGATGCTTAAACTTTCCTCAGTGCTCGCCGGAAAAACAAACCTGATAATAGTGGGATCCAGCTACGGAGGATTAATGGCTGTCCAATATGCGATGGAAAACGAAATCCGAGTAAAAAAATTGATTCTACTTGCTCCGGCGTTGAATCTTCCCGAATTTATCCCTAAGCCTGACAAAATGCTTCAGCTTCCGGTCATCGTTTATCATGGAATCAACGACAACATTGTCGATCCGTTTGTCGTAAAAAATATCGCCGTAAAAGTATTCCGGCAATTGGATCATCATTTTGTCGATGATGACCATTCTCTTCACAAAACATTCCCTCTTCTGGATTGGAAAAATCTTTTGCAGTCAGATTATTAAGCAAGAAATTTCATAATTAAAAGAAATGCAATCTTACGCACGTGTAATTTTCTGACGTATAATAAGACGTAATATTTATGTGAATTTTCAACTATTGCCTTGACAATACTTACCCTATAAATTAACATTTCATCACAAATTTTGATTTTACAATAGCACTATGTATTCAAAGAAGATTGTTATTCGATATACACCTGATATTGTTCAACAGCCGGTAATTTATCAGCTTGTTAAACAATACAACCTTGTCTTTAATATTCTTAAAGCAAGGATATTCCCCCGCCGCGAGGGTGTTATCGTCCTGGAGTTAAGCGGTTCCAAAGAAGATTTTGATCTCGGTATTCGTTTTTTAAAAGATATGGGGCTTAAAGTCGAACCTCTATCCAAAAGTGTCAGTCAAAACATTGACAAGTGTGTTCATTGCGGGGCATGCACCGCCTTTTGCTCTACGGGAGCTTTATCGTTCGAAAAGCAAACTCAAAAAGTATTGTTCGATCCTGAAAAATGCAACGGTTGCGAGCTTTGCGTTTCCGCCTGCCCTGTCCGCGCTATGGAAATCAATCTTCTTTAAACAGATTTTATGTCCTTTTATGCATCATCATTTAAACGAATAGGAAAAAGTGTGTTCCTGATAAATGAGAACATTACTCCCTGTACTGTTGATTTCTCAAGTCTTCAGGTAGACGCAACATTTCTTCTGGAAATCAGCAAATTGTCTGATCAAGCCATGTTCCGAGTGCGAAGCGCTACGGAAGATGGCGTCGGTGGACAAAGGAATGATCTATGATCAAATGGCAGGCTTGTTTGCCCGGCAGAATAAATTTGAGGAATACAAAAACTATCTGGACCTATTGCTGAAACACGGGTTTGCTGTGTTCAAATATTTGAAATTGGACAGGAGATTAAAGACCTTAAGAGAATCAGCCATTTACACCTCATTCCTTGGAAATAACAAGATAAAGGGACATTAACCAATACCTCTGCCGATCATCGTCGAAGTCAGTGAAGTATGAGACCGGAAGAACATTACAAATTAAGCTCGTTAACCATTTACCTGGGCATTGTCACCCTTTTTCTGGGGATTTTTTCAAACGACATGGCTGACCCGGATCTGTGGGGGTATCTCTCGTTTGGTCGTCTATTCTGGGAGCAGGGATCCTTTCCCTACCATGATGTTTTTTCCTATACCCCGACAAAGACCATCTGGATTTATCATGAATGGCTGACAGGTGTAATATATTTCCCTATCTATAAAATCTTCGGTGCGGGTGGGTTGCAGATGCTGAAGTTTACGCTGGGGATGATGACTGTCGGTCTTGTCTATGCAACGGCAATCAAACGACAGGCGAGACCAATATTTGCATTTCTCGCGCTGATGTTGGTTAGCAATGTTGTCCGATTCGGTTATTCGCCCGTGCGGGCACAGATTTTTACCTTTTTCTTCTTCACACTCAGCCTGTATCTTCTTGATAGCTCCAAGATACATAAGAATTGCAAATATTTGTGGTGGCTGGTTCCCATTGAACTGGTCTGGTGCAATCTACATGGCGGGTTCGTTGTCGGTCTGGGAATGATCGGCATTTATACTCTCGGGGAAGCTTTCGCCGGGCGCAAATACCTGCCTTATGCAGCAATTCTTATCATCGCGACGCTGATTACATTCATTAACCCTTATGGCTATGAATACTGGCAATACATGGTTCAGGCTGTCACTATGCCCAGGCCGGAAATCGTGGAGTGGAATAATGTTTTTGCAGCCATACTCCTTGGTGAATACAGAGGCTATGGCGTATTATTCGTCATCGTCTGTCTCGTAACAGTCCCGCTCATGCTTTGGTATCCAAAACGCGATATAACAACCATGATGGTTCTTTCCGTAACCGCCATCATGGGTTTTTTGCATATTCGTCACATTGTATTTTTCGCACTGGCACTCGGGGCTTTTTTACCAGTTGTGCTGACGGAATTCTGGGAGTCCTTAACCAGCGCCCCGGAAATCGTAAAACGGTATTCACGCTTCCGGGTGATCGGCCTGACAGTGATCATCTTGATCGTATGCTACGCCGTCGGATCCTCATTTTTCCGATTCGTTTCCGGAACTCCATTAGAACTCAGAACATCTTCCGCATATTACCCTGTCGGGGCCGTCGAGATCATTAAAAAAACCCATTTGAAAGGGAATATTTTGCCCAATTTTGACTGGGGCGAATATCTGCTGTGGACATTATATCCCGATAGCAAGGTCGGTATGGACGGGCGGTATGAAACGGTATATCGGGATGAAGTATGCAAAGAATATTTCGATTTCTTTTTCGCGCGGGATAACTGGAGGGATTTTTTAAACAAATATCCCCATCACATGGTCTTGGTGAAATCGGAATCAAAAATCTGCTCCCTGCTTGCAAATGATCCTAACTGGCGTCTCGCGTATGCAGGGAAAGACAGTGCATTATTCTTGCGTCACTGACTATTATTGCATCATTTACGGCGCGTGACCATCCGGGATGAACTCCGGCGGTAATCTGCATTTTATATTCCCTCTTCTTCCCTTCCCTGAGGGAGGGAAGATTTTTCAGGTAAAAAAACCGCAGGGAAGCATTTTTTGCTCTACTTTACTCCAGAATTTTCAAAGAATAAACGGATATAAAATAATCACCATGTATCTCCGATATATCCAGTTTAATAGCTCAGATAATCCATTCCATATCCAAAATGCACAACACCATTAATCGTTTTATCGGGTGGCGTGCTTACAGGTCCCGATAGTGTGCTGGCGNTTATAGATTACTACGCTAGTTGCGGAATCTGACCACATATAGAGATGGTCATGATTGTCCACCATGGCATTTATGAGACTACCTAAGGCGATTCTGGCGGTGCTATCCGTATCCGGATCTTTCGTGCCACTAAGCGTGCTGGCATTGTCGAAGATGAAGAGATTATATCCGCCGGTCGATGCATTCCGGCTGCCATAATACAATTTGTCTGTGTGGGCGTCTACCCAGATAGTATAGGGAAGAATAAGTGCCTGCGCTATTGTGATGGTTCTGTTTGGAGTGGAGCTGTTGGTCAGCGTGCTGGCATTGTCATAGACATCCACCCCCGGAAGACTGTTATTCGTCACATAGAGGCGGTCATTTTTATGATCGATAAATAAAGCCTCTGAAGAAGTCGCCGGCAGTACTACATCCGCTGTGACTGTCCCGTTTTTGGTGCTGGCATGGTTGAGGATGAAGACACATCGGACAGAACCAGTATATCCTGAAACGTAGAGACGATTCCTGGCAGAGTCAATGGCAACGCCGAACATTACCGTTGAACTCTGTGTGGTAATGTGTATAGTTCTGTCAGGTGCAATGTTGCCGGTTACAGTCTTGGCATTGTTCCATACATAAATATCCCCGGTATCAAAATCACTAACGTAAATCAGATGACGCGATCTGTCCACCGCAATTGAACCTATATCCGGATCTTGCAAGGGCACATTGGAACCGATAATATCACGAGGGGTGGCAGTCGCTCCGTCAGCAAGGCTATTGATATCATCTGTTATCTTGATCGATTTATCCCCCCAATTACTGGAAAAAAACATTATTTTGTTTCCTCCCGAGCCTATACCAGGAGCTGTACCGCCGGTTCCACAGGCAGAAAGCGAAAACATAATCACCACCAATAATGCAGTAACACTCAATGCTTTTTTCATAGTCACCTCCTAGAATTATTTGGAATATATAATCGGTGAATTACCAGCCAAGCTGATAGCGCAGACAACGCTCACCACGGTTATTATTTTAGATGCGATGTGACAAGATTCATAGATTGTCTTTTTTTAAGAAAAACATTTATGATATGAGAAACGTTAATAAAATTATATTTGTTAGTCAACATTTATTTTTCACTTAAACACTCTTTGAGAGGCGCCAATAAGTGTTACCCTCTTCAGTGAGCTAATATAACCGTTACACTGGCTTGCTTTCGATAATTTGTGGGGGTTTAATTCCATAAATATTCATCTCAAAACTGCCGGCAAACAATCGCTCCCAGCCGATGCATTTCCACACAATTGAAGCGAGCCGCTATTATCTTTCAATCAGTAATCCTCGATTCTGATAGCTGCCCACCACTGAACAGTTGTAAGTGTAGTCAGCAAGCACTTCTTCCTGTAACGTTGTTTTTTTAATTTCCATTCTTGATGCAACATCTCAATCGGTAATCTTTGAATCTGCATGTTTGTTATAAATTTCATTGACACACAAAGCTGCTTATCTTATACATCCTCCACGAAAAGGGGAATTCTTATCCAACCTGCGGGAGTAAAGAGCGACCTAATTACCGAGAGGAACAACCGACCCATCACTCCCATGTCTGGAATTTCTAGGACACTAAAGGTGGGACCGCACTAATGACTACTTTTACAGTTGATAAACGAACAAAGAGACGTTTTGATTCCGACCCAAAGCTTTTCATCGAGAAGGCCATTAAAAATTTTGTTCGGACCAGTCCGGCGAACCGTCTTACATCTTTCCACGACCAACCTATTTTTGACAAGCCGCTGATTGGCTTTGCCGATGGAGACGACCCGTTGTTTGCCGAGTTCAAGAAGATTGTTCACGAAAAACATCTCCGCCCGCGGGAAATACTCTCGCTCCATCACACAGAGACGTTGAAGCATGAAACTGCTGAACTCGGGAGCGTCAGCGTCATTTCCTTTATTTTACCTATCCACAGCAAAACACGGTTGAGCAATGCGCGGGAAAAAGAAGGGCCTTCTCTGCGCTGGAATCATAGCCGTTGGCAGGGGCAGGATTTCATCACAGAGCTTTCCAAGTATCTGGTATTATTGCTGGAGGGCATGGGCTTTTCGGCCATTGCCCCGGAGTCATCACCCTTCTTTGAAATTTTACTCGTGCCGGGCGGTTTTGCTTCCAAATGGTCACAACGACATATCGCTTATGCTGCCGGTCTAGGCACCTTCAGCCTCAACGACGGCTTTATCACCTCCAGAGGGCTGGCCATGCGTTGTGGCAGTGTAGTGACCAACCTTAAACTGGGACCATCAC
>JBEKMF010000147.1:0-4633 GCA_050008655.1 Smithellaceae bacterium
AATAAAAGAGCTAGGCTAAGACGGGGTGAGGTGGGATGTGCTACGCATCTTATTCATTCCTGTATTATTAAGTCTGCAAAGGTGGTTTGCATTCCCCCATTTCATCACTGGGACTATATTTGACAGCAAGGCTGCGGATGATTCCGAGGCACAATAGAAGGAATCCAAAAGAGGTAATTGTTTCCCAGGACATGTTTTGTTCGCCGTAGAGCTTGACGATCAATTCACGGATGACAAAGACTATGGCCGGATCAATCATCGTGTTCAGGCGAAACCGGTGCATTTCAAAATAGACGACAAAGCTCCTGAACAATTCGATGATGACGAGAAAAGTTAATATATTTACAACAATGACGTTGAATGATTGACCGATTGACTTTGTAAATAAAAATTCCTTAATCTCCCAAATCGTCTGAAAAAGGCCAACAACAAGCACGGCAATGATAAACACTGTTAGTATGATGACGATAATCTTGATGGCCAGGTTGAAGACGTCGTGCATAGTTGGAATTTTCATCTTTTATCTTCCCCTTTTCATACTTGTTTGAAATTAAAAGTCGGGAGATTCCGGGACTCCATGCCAGCTGTATTATGCCGAACGAGTTAGCTGATAACTGAGCATAAATAACTGTCCTCACTCCCTTCTGTAACCATTTATAGATTTTTCACATTCGTTTGAAGTGATATAGTTGCGGGATCGCTTCTTCTTCGCTTTTGGAGGATCATCGCAATGACAGTGCTAACGTTTTTCAGAAAGCAGACTCTGCCAGGTATGCCGCTCTAAAAAGGAGCCAGGAACGTTTTGTTCCATCTCTTCAAAAAGCGCAAAGGGTGCAGAAAAGGTCATGAGATTAGGATCGCCTAATTGTTTGCGGATGTAGACGCGGGCGGAAAGATCGGTAAGCCCGAGAACAGCGCGGGGCTTTTTTAATTTTGCTTCCCGGTAAGGATAAATACCGATGGTCTGACATCCGGCGGCATAAGGAATGATAACATTCTCATTATCCTCGCGTCCATAATTAGCCAGAACGACTAATGCGGAAAGCTGATCGGGATTAACAAAGAAAATAATCGCCTGCGGTTTTTCCTTCTTTGTATCAACAGCATCCAACGGTTGAAAAGCAACATATTGTTTAGGAATTTTCGTCAACGGCAGGTTTTCCACAAATTTTTTGACCAGCGCCGGCGTTTTAACGTAGCGCTCCCCGTGCAAAAAATTATCGTAAGCTTCACCACGCATAAATGGTTTGATCTTCTCAGCCAACTCCTGGCCGCCTTCTCGCGCAGCATTTCCCGCTGATAGGAAATGACAGAAACCCTCTTCGCCGCCGGGGAAATTTTTATACTGATTGCCGAAACCCAGGCCGACCCCGCCACCGAAACAGCCGAATGTTTTTATATCGGCGACAGCTGTTTTTCCCTTTGCGGCATGAGCGGCAAGCCACATAACACAGCCCCATTTGCCCTCCTGAAACTGCATCGCTCCCTGCGGCTTTTCATTTGACCAGAGCAAGGCCACCGGCTGGTATTTGAGCTGAATTGCTTTTGCTATTGCACTTTCCATTGCTGAACCTCTTCACTTTGGGAGATACTGTTTGTTTTAAAGAATTTTCTCTACTGAGTAGTTATACCTTTACGACAGGGAAAAATAAAGAAACTTTCGTGCCCCGGCCTAACTGGCTTTCGATTTCCATTCTGCCGCCATGAGCAATCATCAAATGTTTCACTATCGACAATCCCAGACCTGTTCCGCCTAGATCCCGGGAACGGGTTTTATCCACGCGATAGAAGCGCTCTCCCAATCTTTGTATTTCGTCTCCAGGAACACCAATCCCGGTATCCGTTATCGATATCACGGAATAAGCATCAGTTTCATCTGCCGCAATGATGATCTTGCCCGACTCCGGCGTGAATTTCACTGCATTATCTAAAACATTTACCAATATTTGGGTTAGTTTGTCTCTGTCCGCTCTTACCGACCGCAGTTTTTCAGGCATATCGTTTTCCATGGTTATTTTCTTTGATGTTGCTTTCTTTTCGACTATAGAAATTACATTGGTCACAGCGTCACTTAAAAACACATTTTCAAAGTTAAATCTTGTTTCATTTAACTCGATTTTCGATATCGTCATCAAGTCTTCGACCAAGCGGTTGAGACGTTGAGCCTGTTTTAAAATAATTTCAATAAATCTTTTTGTTTCATCGATATTGTTTATTGCGCCATCCTTGATTGTTTCCAGATATCCGATAATTGCCGTAAGCGGCGTTCTGATCTCGTGCGTGACATTGGCCACAAAATCTATTCGAATCTTTTCGAGTTTCTTTAGCCGCGTTACATCGTGAAAGACAATCATTGTTTTTTCTTCTTCGGGATGATCCTGAACGGCAGAGATGCTTACTTTTAAAATAACAGGTTCGACACTTCCCAGAGTAATTTCCCGGGAAACAGTTTGGTGAGATTCTTTGAACTGATGAAAAATCTTTTCCAATTCTATATTACGGAAGGCCTCCATCAATGTCTTTCCGTTTATATCTCCGTATTGCGCCGCCAACATATTGCTGAGAGCCAGACTAACAAATTCAATTTTATCGACCGCATCGAGAATTAAGACACCTTCGTTTATACTGGTGAAAGCGGTCATAAGCTTACTTTTTTCTTCATTGGCCAACCTGATTTTGCTTTTTAGTTCATCGACAAGATAGTTGATATTATCCGCCAATTTTTTCGTTTCGTCCGATGTATATAAAATAATTGTCCCGGTCGGCTTTCCCTGCCGTAATCTTTCGGTGAATTTTTCTATAGCCCTGATCGGCGCAGCCAAGCGGTAAGAAAAGATCAGTGCAATGATAAGGGCGATGACCGCAACAATCATCATTGCCAGAAATATAGATTGGTAGACTTTTTCAATAGCGTTTTGAACATCAATAAGAGGACGCGCCAACCGGATATAACCGGTAATCTGCGCTTTTGACTTTATGGGTATAGCCACATAGAGCATATCCACCCCAATGGACTGACTGAAGCGGATGGATTTGCCATTGCCCCGCAACCGGGCTTCCTGCAATTCCGGGCGGTTAAAATGGTCCTCCATCGTAGCAACATCTTTTTCCGAGTCAGCAAGCACCTTGCCTTGCGCGTCCACCAACGTCACCCGAGAACCGGTTATCCGAGCAATTTGCCTGAACTGTTCAGAAATTTTCTGAGCCGAATTCAAATTAATTAGTTCAGCATAGGTTAATAGTTCAGCCTCAATCTTGCTGGTCATGACTTTTTTGATCTCATCCTTAATTAGTAGATCGAGAACAAAAAAAGACAAGGAAACAATAACCAGATAGCTGAATAATATTTTTAAAAAAAGATTGCGTTTCATGCCTACTCCTTTTTTTCATCCAAGTTACAGGTCAGATGCCGCACGCATTCACCGGTTACCATATAAATGACCATGTCCGCAATGCCTTTGGCATGATCGGCAATACGTTCCAGATTCTTTGACACTTGCATAATCATAAGAGCTCTGTGGATTGTCTTGGAATCTTCCATCATGAAAGTCAACAGTTCTCGAAATATTTGTTCGTTTAAATCATCGACTACTTGTTCATCCTGGCGAACTCTTTCAGCCATCTCCAGCTTGTTATCGATAAACGAATCGAGAGAATTTTTAATCATCTCGCCCACAAGATTGGCCATGTGCGGCAAGTCAATATAGGGCTTGAGTTGAGGCTCTTCGATCAACTGGATCGCTTTCTCGGCAATGTTAACGGCCATATCGCCGATTCTTTCCAAATGCCCGGTAATTTTGATCGCCGTCGTAATGAATCTTAAATCTATAGCCGTCGGCTGACGCAGAGCTAGAATCCGAATGCACCTTTCTTCCAAATCCGTATCCATTTTATCAATTTCATCATCATTTTTAATGACCTGATGTGCAAGATCCAAGTTTCTTTCGGTTAAAGATTGCATTGCCATCTGAATTGCTTTTTCGGTCAGCACGCCGAGATAAATGAGGCCATTCTTTATTTCCTGCAGCTCCATTTCATAATGCAAACTAGTGTGCTTTCTTTCTTCCATAACCGTTCCTCCTATCGAATATCAGCCAAACCTGCCGGTGATATAGTCTTCAGTGAGTTTTACCGAGGGTGCAGTAAATATCTTTTCCGTTCTATCAAATTCGATCAATTCCCCCAGCATCAGAAAACCGGTCCAGTCGGACATTCTGGCCGCTTGCTGCATATTATGGGTGACGATAATGATCGTAACCTCTTTCTTCAGGGTTTCCAACAGTTCTTCTATCTTGGCGGTGGACAGTGGATCGAGGGCAGATGTCGGCTCGTCAAAGAGCAGGATATCGGGATTGACGGCCAGAGCCCTGGCAATAACGAGTCGCTGTTGCTGCCCGCCAGACAGTTCATAGGCGCTGGCATGGAGCTTGTCCTTAACCTCCGCCCATAAATTCGCATGCCGAAGGGCCTTTTCCGCCCGTTCGTAGCGGTCGGCCATCTTTTTAATGCCCTGCAGCTTAAGTCCATAGGCAATATTGTCAAAGATACTCATGGGGAAAGGAGTCGGCTTTTGGAAAACCATGCCGATGCGGCTTCGAAGATTAATGATATCAATCGGATTCTTGAGGATGTT
>JBEKMF010000148.1:0-4629 GCA_050008655.1 Smithellaceae bacterium
GAACTGGTGGAAAGCGGCAGGCTCAAGGATGTAGTGGAAAGACTGTAAACAAACTTGCCGCCCCTCAAATAATGGATTTATCAGATAACGTTTTCACGCTCAAAGAAATATTCAAAGATTGCGTTCTTTGTCCTCGTAAGTGTCATGTCGACCGCGCCAGAGGAGAATTAGGCTATTGCCGCCTGCCGGCAAAGATCGTTATGGATTGTGCGCTGGCGCATCACGGCGAAGAACCGCCGCTATCCGGCAAAAAAGGTGCGGGCACCATATTTTTTTCTTCCTGCAATTTAGGTTGTATTTATTGCCAGAATTATCAGATATCGCAATCGACGGCAGGGCGGCAACTAACTGTGTCGCAGATGGCCGAGGTGATGTTAGATTTGGAAAAACGCGGGTGTCATAACATCGAGCCGGTGACACCCACGCCGCAGACACCACTCATAATGGAAGCTTTGATGCTGGCGCGGTCGAAGGGGTTGAAGATTCCTTTTGTCTATAATTGCGGCGGCTACGAGAATCCGGAAATTATCGAACTGCTCGCGGGCATGGTGGAAATCTATTTGCCGGATTTCAAATACGGTCTGGAAGAAGATGCCGTGGAATTTTCTTCCGCACCGCAATATCCGCGTTTTGCTCTGGATTCTTTAAAAGAAATGGTACGCCAGGTAGGGGACGATCTGGAGCTGGAGAGCGGCATTGCGACGAAGGGCATTATTGTCCGTCATCTCGTATTGCCGGGCAAAATTGAAAATTCAAAAGAAGTTTTAAGATTGATCAAAAAAGAAACATCTTTGAATTTGACGATCGGCCTGATGTCACAGTATTCGCCGGTACCTAAAGTTCGTCATCATCCGCTTTTGGGACGGAGAATCAACAAAGATGAATATAAACAGATTTTGGATTTTGCTTTGAAATTAGGCTTTAAAAATCTTTTTATTCAGGAAGTGAACGAATACAAGCTGACGCCTGATTTTGACCGCGATAATCCGTTTGATTAATTGTAACCCAACGGCTAAACCGTGCCGCTCGGCTTTTTGGGTCGGCACCAGTGAATTTTTGGATGATCATGAATTAATAATTAACTACCGGAATTCCTCCGTTATTCTGAATATAGGTGCATTCGAGACGGTAACATCTCTGATATAACCATGATTTTCAAGGATCGCGATTTTTCCTAAAAGATTTTCATGATCGCTTTCAAAGTAAGCAAAACGAGGTTGTTGGCTATTGAATAGGACTCTGCTGTTCGGGAGCACAACGAATTCTCTAATTGATGAATTTCCTTTTTTTGTGAAGTCCATCTTCATTTCAGAAACCAAATCCGGCATCTGCCGTTTAACATTCATGAAGGAATGTTTGGCTTTCGTACCCTTTTCGCTATCACGGCGCCGATCAGTATATTTTGAAGCGAAATAATTGCCTGCCGCACCTGTAGCAACACCTATAACGTTACTAAAAATGCACCCCACGATTCCATTCTTGTCTTTTCATCCAACAATTAATATACCAACTTGGTATTTTCCGAACTTTCGTGCAATATTACTTTATTTCGTGAAAAAATGAAAAGAGATAATTGTGTTTAAAAATCAACCAGAAATGAAATTTTTATGTTTACTCTATTATTTCTAGGGCATATCGAAAATGCTAACGCCGGCCGGCGGCTGAAATTGAAACATTTTATCCGTAAGACCATTGTTGATGAATATATTGGAAAATTTTACCGAGGTGGAATTTCCCAATACATCATCGAAGTTAACCTGTAGTATATAAAATTTGCTTTTATCTACGGTGATTCGGATAGGATTGAGAATAGTATTTTTTTCGAGAGGAGTTAGCAGCAATAAATAATTTCCATTATTGTCCAAAGCTTTAGGTTCGGCATAGGTGATGGAAAAATCATCCTTTAATTTTCCTAAACCGGACAAAAACCTGATTAACGCTTTAGACTGAAAAACATTCTCTGCCTTTTGCTTATAGGCTGTTTTTTCTTGAGGAAGGTAAAGCCATGCCGTACGTTGATTAATTACCAGTTTTTTTGCCCTGGGTTTTGTATAATCCCAGAGCATATTCTTCGGATTCTTGAAAAAAACGCTGCCTTCTTCAATTTCTGTCTTTTTTATCGATTTGATGGTTGTTTCCTGAAGAAAATTAGCCTTAAAATCTTCAGTTTTCTCGTAAGTGTGCTGTAATTTTTGGACGACATCGTCTATGAGAGGAAGTTCTTCGGCCAGCACGCTGCCAGGCAAAGACATTATCAAAAACAGAGCGGCAATTAACCAAAAAAGAGTTGTAATTGCTCTAACTATTTCATTTGGCTTAAGAAAATTTCTGCTTATTTTTTTATAAAAAAAATCAAAAAAAGGGGTCATAAATGGCACATTTTTTTCTAGAGAGTTTATATCTGCCTTTTTTGCCTTCTTATAAGTGGCGACGATAACAGGATATATTTTAAAAGCCTTGATTTTATTTAGTATTTATCTTGCTCAAACCTTATGCAATTTGGTGTAGAAGCGCGCCAAATACGGATTGACGAAGATTATCAACAGTGATATCAACAGTCTTTTCCACAGATTTGTGGAATACAAATCCAAGTGCTTGTATCCAAGGGGAAAAATCTACAGTCATCATTTTTTGGTACACTACTAACCATGAATTTTGACACGCCAGCCAAATTCATCTTCTTTCAATCCATATTGGATTTGCAGAATTTCATTATATAATTTTTCGGCCAAAGGACCTGTTTTTCCACCGTTTATCAGATGTTCTTTTCCGCGGAAATAGATTTGACCGACCGGTGAAACAATTGCCGCCGTTCCCGAGGCAAAAACTTCTTTAAGTGTGCCCTTTTGGGAAGCGGCGATGATTTCATCTATCGCGAGCGGGCGTTCCGCAACCTTTACTCCAAAATAACGAGCCAGTTGAATGACAGAATGGCGAGTGACACCCGGTAGAATTGTTCCGGTAAGCGCGGGAGTAATCAGTTCATCGCCAATCAGGAAGAAAATGTTGCTTGTTCCGACTTCTTCCACGTACTTCTTTTCCCTGGCATCAAGCCACAGAACTTGGGTATAGCCCATATTTGTGGCAATGCGACTGGCGTAGAGACTAGCGGCATAGTTGCCTGCGGCTTTGGTAAAGCCTGTACCGCCCGGAGCCGCCCGCACATGTTCTTCTGAAACGAAAATCTTTGTCGGCGAAAACCCCTGGGGATAATAAGCTCCCACCGGTCCGACCACAATGAAAAACAGATATTCATTGGCCGGATGAACTCCCAGCGCCGGTTCGGTGGCAATCATGGTCGGGCGGATGTATAAAGATGTGCCGGCTCCGCGAGGAATCCAGTCTTTCTCCAAAACAACGAGTTTTTTCAGGGCATCAAGGAAGATGGCTTCATCGATTGAAGGCATGCAAAGCCTCTCCGCGGATGAGTTCATTCTTTTGATGTTTTCTGTGGGGCGGAAAAGAAAAATCTCTCCATTCTTGCCGCGGTAGGCTTTCAATCCTTCAAATATTTCCTGCGCATAGTGAAGACACATTGCCGTGGGATCGAGTTTCAGCGGCCGGTATGGTTCGATTACGGCGTCATGCCACCCTTTCCCTTCTTTATATTTCATATTGAAAAAGTGATCGGTAAAGATTTGGCCGAAACCGAGTTTTGATTCATCCTTTGGTTTAGCTTTCCTCTTTTTTGGGCTTGCCTTAGTAACCTTAATTTTCATACATGCCTCTTAATAGAGCTACCTTTACAATAGTGTTTTTCAGGCTGCTCTCAAGTAAAATTAACATACTGCAGTAATTTTATTACATATCATTAAATTAAATTACGATCAAGGGAGCGATATTGAATTGCTTCTGCTACATGCGCCGGTTCAATGCCATCTTTGTTTTCGAGATCGGCGATGGTGCGGGAAACTTTCAATATCCGATTTACTGCCCGGGCGCTTAATCCCAGTTTTTCGATAGCCATCTCGATGAGCTTATGCGAATCTTCACTTATCGGACAAAAATTCTTTATCTGTTTTTCTGTCATGCGGGCATTAGAAAGAATACTGTTAACACCGAAGCGTTTCTTCTGTAAATCCCTCGCAGTATTTACGCGGCCTTTGATTGTTAATGAGGACTCCCCCAATTCTTTATCGGAAAGTGCCCGATATTTGACCGAAGGCACTTCGATATGCAAATCTATTCGATCCAATAACGGCCCTGATATTTTGGCTTGATACTGCCGAATTTGCTGTGCGCTGCAGCGGCAGGTGCGAATACGATCGCCGAAATAACCGCAAGGACAAGGATTCATGGCGGCAACGAGCATAAATTTTGCGGGGAAAGATGCTGTTATCGAAGAACGAGTAATTGTTATGGCGCCTTCCTCCAGTGGTTGACGGATAGCCTCCAGTGCGTTTTTTTTGAACTCGGGTAATTCATCCAAAAAAAGAACTCCCAGATGAGCAAGGCTTATTTCACCCGGCCGGGGCATTTGACCGCCTCCCACCAAACCGACGTCAGATATTGTGTGATGCGGCGAACGAAAGGGACGCACGGCAACTAAAGATCCGTCTTTATTCAATGAACCGGCAACAGAAAATATTTTGGTTACTTCAATCGCCTCCTCGAAAGAAATGTCGGGCA
>JBEKMF010000149.1:0-4612 GCA_050008655.1 Smithellaceae bacterium
TCATAAAATTCATGCGTTTTCTGAAGATATTCTTTTTTGAAAAAACGGCTGTCTTCGTAATGAAAAACTTTCGGCCCGATAAAATGGCCAACGGAATAGTTGACCGTGTCTCCGGCAATGGCGGCGACGCAAAGGGAAATCAACAATACTTCAATATTCAAAGATCCGAGCGCGGCAAAAGTTCCTAAGGCGAAAAGAAGAGAATCACCGGGTAAAATGGGCGTAACTACAAGGCCGGTTTCGCAAAAAATAACAAGGAATATGATAACATAAGCCCAGATGCCAAAGCTATCAATGATCAGAGGCAGATACTTGTCCAGATGAATAAAAAAATCTATAAAATTAATAATTATATCCATAATCAATGCGATGCAAAAAAAGCGATTAAACTCTATATAGAAATAACAGGGAGGGTGTCAACATGAAAAAGATTATAATCCCGCGATTTGGAATCCCTCGGCTCCAACCGGGGGAGAAAAGCGCCGTGACCCGCGGGAGGTCGCGTTGTTTTGAGGGGCCTCCGGCTCTTGCTGGAGGGGGCTCCACTTACTTGATTAATAATAAAATATTTTCATTCCTGTTTTCGTAAAGAGCATAAAAAATCATATTTTGACAATTATTTAAAAAGGGAAATCTTTGCTAGTTTCTTTCTTTGGTTGAGGCAGTTTTGTTGCGGCGATGTATTGAACGGCTTTCTTGTGTATTGAGTTGGATCGGACAACAATTGATTTAGGTGAAGTCGGACATGCTTTTTCGCAGGCGCCGCAGCCGATACAATATTGGGTATCTATCTCCGGATAGAGAACATTGCTTTTATTGACAAAATTGATGGTGTGGGTCGGGCAAACTTCTCCGCAGGCACCGCAATTCTCTTTATTTACGTAGGGAATACATTTCTCTTTAATCAGTTTAACTTCTCCGATTTGGGTCAATTTTTTTTCTTCGAGGGGAAGAGGAAGTATTGCTCCTGTTGGACAAACCTTGCCGCAGATGTTGCATTCATAGTCGCAAAAACTTTTCTGATAGTTCATCAATGGTTGCATCAATCCAGTGATTCCGTATTCTAAAAATGACGGTGTTATAACATTGGTTGGACAGGCGCTAACGCAAAGATTACAAGCAATGCAGGCGCAAGTAAAATGAGCGAAACTAACAGAACCCGGCGGAGTGATAGGAAGCCGATCGTTAGCGTGCGCGATTTTACGAAGTCCGGTGGTGCCGGAGTTAAACGCTAAAAAAAATGAACCGGATGCCGCAAAGGCTGCAATGAGAAATCCCCTACGCGCTGGCGACCATTCGTCCTTCTTGGTCTTGTTGAAAGAAGGGCTGTAGATGATTAGCGACTGCGGACAAGCTGCAAGACAATTGAAACAGTTAACGCATCTGCTCTGATCGACGATTTTCTCTTGCGCATTTATGCATCCTGCCTTGCAGACCATTTCGCACCGAACACATTCACGGCATTTGTTTTGGTCAATTGACAACCGGAAAATCGAGATCCGCGAGAGCAATCCCAAAAAACTTCCCACAGGACAAAGAGTGTTGCAATAAAGGCGGCCGGTTCGGTGAGACATTATTAGAATCAAGATAAGAAAACAGAATGTCACTGACAATGCCCAAAGCGGTAAATAGGGCGTCTCTTTAGGGAAGAGATAAACATTTAGATATTTAAGCAGGTTTGCGCTGGCGTTGTATATCCAGGTCAGCAGGGGCTGACCCAGTTCAGTAATAATTCTTCCCGTTATACTGTAGGGATCAAGAAGATTGACGAGCGACAGGAAACCGATTCCGAGAGTGGCAATCGTCAAACCAAGAATGGAATAACGCAGTAAGTTATGAGGCTTCCGAAAAGTATATGGGCGAAGGAGGCCGCTTTTGCGGGATAAAGCGCTGATAATATCCTGAAGCATTCCCAGCGGACAAAGAAAAGAGCAATAAACCCGACCGAAAATCAGGCTTATAATTAGAATGGTAGTGAGACCAATAATAAATAAGATTTCGGGCTGGGTCAAAATTCTCATTAGCGCGGGAACGAATTGCAGGGGAAACAAGATCGGTGAGAGGAAAACGGATATTTTTCCTCCTCCCAGAAACAGGAACAAAAACAAGGTAAATACAAGAAGAGAAATTGCAATGCGGATTTTAACCAGATTCAATGAATGAGCACCCTACATTGCATAAGTGACGATTTTTAGCTCTTTTAAGTTCATATTACCGATTTTTTGCTCGTGTCCAAACTTTATATATTCTATGTCTTCTGGATCCTTGCCGAAAATTTTTGTTGCCGCCGCATCGACCGCTACGATATCTCTGGACAAAAGCAGGGTTTTTTTCAATTCCACTTGAAGCGAAGATTCGTCGCTCGGACCGGAAGGACCGTGACTCATTAAAACTCTATAAGCATCTACAATATTGAGATCCGGCTTGCGGTATAAGCAAAAATCGGCAATACACTGATCCAAACCCCTCAGATGATATTCCTTACGATTGTTCACAATACCCATCAAATTCTTCATGGCTATGGAAAGATGCGCGGAACGGTGATGTTTTAATATCGGCACGTTTATAAATACGTCCGAATTGAGAATCAATTCGTGAATATCCGTTTTCGTTAATATCCTGGCAGCGGGGCTTTTTACTTCTTTGTAGCCGAAATCATCGGCGGGAGCGACTATTCCTCCGGCGGCGTTAGCGGCATCTTCGATGCCACTGATTTTGTAGCAGTTTCGGGCATTGCTCGAAGTCGGCGAGACGACATTGTCGAAGACATAGACTTTCTTTGCGCCGGCCTTATAACAATGCTCGATTATTGTTTTTACCAGCAGAGGATTGGTAGTGGCGCCGATTTCGGGCTTACGGGGAAAACCGATATTGGGTTTAACGACAACAGTTTGTCCTTTTTTAACAAATTGCCTCATGCCGCCCATCAATTCGATGGCTTTTTTGAACAGCGCATCCGGTTCGCCATTTTTAACGGCGACAAGATCAGGCATGGCTGTAACCGTTTCTTTGGCTGCCAGAAAATCCGTTTTCCCGAGGATGACTGCGCCGCCCGCAACAAGCCCGAGCGATAATCCCTTCTTTAAAAATTCCCGGCGATCGGTTTTTTGCACTTCTGTCATATCAGCCTCTCCGGAGACATATAATGTGATTAAACCATACCAAATTTTAAAATAGCTTTCGTATTTGTTTCAGACCCATATTGATGAGCACCGCCCAGAGAACATTGGCCAAAAATAATACCACTACCAGCTGGGCAATGAAAATTAGGGGCAAGTGAACGAGATAATAGTCAGTCAGAATCAGCCACGGCAGTTCACACAGATAAGCAAGCAAAACAGAGGGGACAATTTTATCGTTCTTTTTATAAAACACGGCAAGAAGCAGACCAAAAAGAGCATTGCCCACGAGAATGTAAGGATTGCCCAAAAACAGGGCGGAATAAAGAGAACCGGAGATTCCGGCGATAATACCGCCGGTAGCGCCGAAAACAATTGCCGCTAAAATAATCGCCGCCGGAAAGAAATGTATTTTCCAGTTTTCGGCAAAAGTTATGTTGATAAGGCTTAACAGAAGAGGAAACAAAACTAAAAGAGAAAAAGCGCTAATTGCCTTACGGTAGGATTTAATTCCGTTTTCTGCGGTTAAAGAGAAATTAATCATTTCTTTCACCTCGTTTTTTTTAATGTGAATTTATTTTTATTCCTAAGAAGTATAAAAAGAATGTTCTTCTATGTCAATGAAAAAGCGCAATATAAAATATTACCGAATAGCCAATGAGTTTACTCAAATGTTTACTTAGATTGGTCGCCTGGTTATTTTCACTTAATTTTTACATGGATAAGCGGCAAAGCTAAATGGCGGCGTTTTGTTTCGCCTTTGAGGATTGTTTGCTCCCGCACGGTGGGTGAGCCCCGACGGCCTTTACCGAGTTTTTCAATCAGGTGAGAGCTGCCCAGATGCAAAGTGTGTTTACCGAACTTTTTTCCCAGCTCGTCGGCAACGGCATAAACATCTTTAATCTTTTCGGCCTGCACGGGATTATCAAAAAGAGTGTACTGAGTGTTGTTGTCCGGCGCGAGATTAAGCAGAATGACACCGGTAGAGCGGTAGAGTTCCTGTGGATTATAGCAGTCCGAAAAAAGCTCGCGGATGACGCCGGTAAATTCTAATGGACAGGCACAGGGATGAGAAAGAGCCGCTTCGCTGCTGGCAGTAGCGAAGTCATTCTTCTTCAGAAACACTATTATTTTTTGCGGTGCGAGAGAATAACGCCTGGCTTTGATACAGGCCGATTCCATATTGCGCATAAGTTGCGCGAAGAGGTATTCGACATCGGACGTTGCCGGAGAAAATGTCTTGGTTTTACTGATGGACGCGTAGGAACTTTTTTCTTCGGTGGTTACCGCATAAACGGATTCGCCGCGCAGCTCCTGCCAGATTTCCACTCCCGGTTTGGTGAATTTTTTTAGGACAGTTTTTTCAGGGAGTTGGGCGAAAGTCATCGCCGTACGAATACCCATTTTGGCGAGACAGGCGGTGGTGGCGGGGCCGATCCCCCAGATTTTTTCCACCGGCAGATCATGAAGGTAGGCGGGAATTTCTCTGTCTC
>JBEKMF010000015.1:0-34114 GCA_050008655.1 Smithellaceae bacterium
ATAATATCATTGGCGCCAATATTCCAGGCCAAATCTATAATCAGGCCGCCATTGTCAGTGTATTTGGCAAGCTCTTTGCCCATATTTTCCGGGGTAATGCGGTTTCGGACAAATTGTACACCCTTATCAGTAAATTTCTTCAAACTTTGGACTTTGTCTTCAAAATCCATAATAGTGACATTTTTCGGGTCCACTTTCAAATGCTCAAAAAGAATTGGCAAAGTGCATTGCGAAACCGAGCCATAGCCGATAATTAAAATTTTGTGGTCAAACTTTTTCTTAGTCATTTTTTTGATCCATATCCGCCAAATAATAGTGTTCGAGCTTGTTTTGTTTTTTCGATAAGATATTGTTTTTACATGGTTGAACTATAGGAATTACGGTTTTGTGTCAAGAAAATCTTGGCCACAATATTTAGGTTCGAATTATGCTTATTTCCGATGGAATGGAAATGTTGTGTGAATTGGGAAAATAAAAAAACAACATTACAGGAAGGAGTCGATTATCTGTTTCACCTACAAGTCAATATGTAACAAGTTTACTTCAAAATAAGCGCGCTGTTCTTTCGTAGTGTCCTTTATTACTGAATCAACAAGCTGCTACCCTTGCTCTCTAACCTGTTTTTCGGAAAGGTTATTAACAGGAACTACAATAGCTCCAGCGTATTCGATTTCATTATACTTTAAAAACTATCATTTCATCAATATTTGAGCGTTTTCTTTTCATATAAAATCCTCTTGCTTTTTACCCTAAAAAACATACTGTAGTCTCTTTAGAAGGAGAAATGATATGAGTGCTATTAAAGATATTGTTGATCTTATTACTCAACTCAGTAGCAGTATACTTAAGATTCAGACGTTGCTACTTACAGTTCAGGAGGAAGATGCGGCACTGCTGTCTGAAAACCTTGATTTGAAAAAGAAGATATTTGAACTTGAAAAAAAGTATTCTGCATTCGAGGAAAAGCATTCTGCACTTCAAGAAAAATCTTCTACTGAAAATTTGAAAGATAAATACGACCTTATCAAAGAAGAGGAAAAGCATTCTGCGCCTCAAGAAAAATCTGTTACTGAAAATTTGCGGGATAAATACGATTTTATTAAAGAACTTGGCATCTATAAATCTAAAGAATCAGGGCATTATTTTTGCGCCTCTTGTTTAATGAAAAATATTGAATCTCCTTTAACTGAAAAACAAAGCGGGTGGCGGTGTGTGTTAAAAGATTGTGGTAAATTTTACAGTAATCCATCATATCAAACACCAAAACGTAAACCTCGTAAGTATAAGCATTTTCAATGGGGTTAATAAAAAAATAGCGTGATTTTTTTATTCTCCTGTATCAAGTAAACTATCCCTGAAATTTGGTCTTGTATGTCAATTAAATATTGATTATCATTTGAAAGAAAGTATGTATGTAAAAAAGTATAAATGCTCACTTACAGGAAGAAATCTTTCGGAAGCGGCGGAATATCGGATGTGTCGATCTCATTGTCATTCATGGCGTCGATATGCTTCCAGTTAGTCTTTCAGCTCAATGGTTTGTACCTTTACTCTGGCTACGCCGTTCTTATGAAAACCAAGATTCTTTGCCGCACCCTCGCTTAGATCAATGATCCTCTCGCCGGAACTGGGATTGAAGTCACTGGGAAAGGGACCGCGGTCGTTTACCCTCACAATAACCCAGCGATCGTTTTCAAGATTTGTAACCTTGACGTGGGTAGGAAGAGGCAGATACTTATGGGCGGCTGTCAATTCCCTCGGATCAAAAACCTCACCGTTTGCAGTCATGCGGTCACCCTTGCCGCGCAACGTCTCATAACCGTACCAGGAGGCGACACCAGTCTCTTTGTAAGAACGTGCTTCTTCAACGGACATTGGGTAGTACATCTTTCCTTTGACCTTATAGGGCGCGTTTTTCACTTTTCCCAAGCGAATCGCTTCTTTTGGGGGAAGGCCGTCTATAGTCTCGATGTCTTCATTCGTGAGAGCCCAGTCAATGGGAGCCCTTGCCACTTTGAAGGTAAATCTACCGATATGGTAAACGAGCTTTGTAGTGCCGGCGGTCAGTTCGTAAGCCCCTCTCACCGTATAATATGTAAGCTTAATCGTCCCTTTCAGCACCTTGTATGGGGCTTCAATGACCCAACAGCCGGCAAAAACAAAACACAAGGCGGCAAGAAGAAGACAAAAGAACACATGATTAAAAAAGGTGGCAGATTTATTTTTCCATCCAGTGGTCTGTGACAAGTTCCGTCGGTCTTCATCAATCGTCATAGAATCAATGATAACTATTCCTAATCTTAAATAATTGATAAAAGTTATCAGGCAAACATTTCAGGAAGTACGCATCAACAGGATGAACCTTATTTTGCCCTTTAGAGGCGAAACATTTTGCGTCTCTACAAAATTACGGGCGGCCCATAATATTTGACATCTATCTCACTGGCGCGATCATTTTTGAGGGCTTGCGGCAGAAATTCCATAATGTCCTTCGCCGTGATACCGTCGGCGCCTTTTTTTGCCGCGGCCAGATCTCCGGCATAGCCATGCAGAAATACTCCTTTGCGCGTTGCTTCCTCAGGCTCTAATCCCAACCCATACATCGCCGCGATACAGCCGGTAAGCACATCTCCGGAACCGGCTGTGGCCATACCGGCATTGCCACTCAGATTAATATAGACTTCACCATTTTGCGTGCCAATCAGTGAATGCGCGCCTTTGAGAACAATCGCGGCTTTAAGCTTTTCCGTCGTTTCCCGCAAAACAGCTATTTTGTTGCCGCTGATTTCCACTGCCGGTTTTCCGGTCAGCCGCGCCATTTCGCCCAAATGCGGCGTTAAGATTGTCGCCGCTTTCCGGCCGCGTAATATTTCCGGATTTTCTGCAATTGCCGTGAGACCGTCGCCATCAATAAGGAGCGGTACTTTGATTGCTTCCGCCAGTTCCTTAACCAGCCTTACTGTTTCTTCCTGCAAGGAAAGGCCGGGGCCGATGACCACTATATCCACTTTCGCTGCTGCTTCCAGTAATTTCTTTTTGTTCTGTAAAGCAATGCTTCCCGCCGTTGTTTCTTCTTGCGGTAGATAAACAATCTCCCTTGCCTTCACCGCCAGCTTGCCGATCATTGATCGAGGAGCCGCAAGCCTGGCATATCCGCCGCCCGCCTTCAAAAAGGACATGGCCGCAAAATAAGGCGCGCCATAATAACCCACGGCACCGGCAATGAAAAGGACATCACCCACTGAACCTTTGTAAGCTTGAGTTTGCCGCCCGGGCAAGGCCACATAATCATTGGTGGCAATTTGGAGATCGTTGCTTTCCGTTAATGACGGTGGAAAGGAAATGTGGTTAACAAATAATTCCCCACAAAGCTCATAGCCCGGATAAAACATGTTGCCGATTTTAGGCAGGCCAAAAGTTGCGGTATAATCGGCCCTAACCGCTACTCCCATAACTTCACCGGTATTGCCATTAACACCGGAAGGAATATCCAGAGATAAAACTTTCTTTTTGCTTTTATTGGCGAGCGTAATTACATCCGCGGATAATCCCGCTACGGGACGGTCAAGGCCTGTGCCGAAAATCGCGTCAATAATCATATCGCAATGGGCTACATCCTTTTTTGCCGCAGCTGAGTTTTCCAGTTTTAAGACTTCGATGGGTAGTTTATCAACTATAGCCATGTTGGTTTGAGCTGCACCGCGAAATTTATTTTTATCGCCCAGTAAGAATACCAAAGCCCTACCGCCATGGGAATGAATAAGGCGCGCAACTACGAGGCCGTCGCCGCCGTTGTTGCCCGTACCGCAGAAAATGACAAATTTCCTGCCTTTAATGCCGATTTTATTTTGCAACACATTGATAGCGGCAAGGCCTGCATTCTCCATGAGTATTTCTTCGGCTATGCCCAGTTTTTCTATAGCAAAGCGATCCATTAAACGCATTTCCTCGGCACTAGCTATTTTCATACACGTTTCCCTTAGAGATTCAACGATATTTACAATTACTTTCTTTAATGTATAATGATTCTACCTTTACAAATTTATTTTGCCAACAATAATTTTAATGGAGAATTCATGGCCACATTAAGCGAAATTATCAAGAAACGCATATCCTGCAGGTCATATTCGGACAAACCTCTCGAAGATAAAGTACTGCAGGAACTTTCTTTGCAAATCAGTGCTACCCATACGGGACCATTCGGCAATCAACCGACATTCAAATTAATCCATATGGACAATTTAACACCGCAGGAATGGAAAAAGCTGGGCACGTACGGCGTCATTAAAAACGCCCGCTATTTTCTGATAGGTACTATAAAAAATACTCCTATGGCCATGGAAGACTACGGATACTGCAAAGAAATGTTGATTCTCAAAGCGACCGCGTTGAGATTGGGAACTTGCTGGCTGGGCGGAACTTTTAAAGCCAGCGAATTTGCTAAGGCGGTTGATTTGCAGGAAGATCAAATACTGCCTACAGTAAGTCCGATAGGTTATCCCGCCGAAGAAAAATCGCGCACGGAAAAAATTATGCGCCGTTTTGCCGGCTCTGACCATAGAAAACCCTGGTCAGATATTTTCTTTGCCAATGATTTTGCAACGCCTTTGACTCGAGAGCAGGCGGAAAAATATTCCTCAGCGCTCGAGAATCTGCGTCTGGCGCCTTCTGCTTCCAACAAGCAGCCCTGGCGCATTTTGCTGGATACAGCGAAAAAGGTATTTCATTTTTATCTTACCCGCGCTGCCAGTTATAAATTTTTGCGGCTCGTTTTCCTGCAGGATATTGACATAGGCATCGCCATGAGCCACTTTGAAATAACTGCGCGAGAACAGGGACTCGCAGGAATTTGGCTAGTTGATACTAATGCTCCGAAAGAAACGTCGGTTGATTATATAGTTAGCTGGCAGAGCGAAAATTAAGAATTGGGTCAATTGACCCTGAGCACTTTGGCGCCTTTTATCTTTCCTTCTTTCAATTCTATCAAAGCGCGATTAGCGTCAACAAGCGGATATTCTTCAACTTCCGGTATTATAGGTATCTCGGCAGCCAGAGTTAAAAACTCTTCAATATCTTTACGTGTCACATTGGCCACGCTCTTTATTTCTTTTTCCTGCCAAAGATGCTGAGAATATTCCAACTTTAATAAATAACACTTATCTGTATCTTCTTTGCGAATCGCATTGATCACCAGCCTTCCGGCAGGCGTGAGATTTTTCAGAGCTTCCACAACCGGTCCCCAAGCAGGCGTTGTATCGATAATGGCATGAAGTTTTTGCGGCGGCTCCTCGCCCGTGTTTCCCGCCCAAATTGCACCCAATTCCAGAGCAAAACTGCGCTCGCGCTCGTTGCGGGCGAAAACAAATATGTCAGAATGAGGGTAAAGATAGCGGGATAATTTCAAAACCAGATGAGCAGAGGCGCCAAATCCCGTTAAACCGAGATGCTGGCCGTCAATAAGATTAGTGAGACGCAACGACCGGTAGCCTATCGCCCCGGCGCATAAAAGAGGCGCCGCTTGCACATCAGAAAAAATGTCGGGTAGGGCAAAAGCGAAATCTTCAGTCACCTTGACATATTCGGCGTAACCACCGTCGACATCCCTGCCGGTCGCCCTAAAATGCTTACAAAGATTTTCATTTCCGGAAAGACACGCCGGACAATTACCGCAGGTGGAGTTGATCCACCCTACACCGACTCTCGCGCCCGGTTCGAATTTCTTTGCATTTTTGCCGCACTCGACAACAATACCGACAATTTGATGTCCCAAAACTACAGGAAGTTGAGGCGGCGGTGTTCTTCCTTCAATTTCGTCTAGTTCCGTGTGACAAACGCCGCAAGCAGATACCTTAACTAGAATTTCCTTGTTTCCAATTACAGGTTCAGACAATTCCACCAGTTTCAGTGGTTGTTTATTTTTTTTAAAGCTGGTTATTTCTTCTAAAATTACCGCCTTCATCCATTTTAAACCACGGGAAAAGCTTAACCTTTAAAGGCCGCAGGTATCTCTAAATGCACATCTATCGGTTGAATATATTTTTTTACAATTTCTTGCTTTTTGGTCACTTTTAACTTTTCCAATAAAAAAGAGAACTGTTTTTCCAATTCAGCGCCCAGCTTATCACGTGTTTTTACCGGCAGATGCCACAACTCCAGCTTGAAATGACCAAAGCCCTTTTTACGGGTTTTATAGATGAACTGATCTTCGGTATCTTTTTCTTTCCTTTCATCTTTCAATTTAGTTTTCAAATATTTGTAGATTTTCTCCCGTAGGTCTTTGGGAAAACTGTCGCTATCGTAAATAATGTTTTGAAAGCCGGTAGCCAAATGAATTTCCGCAGTGCCAGCCGCCGGAAATTTGTCAAATGCCTCATCAGGAAGAGTGGAAGCGCCGTGCTGCACAGCTCCGGCAAGACCAAATTGGGACCGCGCCAATTTCGATAACTTTTTCAACACATCAAAATCTATTTTAATTTTTGCTACGCTACCGTCCGCAAGAGGAACACCGCCGTGTGTTGTACCCGTCTGAACGCTAATCTTGCTTATCCCTTTCAATGCCGAGTCGTGTTTCTTTAGTTCTCCAAGGTAACCTTCCATAAAAGCCTGCAGATCTTCCACGGTGCTGTTTTTCCCGCCGACCTCACCGATTTCTCCACCCACAGAAATAGTAATTTCTTCCGGCTCCAAATCACGGATCATAGTTGTGAGCTCTGCCGCCAGTGTGTAATTTGTTTTTTGCTGCTCTTTAACGGTAGCTTTCGATAAATCAACCAAGGTAGAAGTGTCAATATCAATATTATAAAAACCGGCGTCAATTGCCTCCCAAATTAAATTTTTTATCGTTTGTGTTTCTTTAGCGGCATCGGCGGCAAATTTTTTACTGTCTACCTGAAAATGATCTCCCTGCAAAAAGATAGGCCCGCGATATCCTGTTTTAATTGCGGCGGCCTGCACGGCGCAGGCATATTCCAAAGGTTTTTGCGAGGTGTAACCGATTTCCGAGCGGGCAATTTCGAAAATAACCGGTCCTGACTGTCCTTTGATGGCCGCACGAAAAACCGCCTGGGCGACATCGTAAGTTATCCCCCGGATATTAATCGCCGGAACAGTAAATCCTTTCAATTCTCCGCGTCCCATTGCCTCGTAAAAGGGTTGAATGGAAGCGGACATAATTCCCAGAGCAACTGCCGCACGGCGAATTAACCAGCAGGCGGCTTCCTGTGTTGCCTGATCCGGGCTAAACACGGCTGTATAAATCAAATCATCAATAAGCTCGTTTTTGAGCTTGGCCTCATCCAAGATATGGATATCGCTGCCATCCACTTTAATATTGGGCGCGCATTTTTCTTTTAATTGGTTTTTATTTTCAAAAATCATAAGTGCTCCTTTATACAATATATCTATATTAGGATAAGAATTGTTTTGCCAGTTGCACTTCTGCGGAGCTGCCAATATAAATCGGCGAGCATTGGTGAACATTTTCCACTTTCAAAGAGAGGATATCTTTCTTGCCGTCAGTAGCAAGGCCTCCTGCTTGTTCCATAATAAATGCCATGGGCTGCAATTCAAACAGAAGCCGCAACTTACCCTGCGGAGATTTTTGCAGGGCAGGATAGGTGAATAAACCGCCTTTTTTTATTAACACTTGATTGATGTCGGGAACAAATCCGCCGCTGTAACGCAGTTTATAGCCATCTTTTTCCAATCGTTCGATAAACTTAAGATGCGCCGGTGTCCAATCACTACGCAATCCACCCGGTGAAAAGATGGATCCTTTTTCTTTCAATTTAATCTTTTCCTGCGCGAGAACATACTCGCCTTCGCGATTGAGAACGAACTCGTGAGCGCCTTTTCCCGCCGAATAAATCATTGTAATCAGCGGCCCATAAGTAATATAGAGCGCCGCTACCATCGTATTTTTACCGGTATCCAAAATGGATTCCTTGTGGATGCCGATAATCGTGCCAATGGCCAGATTGGTCTCCACAAGCGATGAACCATCAAGCGGATCTGCCGTAACTATATATTTTTCTTTACCGGAACCAATCTTGATTATCTCTTCCTGCTCTTCAGAAGCATACTCGCGCACAAACCCGGAAAATTGCAATTGACTTTTTAAAATTTCATCTACGGAGCGATCCAGCGAAAGCTGATCTTCACCGTAAACATTTTTGAATCCGGCCAGTTTCCGGTTGGCCTCATGTATTTTCGCGGATATATACTTACCGACAACGGCAATTTGCCAAATAAGACGCCGCAATTCCTCTTCCACACCGGCCATCCACATATGCCGTCTTAAATCCATAATGTTTTTTGTGTAATCGTTGATTCCTTCCCCCATCGTCTCCCCCTAATTTTTTGGCAGCACAAAAGACTTTTCTTTCAGGAGTATTTTCCAAACAATCGTATTAGTTTATTAACTAATATTCCTTATCATTACAAGCAAATATTTATAAAATCAATTCTACCTTACAGATGATTTTGTTATCGATTCGCTCATCTTTAAGAAATAGTTATCAGCCGATATTTTTATACTTTTCCAATTTTTTGCGCAGTGTTTTACGGGTTATGCCGAGACGGCGGGCGGCTTCGCTTTTGTTGCCAGCGGAAGTTGCCAGTGCCTCCAAAACGGTCATTTTTTCCACTTCCTCCAATGGTAAATTTTCCATTAACTTGTTTTGAGTAGTCTTTATATCAACATAATTATCTGCCATCATTAGTGCCAACTCTTCGGCATCAAGGTATTCCTTACGCGATAGAACAACCGCTCTCTCTATTGCGTTCATAAGCTCCCGGATGTTTCCCGGCCAACTATATTTTAATAGTTTTTCCATCGCCTGCGGTGTGAAGCCTTTTATTTTTTTGGAATTCTGTACAACAAATTGTTGCAGGAAATGTTGCGCAAGTATCGGTATATCTTCTTTTCTTTCCCGGAGCGGCGGCACATTCAAGCCAACAACATTGAGCCGGTAAAATAAATCTTCACGGAAACGGCCTATTTCCATTTCCTTTTTTAAATCCTTATTCGAGGCGGCAATCAATCTTACATTGACCTTAATGACTTCCGCTCCGCCCACGCGGGTTAATTCCCTTTCCTGTAAGACTCTTAAAAGCTTCACTTGCATCGCCGGCGACATTTCGCTCACTTCATCCAAAAACAAACTGCCGCCTTCAGCCTGAACGAACTTTCCTTCCCGTCTTCGTTCCGCACCGGTAAAAGCGCCTTTTTCATGGCCGAATAGCTCGGATTCCAAAAGTGTCTCTGTAAGCGCCGCACAGTTAATCTTAATAAACGGCGCATCTTTGCGGAAACTATTGTAATGAATGGCGTTGGCGATTACTTCCTTGCCCGTCCCCGATTCGCCGGTAATCAAAATGGTGGCTTCCGTCGCCGCCACTTGCGCGACTGTATCCAAAAGCTTTATCATTGATGGGCTCTGGCCAATCAAATTTTGCCGGTCGAACTTCTCACCTAACCTTACTTTTAAGTATTCGTTTTCCTTTTTGAGCCGGTTGTGTTCAGTAGCTCTACCAATAGCGATTTTAAGTTCGTCAAAATCCAAGGGCTTGGTGAGGTAATCATAAGCACCTTTTTTTAAGGCGGTTACCGCCGTCTCCACGGAAGCGTAAGCCGTCATGATAATAACCGGAATCGCCGGATTGATAATTTTAATTTGTTCCAGAGCCTCGATTCCCGAAACATTAAGCATCCGGATATCCATTAGAATCAAATCAAAATATGTTTGGCGCACTTTTCCAATCGCGTCCGATCCGTCATCGGCTTCATAAACCTGATAGCCCCAGCCACCCAAGAGTTTTTCGAGCATCATCCGGTGGGCAAGATCGTCATCTACGACTAATATCGATTCATCAATTTTCATTTGCATTCCTTTTTTTAGCGGTATCAGAAAGCGGAAACAACAGAAAGACCTTCGTTCCTAGTCCCGCCGTGCTTTCTACTTTAATATGCCCCCCGTGTGCCTCCATTATTTTCTGCACAACTGCCAGCCCCAGGCCGGTTCCCGCCGGTTTCGATGTAAAATAAGGATCGTAAATTCGGGGTAAATCCATTTCATTAATCCCTACACCCGTATCGGCGATAACTACACAGAGATTTTCTTTTTCCGGCGTTAGCGTGATTTCTAGCTTACCGCCGTTTTTTATTGCCGCCAGTGAATTAAGAAAAATATTGAGAAGCACTTGTTTTATTTTATCAGGATCAACTTCGATCAGCGGCGCACCATTATCTATTTCCATCTCTACGGTTATTTTATTTTTTCGTGCTTCGGTATCAATTAACTTCACTGTATGCCGTATCAAGTCCGAAATTAGCGTTTTTTCTTTTTTCAATTCCAGAGGACGGGCAAATTCAATAAGCTGGCTAATCACGCGGTTGAGTCTTTCGATTTCTTGGATCATAACTTCCGCCGTTTTCTTATCTTCAATATTACCGGATAACTTTTCCTTCAAATAAACGGCAAACCCCTTGATTGAACTAAGTGGATTTCTTATTTCATGGGCAACGCCCGCAGCCAGAGAGCCGATAGAAGTCAAATGACGGCTTTTAGTTACTTCTTTTTCCAATTGCCGGATTGCCGTAGCATTGTGTACCAGCAATATTCTTCCCGCGGGAATTCCCTCATCCATAAGCCCGGCGGCAATGATTTCCCAGATTTGATCCTCACCGTCGGGGGAAGTCAACTTAATATCACGTTCCAGCAGGCCGCCTTGTGCGGGAAGTTCTTCCAATAAATTTTTCAAAGGTCCCGGCAAAATCGCCGAAGCTTGTTTACCTAAAGCATCACTGCAAGCAATATTCAAAATCACTTGTGCTTTTTCATTGCAGGTAACGATCCGGTCGTTGTTATCCAACGCGATAAGGCCAATGGGCATATTTTTTACCAGCGCTTCCGAAAACACTTTAATGCGGGATAGAGAGGCGCGGGTCAGACGATAGGCTTGAGCCAGAAAAAGGGAAACTATAGCCGAAGAACCAATTAATAAAAGGATTAGCGCAATGATAATAGTATTTCGGGTATCTTCTTTAGTTGCTTTTTCTATCGCTGACATATCCAGGCCGACATAGATAATCAAATTATTAATTCGTTTGCTTTTAGCTTTGCCTTTGGGTGATGTTTTATCTTCAGTATATTTCTCCAGAGGGAAAAAGCCGCGGTAAACTTCAAAAGTGCCCGCTCCTCCGGGATTGGTAACCTGTCGCCAGTGAATTTCTTTAGATAAAGCAATAAGAGTACCATCCAAATCCAAACCATATTTATCACCGACCTGAGAAGGATCACTATCAGCTATTATATTGCCATTGCTAGCGGCAACAATGATATAATCGATATCTGGCTGTTGGGCTGTTTCTATTAATAATTTTTGCAGCCCAAATGTTCCCTCTTTTATACTTAAGGGACTGCGCAGACCGGCTTCAAACGACCGGATCAGCGTCGCGCCCTTCTCTACTAAAAGTTCGACCGCCTGTTCTTTTTGCCGTTGAAAATGCGCCAAAGCCATAACCGCAAAGACAATGGTCATTACGGCAATAGCGCCAATTACTACCCAAACAGAAAAATCAAACCAGAATTTTTTCTTAGCCTTATTCGTCATAGCCAAATCTCTGTATCCAGCTGGATACAGAGTATCCAGCTGGATACTTTTACTGGGTAAATATTATCCATTTATTCCCACAATATTTCAATGGGAAATTGATACATTCGCTATTAATCTCGTGATTACGAACCGTTGGCAAATAAAAACTTCATTGGCATAACCCTTGCTGTATAACATATTAACTGAAATAAAGATAACAGAGTAAGGAGATTAATTATGAAAAGGTTAATATTGACATTAATCGCCTGTTTAATCGCCTTTCTATTGAACAAATATTATCCATTCGTTTCCAGAAAATTAATATTGGAATATATATTTGTTGCTTATTTATCTTTTCAATTCAGTAAGTTAATGAACATTGAGACTGTTTATAAAACACTTTACTTAGAAGAATGAACTAAATTAACCCTCGCGAAAGGAGATTGATCATGAAAAAATTAACACTAGTATTGATGGTTGTCGGGCTTGGCTTACTCTTGAGTGCATCAGCATTGGCTTTTGGCGGCCCTCGTAATGACGGAGGCTGTGGATATTGCAATGATGCAGGTTTACGGAGATTGGACCTTACGGATGAACAAAAAACCAAGATTGAAGCTCTTACTACAGCCAACCAGAAGGAGATCAGGCCTATCCGAGAAAAAATGTTTGACAAATCAGTAGCACTGCGCAGGCTTTGGCTGCAACCCAACCCGGATAAGGACAAGATAATTGCCCTGCAAAAAGAAGTAAGAACATTGCGCGATCAGGTTCAGGATAAATTTACTTTGCTGCGTTTTGAAATTCGCAAGGTACTCACCCCGGAGCAGAAAGAAAAATTGGCAAATTCTCACTGGGGCAGAGGTCCCGGATTCGGACCTCGCGGCGGCATGAGAGGCCACGGAGAACCAGGAGCAGGAATGGGTATGTGCCAATAGCTGAAATATCCCATCCTTCCTTCAAGAGGGGAGCATCTGCTCCCCTCTTTTTTACATTTAATCAAAAAAAGCTTATAATGCGGTCGATGAAACGAAACAATTCCATAATTAATAATAAATATGCATTCGATCAAAGGAAATGTTTAAAAAAATTATTATTTTCCCCGCTGATCACTTTTTTGATTCTATTTTTATTTACCTCTTCTAATTATTGCGCAGCTTCGGAGATAGAGCTAATTGAAAATAGCTACGGGGAAAATAAACCTATGACTCCCAAAATATTAGTTGTTTACGCCACTCGCGCTGGTTCTACGGCAGAGGTTGCCGATGCTATCGGGGAAAAACTTGCCGCAGGCGGGGCCATGGTAGATGTTAAACCCATAAAAAAAGTGCAACGTATAGACGCCTACCAAGGCGTGGTTTTAGGAAGCGCCATACGCCGAGGCGCTGTTTTGCCGGAAGTGACGGATTTTGTCAAAAGCCATAAAGATGAATTGGGGAAAATACCCGTTGCCTATTTCATCGTTTGCATGATTTTGCGAGAAGATACAAAAGAAAGCCGCAAAAAAGCCGCTTCCTATCTTGATTCTTTGCGTGCCGAAGTAAATGCGGTAGATATAGGTATGTTTGCCGGAAAACTTGATTATTCCAAATTAAATTTTGTTGACGCATTTGTCGTTGAACACATTATTGGTACGCCGGAAGGCGATTTGCGCGATTGGAACCAAATCAATACCTGGGCTATTAACCTGCTTCCTAAATTAATAAACATTCAAAAAGAGAAATAAAAGAACGGGCATTTTAATCTGATATCTTGCCTTTCAACTCACTTAATTTATTAAGTGCTTCCAGCGGCGACATTGAGGAAATATCGATATCTTTAAGTTCGGTAACAATTTCATCTTCTTTTTCCACAAATAGATTTAATTGGGGATTGATATTTTTCCCGTTACCGGTACCGCGGGCAATACGGGGCATTCCAATTTCATCAAACTCTCCTTTTTCCAGATTATGCAATATTTCCTTAGCGCGCTTGATCACTTCCTGCGGCACACCGGCAATACGCGCCACTTCTATGCCATAACTGCGGCTGGTGCCGCCCTCCATAATTTTGCGCAGAAAAATTATTTTTTCTCCCCACTCTTTTACCGCAATATTATAGTTTTTAACGCCGCTTTTTGTCGCCGCCAAATCCGTCAACTGATGATAATGAGTGGCAAACAACGCGCGGACACCCCTCCCCTGCTGCAAATCGTGAATGTATTCCGCAACCGCCCAGGCGATACTCAGGCCATCAAAAGTAGAAGTCCCCCGGCCTACTTCATCGATAATAACCAGACTGCGGGAAGTCGCATTTTTTAATATTTCCGCCGTTTCTGTCATCTCGACCATAAAGGTGCTCTGGCCCTTAATCAAGCTATCGGAAGCGCCGATACGGGTGAATATTTTATCGACAATTCCTATTTTTGCGCTGGCCGCCGGAACGAAACTCCCCATTTGCGCCATAAGAACGATTAAAGCGACTTGCCGGATATAAGTGGATTTGCCCGCCATGTTCGGACCGGTAATAATAAGCAATCGATTGTTCTGTAGATCGAGAAGACAATCGTTAGGCACAAAGCCTTCTTTCTTCAAAGCCGCCTCGACCACGGGATGGCGTCCGTCTTTCATTGCAACGATATCTTCAGCGTCGATTTCCGGGCAGGAGTAATGATACTTTTCGGCAACTTCAGCCAGAGAGGAAAGGGCATCAAGCTCGGCAACAAGCAACGAGTTTTTTTGAATACTGGGAACATATTGGGCAAGATTATCACGCAAAGAAATGAATAACTCCTCTTCTTTTTCTTTGATTTTTTCTTCGGCGTTTAAAACGGTTTGTTCGAATTCTTTCAACTCCTGATTGATGTATCTCTCCGCGTTAACTAATGTTTGCTTTCTTATGTAGGAATCCGGAACCATCGCCGCGTTGGCTTTGGTCACCTCAATATAGTAACCGAAAACATTATTGAAACCGATTTTTAAGGAATTAATCCCGGTTTTCTGCCGCTCTTTCATTTCTAATGCCGCAATCCACTTCTTTCCATCACGGCTGATCGACCTTAATTTATCCAGTTCTTCGTCATAGCCGGCAGCAATAAAGCCGCCATCCTGCGTTCTTAGTGGCGGATCGTCTGCAATTGCCCGCGAAATCAAATCAATGACAGCGGGCATTTCTGAAAGTTGAGTGCGAATTGCGGCAATTATTGGTGCGGTAAAATCCGTCAGCATCAATTTTAGTTCAGGAATAACCGCAAGAGAAACTTTCAGCGCGACTAAATCGCGGGAATTGGCCACGCGCAGAGCAATCCTTCCGGAAAGTCTTTCCAAATCGTAAATACCGGATAAAGTTTTGCGCAAATTCGGACGCAAAATATGGCTTTCCTTTATTTCGGCAACTCCGGCAAGCCGCGACTTTATTTTTTCCCCGTTCACCAACGGATAATTTAGCCACCAACGCAGGCGACGCGCGCCCATAGGAGTCACGGTCTCGTTGATCAGAGAGAAAAGAGAACCGGCCTTGGAATTATCTTGAATTGTCGCAAATATCTCCAAATTTCGGCGGGCCGCCTCATCAAGGATAAGATAATTTTCCGGGCTGTACCACTTAATTTCATTTATGTGCTCGGGACGGATTTTTTGCGTCTGATCAACATAGCGTAAAATAGCACCGGCGGCTATCATTGCCGCCGGCCGTTTATTTATCTTGGCCGCATCCAAAACGGCGGCAGTAAAATTCTGATTCAAAATACTGGATGCTTCCCCGGCACTAAAATATTCATCTTCCAGATAATCGATCCGGCCTGCGGGCATTTGCATCTCCAGAGCTTTAATTAATATCTTATCTGGAAAAGACCGCCCTACGATTATTTCTTTAAAGTCCAATCCGGCGATAGCCAGGAGCAAAGAATCGCGGTCGGAAAATTCGCTTAGTTGAAACTCGCCCGTAGAAATATCTAAAAAAGCAAGGGCGAACATGCCTTTTTCGGCAGAAAGACAAGCCAGATAATTATTTTCGCCCGCGGCAAGATTCTCTTCCTCCAGCACAAGTCCGGGAGTAATCACCCGGATAACTTCTCTTTTGACAATTCCTTTTGCTTTTTTGGGATCTTCAATTTGCTCGCATATTGCCACTTTAAAGCCTTTTTCCACAAGCTTGGCAATGTATGCGGAAGCCGCGTGATAGGGAAAGCCGCAAAGCGGCACACTGTCTTCTTTTCCTTTATTGCGGGAGGTCAGTGTGATTTCTAAAACAGGGGCGGCAGTTAGCGCGTCTTCAAAAAACATTTCATAAAAATCACCCATGCGATAAAGCAAAATGCAGTCGGGATATTTACCTTTTATTTCCACATACTGCTTCATCGCCGGCGTTAAGTTGAGCTCTAAGGCTAGCGCCATTTGCCATCGTCCCCTTTTTCCATGTCAATATAGTCCGGCCTTTGCGGTCTGCCGGTATTATTACTGACAATAAAAAAATTGGCAAGCCAACTGACAATGCTGATCATAAGAGCGCCCAGAAACGCGGCTAAAAAACCTTCAACTTCAAAGCCGGAAACTATATGAGAAACAAGCTCTAACAAAAACGCATTGATAAAAAAAGTGAATACTCCCAGGGTTATTATACTTAAAGGCAGGGTAAGAATTATTAAAACCGGCTTTATAAAAACATTAATTAGCCCTAAAATACCGTAGGCAATAAGCGCCGTTAAAAGAGAATCCACTCTGATACCGGATATGAACTTCGAGGAAAGCAGTATTGCCACCGTTATTACCAGCCAGCGTGTTATGATCAATATCATTAGTTCACTCCTGAGGCCTGAAGATGTTCCCAACCTTTATTTTCTGTCATGCTTACTTATCCACAGTTTTTTCCGATTTGAAGAAAACCCAGGATACAGTGCATCCACCCATGAAGGACGTGGTTCTCTTTACCAGTGGACTATCTTCAAATACCGCTCCCTGAAGAAAATCAGCGCTGACAAAAGTATTAAAAATGAATTGTTTATAAGACTTGCTCAAACCAACGGTAAACGTCGAGCCACTATAGCCGCCGCCAGCCGAATAAGCAGGACGAATTGCCGTCGCATAAGCCGATTCCACGGTGTAATAATAAGCATGATAACCGCTATCGGCAAACATCGGCCCCGTGGAAATTCCCAAATCCAAACCGATCTGGGGAATAATATCGCTTTTTTCAAAATTGAGTCGGGGAGCAAACACCCAGCCTTCGCGGCTTACGGATGAGAAATTGGTGGAAAAAACGGCACGCACTGGCAGAGTCAAATCAAATTTATATTTGTCCTCTTTATTCTCCAAAAGATTAATTATAACAGCAGGCCCAATTTCAAAGGTCGGATCCAAATCAGGCATACCTTCGCGGGCAGTATTATTGGAGGCTTTAACCGGCACAGAACCATAGATGGAAACATCCAGTAAAATCCGGTCAGTCGGAAAAATTCGTGCCGAAATATTATGCTCATCCACTTTTAACACATCACCACGGTAGATGAAATACGGATAAGGCAATGGATAAAATCTATATTCATCTGATCCCCGATAATCCGGTAAAAGTAGCGCAGCGAAACCTACACCAAGCTCCCAAAGTGGTTTTTCGGCACTACTGGCTACCCTAGGAAAGACGATGCTTACAAACACCAATATCAGCAACAATGCGCTACGAACTCTCATACTCTCACCTCATAAATTGATAGCGCAGCTTAGTGTTAGAAAAACGGTCAGCCGGCTATTTGTCAAAAGTAGCAAATTGTTCTTTCTTCGCGCCGCAGATGGGACATTCATCGGGCAGAACGCCATCGGCGACATACCCGCAAACTTTACAGACATAGTAAGTTGTTTCCCTTTCCTCCATAAAGTGCGACATAGCCTGCTTATAAAGTTTAGCATGAGTTTCTTCCACATCCCGGCTCTGGCTGAAATGCAGAGAAGCTTCTTTGTTGCCCTCTTCTTCCGCCAGTTTTACGAACTGATCATAGGCAACTTCCGCAACTTTTTTCTCCGATTCAAAACTGGCGGCCAAATTTTCTTCCGTGCCCTTGATTTCCCTGAGCACTCTTAAGGCTCTCGCGCCGTGAATTTCTTCCGAGAAAGAAATGACGCGGAAAAGACGGGCCATTTGTTTATAGCCTTCATCTTCAGCCTTTTGCGCGTAAACCTTGAGCCTTAAGGCGGCCTTTGCTTCACCGGCATAAGCCTGATTCAACGCTTCTTGAATTTTATCGCCCATATATTTACTCCTTAATCAACTTGAAAAATTTGAAAAATGGCTCCAATTTTTAACGATTATTCCGGCGCGAATTCATCCTTAGCGGCACCGCAAACAGGGCAAGTCCAATCCGCCGGTAAATCTTCAAAAGCTGTCCCCCGGGAAACACCGTTTTCCGGATCGCCTTTCGCCGGATCGTAAACGTAACCGCATACTCCGCAAACATATTTTTTCATTTTTTCCTCCTCAATACTTTTTCTTCCGCCGTTAATTAGAAGCTATTTTCTTTAGTAACTGTGCCGCTACAGTTTTTCCCAAATCATGACATTTTTCCAGAGCACCGCTATCAGGAACATTTTTCACGGAAACAGACGGCGCCGCTATCTCTACTTTCATTTCTCTGAGAACGGCTTCCAAATCCCTGACGGATTCTCCGCTCCAACCGTAAGAACCGAAAGCCGCGCCGATAAGATTGGCCGGTTTTAACCCTTTTAAATAAGTCATCACATCCGCCATTTGCGGCAGAATGTTATTATTCAGTGTCGATGAGCCGACGATCAGGGCCCCGGCATCAAGCATTTCATAAACTACTTCACTGCGGTGAAATTCATTCATCGATAAGAGTTTTACTTTAACGCCTGCCTGTGCCAGAGCTTCGCTTATGGCGTTCGCCATCTTTTCCGTGGAATGCCACATAGTCGCGTAAACAACAACAGCCTTCGCCGCCGGTTTTTGCAAAGCCCACCTTTTATAAAGTTCGATGATTCTGCTTATGTTTTTTCGCCAGACCGGTCCGTGGTCGGGAGCGATAACTTTGATTTTCCAGCCTGATGTTGCTACTTTGTCCAGAGCCTTCAAAACAATAGGCGAATAAGGTAAAACAATATTGGCATAGTACGTCGCCGCTTCAAACTCTAATGTCGCTGCCGGAATCTCATCGTCAAAACGCTCCAGCGTGGCCAGATGCATCCCGAAAGCGTCCTGCGAAAATAAAAGTTGATCTTTATCCAAATAAGTAAACATGGAGTCCGGCCAATGAATCATGCGCGTCTCCATAAAAGTCAATCCCATATTACCCAAGCTCAGTGCTTCCCCGTCTTTTACCGGTATAATTTCATGCCGGTCATGAAACAGCCCCTTCAATGTTTTTACGCCAATTATCGAAGCGAATACCTTTTTAGGTTTGATCAAATCAATCACTTCGGGCAGGCAACCGGAATGATCCATTTCAGAATGGTTGGAAATAATATATTTTATCCGGGAAGGATCAACAACAGATTTAATGCGGGAAATCATTTCATCCTGGAATGGAGCCTTGACCGTATCAATAAGGGTAATCTCATCGGCCATCACCAGGTACGCGTTATAGGTACTGCCGTGGGGCGTTGTATAACCATGGAAATCACGAATTGTCCAATCAATGGCGCCTACCCAGTAAACATGATCAGCTACCTTTATTGCCGAATAAATATTCTTCATTACCCCACCTCGAGATTTGTATCGAAAGCCTAATATAATTTCTAATCAGAGCTAGTCAATGACTAACTTAAATCATTTTAGCGCCCGCGTCAAAGGCCGCAAGATTAAGCTTGCGCTTATTCGCGGACATGTCTTTGGTTATTTCTCTTTCAAATGAGTGGCGATCAAATGGTAACATTGCTGTATTAGCCAATGCCCCGATCATGACAATGTTGCCCAAAACAGGATTGCCCAGCTCAACTGCCGCGTCTGTGGCATCAATTAACCAACTGTGTGCGGTTAATTTCTCCAAGGCCGATTCAATTTCATCCAAAGATGGATAAACAAAATCGCCGGTTATGACCCCGATGGGATAAACCACTCGGGAATTGGACAAAACCGCAACAGCGGGATTACCATACCTAGCTAAGACCCGGAGGGCTTCCACCGGCTCTAAAGCAATAATTATGTCCGCCCTGCCCAGCGGAATTTGCGGGCTGAACACGGACTTGGAAGATATACGCAAATGACTCATTACCGATCCGCCGCGTTGGGACATCCCGAAAGTCTCACCAATCGTAACAAAATACCCCGCTGAAACCAACATTCCGGCCAGTACGCGGGAGGCCAGGACATTGCCTTGCCCGCCGACACCAGTTATGATAATATTTACAGGTTCTTTCGCTAAAGACATCTTCATTAGCCCGCTGCCTCCGCCTCAGTTCTCATTATCGCTTTTTGCGGACAAATCGAATAGCAGACGCCGCATCCGGCGCAAATTACTTCATCAACTGCTGCCTTCTTTTTTATCCGATCCCAAGTCAGGGCGGGGCAGCGGAAAATACGAGTGCATAAGCGATTACAGCCGCAATTTTCGCCGAGGCAGAGTTCTTCATTCACTTGCATCAGATACTTCTTTTTACCTTTCTTTTCAGGACTCAAAGCACATATCTGTTTCAGAATCAGCACTTTCAATGACCCGGCCTCCGCCATAAAAGAAGTGAGAATTTTACTTGTCCCTTCTAAATCAAAAGGATCGCTGATAGCGACTTTCGCCCCTATTGCCGAGCAAATTCCAGCAATGTCAACGTCCGGAACAGATTCACCCATGGCGCTTACAGCTAAACCCGGATGGGGTTGAAATCCGGTCATTGCCGTTCCGGCGTTATCCAAAACAATGAAAGTTATATCCGCCCGGTTATGCTGGGCGTTGATCAGCGCCGGAATTACCGCGTGATAAAAAGTGGAATCGCCGCAAACCGCCAAAACAGGTTTTTCTAAACCGAAAACATTAAGTTTGGCAAACCCGCTGGCCAGGCCTGTTCCTGATCCCATGGAATGAAGAGTACGCACGGTATTGAAACCGATCGCCGGGAAAAGAGCCGCCATCGCATAGCAACCTATATCGCCGCAAACAAAGCCCCCGCGGCCGTCTAGTTGCAGCGCGGTGTTGATACTCCAAAACGAAGCACGATGCGGACAACCCGGGCAGAAAGTCAGCTCCCGTTCAGGAATTAATTGCGCAATTTTTTTAATCTCTTTCGTATAGCTTTCAGTCAGAGACTGATACTTGACCTTCATTATTTTGCCAAGAGCATGAACAACAAGATCGGGATTCAATTCTCCAACCGAAGGCAACGTCCCATCCATTTTCCCATGAAAAATCTTAATACCGATTTCTTTAAGCATACCAATAACTGCAACCTTGATATTTTCTTCCAAAAAAGGCAGGACTTCTTCCACGATCATAATCTTATCTGTTAAGCGTAAGTATTTTTTTAGAAGCTTCGCCGATAGCGGCCAGGTGCAACTAAGCTTTAAAATCCCGACACGCTTCTGCAGGTCCAGCATGCTGATTGCTTCCCGGCTGTAAAGATAACAAACACTGCTGGTGATTATAAGAAGTTCCGGATGTCTGGGGCCGAAGTATCTGTTAAAGGCGCTATCTTCAAAAAGCTCTGCCACTTTTTTTAATTTTTCCTGCTGGATGGTGTGTTTAGCGACGACGGGAGTGCTGATTACCGGTCCTCTTAATGGGTCTGTAATCAAACCATCGTAAACAAAGCAAGCAATCCCAGACTTGTCCGGCAACTTGCCGCAGACAACATTGCCGCTGGCGTGCGACATGCGCGTCACGGAACGCAACATGACCACATTGTGAATTTTTTCCGATAACTCGAATGCCCATTTGGTCAGGTCTTTGGCTTCCTGAAAATTGGCCGGCTCGAGCAAAGGGATTTCCAGCATCCGGGCGAAATAGCGTGACTCTCCCTCATTGACGCTGGAAAGAGCACCCGGATCCTCACAGGTAACCAAAACTATACCGCCGCGCGTTCCGGAAGCAGCCAGATGCAAAAGAAAATCGGAGGCCACATTGACGCCGTTTTGTTTCATTACGCACATCGAACGCAAGCCGGCGAAGGAAGCCGCAGCCGCTACTTCGAGAGCCACCTTTTCGTTTGTCGACCACTCCACATAGAGTTTTCTTTCTTTGGTAACGGCAGCAAGGTTTTCGATCACTTCGGATGAAGGTGTCCCCGGGTAACCGGTGGCAACAGAAAGCCCGGCTTCAAGCGCGCCCCGCGCGATGGCTTCATTACCCATAAATAAAACTTCCGTTTTGGCCGGACTTAGTAATTTGGACATGATTCTACCTACTCTTTTTGTCAGAAGCTTTATTTTTCAAAAACTTTTGCACTACGGGGTCACGGTGATCCAGATATAAAAGATTTTTTGCCGATCCGCTTTTTCTTATAATATTTTTCAGCGCTGTATTCTTTTTTTCGATCGCCGCTTTTTTCAATTCTTGTAAGCTTTCCACCGGGGCTTCCCGGATTTCCAGTGCTCCGCTTTTTACAGCAAGCTCGACCAATTCTTTCCCCTTTGCCGTTCGGACAATCAATTGATTCCAGCGCCGCATTTCTTCCCAATCATTGCCAAAGCGCGCCGAACCTACCGAAATATCGGCATACTCTGCTGTGCTGTCTAAACAATAATGACAGGCTTCTCGGACACAAGCTTGTGCATCATCAAAGGGAACTATTTGCGTACCATTATTAGTGTAAAGCTCCAAAATATTTTTTCCTGCCGGAATATCCATGCCTTTTAGTGAATTTAGTTCTATATTTTTTTGGGCGAGCAATTTAGTAAACTTTTCCGCTGAAAGTGTCCAGCCGCAATACAAACCGATGACCAATTGTAATTGATTAATTTTACCGGATTCATCTTTTTGAGGATGAGTTTTCATTTTGGCCAGCGCCAACGCCTGACAGGGCGTGGCCACAACGCCTATCTTGCGCGACTTATCATTAACCGATTGATTAAAAGTGGCAACTGTTGGCGATACTGTAAATTTGCTGCCCGCGTTGTTTCGCAGGGCCGCCTTTTCGTTCACCACAGTGCCTTTCGGTAAAAATCCTTGGTTGCGGGAAGAGACTATTGCGGAATCAATAAACCCACTAGCTAACGCCAACTCCATCAATGCCGTCACTGTACCCCCATGCTGGGTGCTTTCGCGTAACCCGGAATCGGCTGTCCGCGAAAAAAAATAGCTTTTCACTGCACCAATTTCCGGCGTCAGATCATCGGAATTGAAAAGAAGCTCTCGTAATGCGTTGAGGTCAGTCGGTGTTCTTGGACAAAAAGCATAACATTTACCGTCTTTGATATCACAATAATGCAACTGCACTGTCCGGCCGTGATATATAACTTGATAGGGGCAAAGGCCGACACAAGCGCCGCAGCCGGTGCATAATTCTTCTTCCAGCACGCCTTTTTTTAACGATTTCTGGCTGCTTAGCCCTGTTGCCATTAAAGCCCCGATTGAGAGTAATGATTTGTTTTCATATATCATTCCGGTTCTTGAGGCAAGACAATGATAAAATGAAGATAAAACATGCTGTGAATAGATATTTTCAGAAAAATTGTGAAGAAAAGACAAGGCAATTAATGCATAAAAATATTTGAGAGTTAATTCATCACGGTTGTTGACATACGCTTCAACTTGTATTATGTAGCCGCTGAAAAATTATTCCCCAGTAGCTCAGTCGGTAGAGTCCCGCGGCGGCGTGATTAACCAGCGAAACGGGGAGGCATGATAACTAATTCCGTTCTTTTAATTTATGTTCCCCAGTAGCTCAGTCGGTAGAGCAGATGGCTGTTAACCATCGGGTCCGTGGTTCGAGTCCGCGCTGGGGAGCCAGTTTAAACAGGCTGTGATATTGAAAATATTTCACAGCCTGTTTCTCTTTGAACACCTTTGGAAAAGCCGGCCTAAATAGTTGAGCTTTTGAAGAAAAAGTAATAGAATAAGATTAGACATTAGGAGATTACGCTATGAAAGATGTTGTTATTGTTTCGGCCTGCCGTACAGCAGTAGGCACTTTCGGCGGAAGCCTGAAAGATTTAAACGCGGCAACACTGGGAAGCGTTGTGATGAAGGAAGCGGTAAAACGCGCGGGTATTGATCCGGCTACTATCGATGATGTCCGTTTCGGCTGCTGCATGGAACCGGCGGATACTCTCAATGTTTCCCGTGTCGCGGCGCTCCTGGCCGGTATTCCGGAAAGCACAACCGCCGTTACAGTGAATCGTGTCTGTATATCCGGCATGGAAGCTGTTCTTTCCGGCATGGCCATGATTCAGAGCGAAATGGCAGATATAATTCTGGCCGGCGGAATGGAGCACATGTCCGGTGCCGCCTATTCCCTACCGGGAGCCCGCTGGGGTTACCGTCTGCAGGACCAGGTTCTTGTAGACAATATCATCCACATACTGCATTGCGGCTCATATGTTATGCCCGGCCCGGAAAAAGGCCCGCTTAAAGAAGGCGCGCTCATCGACATCTACAGGGGCAAACCCTACATAATGGGCGTCACCGCCGAGTTTGTCGCCGAAATGTATAAAATCAGCCGCGAAGAAATGGATGAGGTAGCGCTGCGCAGTCATAACAACGCCGAAAGAGCCACGCTACAAGGTGACTTCAAAAAAGAAATAGTGCCGGTGGAAATACCGCAGAAAAAAGGAAAATCGCCGAAAATTTTCGATAAAGATGAACATTTCCGCCCTAAATTGACTATGGAGGAACTAAAAAATTTGCCTCCGGCGTTCGTTCCTAAAATCGGCAAGGTTACCGCCGGTAATGCCTCGGGAATCAATGACGGCGCGAGCGCGATGGTAATCATGTCGGCACAAAAAGCCGAAGAGCTTAGTCTGAAACCGCTGGCGCGTATTACAGCAGTGGGACGCGGCGGATGCCATCCTTCAGTGATGGGTTTAAGTGTTGTTCCCGCCGTACGAGATCTGGAAAAAAGATCCGGTTTGAAAGTCAATGATTTCGAACAAATCGAACTCAACGAGGCATTCGCCGCTCAATATCTCGGCTGTGAAAAAGAGCTGAAAATCAAACGCGAAACTACCAATGTTAACGGCTCGGGTATCGGTCTTGGCCATCCGGTCGGCTCCACGGGCTGTCGTATTATGGTTACGCTGATTAGTTCCATGAAAAGACGCGGAAAAACGCTGGGAATGGCCACGCTCTGCGGCGGCGGCGGGGTTTCGATGGCGTGTGCCATTGAAATAATATAAACAATCGCTTCCACAAAAAACCGGAAAATTGTTTTTAAAAAACTATCAGCAAATTTATTCCGCAATTCCCATCAGCGGTTGTTACCGTTTTTTTCTCCGATAACCTCGTCGTATTCGGGGATAACTATGCCCTGGCGTACCATAATTTCATAAATTTTTTCTGCTTGATCTTCCACGTATTTCGACTCACCATTTGGTTTTAAATGGCGGGGGTTGGGCAGAATTGAGGCCAGCTTTGCCGCCTGACGGGCTGTCAATTGAAAAGCATGTTTCCCGTAGTAATTTTGCGCCGCTGCTTCAATGCCAAAAACTCCATCGCCCCATTCGACGACGTTCAGATAGAGTTCGAGAATTCTTCTTTTGCTTAATTGATTTTCTATCCGCCAGGTAAGTATCGCTTCCTTTAGTTTCCTGATCGGATCCTTATCCGGAGAAAGATATAAATTTTTTGCCAGTTGCTGGGAAATAGTGCTACCGCCTGCCTGAATTTTATTTTTTTCGATATCTTTTTCCAGAGCTTTTTGCATTGCTTCAAAATCAAACCCATCATGCGACCAGAATTTACGGTCTTCTGCAATAATTACTGCCTTCATCACATAAGGAGATATTTCAGAAATCGGCACCCAGATTTTCCGAATTTTCTTCTTTAACTTCTTTTGCTGCCAAGTTCCTTCTCTGTATTCCATAAAGGCCGTTTTCCCGGGATCGTGGTTTTTCAAGTAAGCCACATTGGGGTAAAAAATATAGCGTCCGACATCAACGGCAAAAATAATCGCAAAGAAAAAAAACAGCACTAAAAAAACTTGTTTCCAGATTTTCATAACCATCCTTGTCGCAATTCTGACGAGCTTTCAATAAACTTTATATTTTTGAGAGTCGTTTCCTATACCTTTTTATCACATATTGCAAAATAAATTTGGCAGATAATTTTATTTTTAGTATGTAACTGCCCCAACACATGCTAATAAGGGGGTATTTAATGAGAAAATGGCAATTTTTTGTATCTCCCCTGTTTTTGTTGTTGTGTTTTATCACCAATTCATTGGCCAGAGAATACACAGGAAAAACCGGTGACAGTTTAAAAAACATATCCAAAAAATCCGGCATCAGCTCTCCTGACAGGTTTTTGCCAGTTGATTATCCGGCAGGTTTATTATATGAATTTATCTCTATTAGCTATTTAATTTGCTTACGGCTTCGTTTAAATAGCGTGGCAACACTTGACAAATAAGGAGGAATTATTATGAAAAGAAAAATCTATGTTTTTACTGGTATTTTTATCATGGCCCTGTTTTGCAGCGGCTGCGTGGTTTCGGAAGACAAATACATGAAAAAATCGGCGGAGGCCGACAATTTGGGTAAGGAACTGGCCGCCCAACAAGAAAAAAACAAGGCGCTTGCTGATGAAAATGCCGCTCTCAAGGAGAGCACCTCTAAATTAGAAAAGAAATCAAAGGAAGAAGAAGCAAAAAGCAATACCTATAAGGATTTTCTCCAGGAGATGAAAGGTGAAATTGCGAAAGGGCAAATTACCATCACCGAACTCAAGGGAAAGCTGACCATGGATGTTGTGGATAAAATTCTTTTTGATTCCGGCGAGGCGGCGGTAAAAGAAGAAGGTCTCGCGGTGCTGAAAAGAGTAGTAGATATCTTAAAAAACGTAAAGGATAAAAATATCCGTGTTGAAGGACACACGGATAATGTCAAGATAATAGGCAAACTGGCTAAAAAATATCCGACTAACTGGGATCTTTCCTATGCCCGCGCGATTAATGTCACCAAATATCTGCAGCAGGAAGGCGTTGACCCTAAAATTCTTTCCGCGACAGCGTTCGGAGAATATCAACCTGTAGCGGACAATTCGACTCCCGAAGGCCGGGCTAAAAATCGCCGCATTGCGATCATTCTCCTGCCCAAGGAATAATTTGATGGGAAAAAATTTAGTTGAAAAAATTCTCGCGCAACATTTGATTTCCGGCAATCTTGTGCCCGGGGAAGAAATCGGCATTCGTATCGACCAAACGCTGACGCAGGATGCCACGGGAACTATGGCCTATTTGCAATTTGAAGCCATGAATACGCTCCAAGTGAAAACCGAGTTGTCCGTAAGCTACATTGACCATAACACAATTCAAGTCGGTTTTGAAAACGCGGACGACCATCGTTATTTGAAGAGTGTGGCGCAAAAATACGGCATAGTTCTTTCCCGCGCGGGAAATGGCATTTGCCACCAAGTCCATTTGGAAAGATTCGGCAAACCAGCTAAAACGCTTATCGGTTCGGATAGTCACACTCCTACCTGCGGCGCTCTAGGCATGATTGCAATCGGCGCAGGAGGTCTTGATGTCGCGCTGGTTATGGCCGGTGAACCGTTTTACCTTACTTGCCCCAAGGTCATCAAAATCAATCTCACCGGTAAGCTTCAGCCCTGGGTTTCCGCCAAGGATGTCATCCTTAAAGTGCTGGAAGTTTTTACCACCAAAGGAAACGTCGGTATGGTATTCGAGTACGGCGGAAAAGGCACTGCTACTCTTACAGTGCCGGAACGCGCCACAATAACCAATATGGGAGCGGAATGCGGTGTGACCACTTCCATTTTTCCCAGTGATGAAATGACGCGACAATTCCTTGGCTCTCAACAACGCAAAAAAGATTTCACGAAACTTAAAGCCGATGAAGATGCGACTTACGCCAGAGTAGTTGATATTGACTTATCCAGGATCGAACCACTAACGGCCAAGCCCCACAGCCCGGATAATATCGGCACGGTCAAGAGCATGAAAAGGATCGCTGTGGATCAAGTATGTCTGGGAAGCTGCACCAATTCTTCTTACAAAGACTTAGTGACCGTGGCTAAAATATTAAAGGGCAAGGTGGTGCATCCAGATGTTAGCTTTATTTTAGCACCGGGATCGAGACAGGTATTGGAAAACCTCGCCCGTAACGGTTACATTACCGACTTGATCGCTTCAGGAGCGCGAATCATGGAAAACGCTTGCGGCTTTTGCATCGGCAACAGCCAAAGCCCCCAATCAGGCGCCGTATCGCTACGCACATCTAACCGCAATTTTCTGGGACGTTCGGGTACGGCGGATGCCGACGTTTACCTGGTCAGTCCGGAAACCGCTGCAGCAGCATTAATCACGGGAAAATTTACCGATCCGCGTGAATTAAAAATCCCTTATCCCAAAGTTAAAATGCCGGAAAAATTTTTGATTGATGATTCTATGATAATTTGGCCAGATAAGAAAAAGGCTGCTGGGGAAATTTATCGCGGCCCTAACATCGGTATTCCACCTAAAAATTCAGCGCTTCCGCAAATTATTCAAGCTCAGGTTACAATAAAGGTAGGCGATAAAATTACGACCGACCACATTATTCCCGCCGGTGCGCGAATGAAATACCGCTCGAACATTCCTAAATATTCCGAGTTCGTCTTCGAAAACGTGGATGCAACTTTTGCGAAACGCGCTTACAAAATAAAGGAGGCGGGAAAACAAAATATTATCTTGGCCGGTTTATCTTACGGCCAGGGTTCCTCGCGTGAGCATGCCGCTTTATGTCCCATGTATCTCGGCGTACGCGCGGTAATTGCCAAATCTCTGGAAAGAATTCATGCCGCCAATTTAGTTAATTTTGGTATATTGCCGCTTAATTTTCGAGTCGAGAGTGATTATGACAAAATCGATCAACAAGATGAATTGGAAATTGCCGACGCCAGAAAAATAATTGCCGGCGGCGGCGATCTTCTGGTGCAAAACAAAACCAAAGGCGCTTCTTTTTATGTGTCTTGTGTCTTATCCGCAAGACAAAGACAAATAATTCTGGCCGGCGGGGCGCTCAACATCCGCAGCACAAAATAAAAAAGGGAATAAATACCGGAGCAACATTTTTTTATGGCGAAAAAGATCAAGGTTAAAACTACTATTGTGGAAATAGACGGCGACGAAATGACCCGTGTCATGTGGAAAATGGTCAAAAACAAGCTTCTCTTCCCGTATCTGGATATGAATATTGATTATTATGATTTGCATATCAAGCATCGCGATGACACCGATGACCGGGTTACTGTTGACGCTGCTCACGCGATTATAAAATACGGCGTGGGGGTTAAATGTGCAACTATCACGCCCAACGAAGACCGGGTAAAAGAATATAGTTTGAAGAGAGCATGGAAAAGCCCCAATGGAACTATTCGCGCCATGCTCGACGGTACGGTTTTCCGAAAACCGATTTTAGTCAATAACATCAAACCTGCGGTTTCTTCATGGAAAAGACCAATAACCATAGGCCGCCATGCTTATGGTGATGTTTATAATAACTTGGAAATGACGATTCCGGAGGCGGGAAAGCTGGAAGTTGTATTTACCCCGCAAGACGGCGGCAAGCCGCAAACAAAACTGGTAAAAGATTTTCCATCAGCCGGTATTGTTCAAATCAACCATAACCTTGACCAATCCATTTTGAGTTTTGCCCGAGCTTGTTTTACTTACGCCTTGAGTGAAAAAATCGATTTGTGGTTTTCCACCAAAGATACTATTTCCAAAATATATGATGCCGGCTTTCGCGAAATTTTCAATCAAGAATTTGAGCGAAACTGGAAGGAAAAATTTAAAAAAGCGGGCATTGAATACTTCTTTACCCTGATTGACGATGCCGTGGCCCGCATTATAAAAAGTGAGGGTGGTATGCTTTGGGCGCTGAAAAACTACGACGGCGATATCATGTCGGATATGATCGCTTCCGCCAACGGCTCGCTGGCAATGATGACATCCGTATTGGTTTCACCTAACGGCTGGTTTGAATTTGAAGCGGCGCACGGCACCGTGCAAAAGCACTACTACAAACATTTAAAGGGTGAAGAAACTTCCAGCAACTCAATGGCTCTGATTTTCGCCTGGTTGGGCGGCCTGCGCAAACGCGGAGAATTGGACGGAACCCCGGAAGTAATAAAGTTTGCCGATAACCTCGAAGAAGCGGCGATTGCCACCGTGGAGAGCGGCACAATGACAGGTGATTTACTTGTGCTTGCTGAAAAGAAACCTTCGAATAAAAAAGTAAATACTGAAGGTTTCATTGATGCCATAGCCACCACCTTGCAGAAAAAGCTCAATGGTTAATCGCACTGAAAATCCACTTCCTAATTTATTGGATTTCACTCTGGAGGAAATGGAGGTATTCATTTCTTCTCTGGGCAAAGAAAAATTTCGCGCACGGCAAATAATAAAATGGCTGCATCAGAAAGGCAGCGCTTCCTTTGCCGACATGACCACTCTTTCCCGCGATTTCCGCGGCAAACTTGCTGAAATCTCCCGTATTCAGCGGCCACAAATCGTTAAAGTCCAAAAATCACAGGATGGCACAAAGAAAGCTCTCCTGCGACTGGAGGGCGGCCTTTTTATCGAAAGTGTTTTGATCCCCGGTAAAAGCCACTGGACTATTTGCCTTTCCACTCAGGCCGGTTGCGCGATGGGCTGCGAATTTTGCCTGACCGCCCGCCAAGGCCTTAAGCGCAATTTAACGCCTGCGGAAATTGTCGGACAACTTATCGCTCTGAGGCAGGAGACGCCCGAAGGACCAAACATCAAAAACATTGTGATGATGGGTATGGGTGAGCCTCTGGCCAATTATAAAAATATGCTTAAAGCGATAAATATTCTTACTTGCGATTTCGGACTGGGCATCTCCAACCGCAAAATTACAGTTTCCACTTGCGGGTTGGCTCCACAAATAATTCAGTTGGGAAAGGATATTTGCATCAACCTTGCTGTATCCCTCAATGCGCCGGACGATGCAATCAGAAGCAAACTTATGCCGGTAAATAAAAAATATCCTCTGAAAGTTTTGCTGGACGCTTGCAGGCAATATCCCATGCCCGGCCGGAGATTGCTTACTTTTGAATATATTTTAATTGACGGCATTAATTCTTCCGTGCGTGACGCGGAAAAATTAGTCAATTTGCTCCAGGGCCAGCGCTGCAAATTGAACCTGATTGTCTTTAACGAAATTCCCGAATCACCTTTTAAATCACCTTCACAAAAGGAAATAGAGGCTTTCCAGAAAATGCTGATAAAAAACCATTATACAACTATGATCCGTGCTAGCAAAGGCAGCGACATTCTTGCCGCCTGCGGGCAATTAAGCGGTGCAGCGAATATGTAATTACCGGTTTCATTAGTCGGGAATATTTTATTTCTTTTCTTTTGCTCCTTTAGAGAGTAAATTTTGACGAGTAGTACACGCTAACTGATATTGTTTAATGTCTGAGGAAATTTGCCAATAGCCATGAACAACAGACGCAACATTTTTATAATAGTGGCCGTATTTTTAATTTTGATTCTCATCCTGGGAATTAAATTATTTATTGATTATAAATTATATGATCTGGTTGCCTTCAATACGGAAAAAATAATTAATTTCATCAATTCCTTTCATCCTTATGATGATTTTGTTTTCATCGCTATTCAAATTATTCAGGTACTGCTGGCAGGGGTAATACCGGCAGAAATATCCGGATTTGTTGGCGGTTATCTTTACGGACCAATAGTGGGAACAATTTATTCCACGATAGGATTGAGCATCGGTTCATGGCTAGCTTTCATTTTGTCCAGACGCTTCGGCTTGCCACTTGTCAAAAAAGTGGTGTCACCAGCAATTTTAGAAAAGTATGATAATTTCATGACAGAGAGCGGTCCTTTAGTATCTTTCACTCTTTTTTTAATTCCCGGTTTTCCTAAAGCTGCACTTTGTTATATTATAGGGTTAAGCCGAATGAATGTGTGGATATTTATAGTTATTTCAACTTTCGGGAGGTTATTCGGGACTATTTTACTTTCACTAAGCGGGAGTTCCCTCCGGACTATGCACATTGTGACACTTTCAATCATACTGGTTACTATTACGATTATTTATTTATTTGCTTACTTGTATCGCAAAAGACTGGCAAAAATGCCGAAAAAGTAAAATGACGGCAAAGAAAGAAAATGGGCTCCAACTTACAGAAGCGGGTATTTTGTAAACAGAAACGAAAGGAACTTTTTCAACTGCTGCGTTTTTTTAAAGGAAATTTGTCATCCTTTTTCGATCGCTGAGGCGGATTATATTTTTTTTCGCGCAGCAGCCTAGAGATGTCCTTTTGTCTGTTGGTATTTCTCTGATTAGTCATAAAAGCGTAGCCTTATGTATGACTTCACTCACCCCCGCCCAGCACCTTATAGAGCGTAACTGTATTAACGATCCGGGCAAGGCGAAGGACGATCAATCCCTGCTCAGCGCTATAGAGGGAACGTTGTGCATCGAGGACGCTCAGGTAGCTGTCAATTCCCCTGGTATAACGCGCCCGGGAGAGGCGATAGGTTTCCGCAACAGCTTCGACCAGCGATTGCTGCGCCGCTATCTGTTGGTTAACCGTGCCCCGCACGGCAAGGGCATCGGCCACTTCCCGAAAAGCCGTCTGGATCACTCTTTCGTATTGGGCGACGGATATTTCTTTTTCCACTTTTACTACATCGTATGCCGACCACGTACGGGCGTCAAAAATTGGCATAACGATCTGCGGCGCGAAAAGCCATGTACCCTGGCCGGATTTGAAGAGTCCGGATAGATCGGCGCTGGCAGTTCCGATGGCGGTCGTCAGAGAGATGTTGGGAAAGAAAGCTGCCCGGGCAGCGCCGATATTGGCGTTGGCCGCTTTGAGCTGATGCTCCGCCGCCAGTACATCCGGCCGGCGCAAGAGCACTTCGGAGGACAGGCCGGGAGAAATCTCTTTGGGCGGGCTGACACTGCCCAGATCCAGAGGCGATATCTCCTGTGGCATCGCGGAACCGACCAGAAGATTCAAGGCGTTTTCATCTTGCGCAATTATCTGCGTGTAGCTGGCGACGTCTCTTCTGGCCGTATCCACCTGGCTTTCTGCACGCCGGAGGTCCAATTCTGACGAGATCCCCACTTCACAGCGTTTCTGGATCATTTTGTAGGAAGCCTCCTGAGCCTCCAGGGTAGAGGCCACCAGTTTAAGGGTTTCCCGGTCTGCAGCCAGGGTCAGATACGCCTGTGCTACCGACGACACCAGCGAGATTTGCGCGCTCCTGCGCGCGTCCTCCGTAGCCAAGTACTCCTCCAACGCTTTGTCTTTCAGGCTGCGGATACGGCCGAAAAAATCAATTTCCCAGGAGATGATGCCCAGATTGACACCGTATTGGACGGAGGTCATCGCCGCCCCGGTGGTCGAAAGATCCGCCGGAATACCTTGCTTTGTCACTGTCCCAACCGCATCGACGGCGGGCAACAGCTCGGCTCGTGAAATGCCGTACAAAGCGCGCGCTCTTTCCACATTCAAGGCCGCCACCCGCAAATCGCGGTTGTTGTCCAGGGTGATCCCGATGATCTTTTGCAGGTGTTCATCGGTGAAGAACTGCCGCCACGGCAACTCCGTTGCGGTAGGAGTTGATGCCGCGGACTTCGTTTCCTTGTAAGCTGCACCGGCTGGCCATTGATCAGGCACCGGCGCCTCCGGTCGCGTATATTTCGGAGCCATCGTACAACCACCCGTAAGAAAGACTAATATAACCAGGAGAAGAAACCATTCTCTATTCATATCATTTATCCCTTAATGGATTTGCGCCATCTGTTTTGGTTACTTTGTCCTTTCTGCGTTTACCAAAGGTTTTCTCGATCAACACATAGAAAAGCGGCGCAAACAAAGTTACCAGGAAAGTGGCGGTCACTACTCCACCCAACGCACCGGTGCCGATGGCTTTTTGCGCGCCCGCACCCGCGCCGCTTGCCAGCACCAACGGCAAGATCCCAAAGCCGAAGGCCAGCGAGGTCATGATGATGGGACGCAGCCTCAGTTTAGCCCCTTCCAGAGTCGCTTCGATCAGCCCCATTCCCTGTTCCACTCTGACCTTGGCGAATTGGACGATCAGGATGGCGTTTTTTGTTGTCAGTCCCAGGATGGTCAAAAGACCGATTTGGAAATAAATGTCATTGGGCATCCCCCGCATATTCGAGGCGATAGCGCCGCCGATCGCCCCCAGGGGGAGAGCCAGGAGGATCGAAATGGGAACGGTCCAACTCTCATACAGGGCCGCTACGCACAGGAAGATGATCAGGATAGAAAAGGCGTAAAGCGGGGTGGCTTGGGTGCTGGCTTGCCGCTCTTGGTAGGAAATTCCTGTCCAGTCAAAACCGATTTCCTTGGGCAGCTTCGAGGCAAAGTCTATCATGGCCTGCATGGCCTCACCGGAACTCCTGCCTGGCGCCGGCTCTCCCCATATTT
>JBEKMF010000150.1:0-4545 GCA_050008655.1 Smithellaceae bacterium
ACAGTCACCCCTACTTTTCCGCGCCGTTAATCGGTTCGGTTGTCCGTCTGGAAGAAGAAAGCTCGGGCAAGGGTGATGCTTCTGGTGTAATCGCGCTTAAACAAGGTTTGATGGGGCCTTATGCCGCGATCGGTGATATTTTCTTCTGGAGCGCGCTGCGGCCTTTGGCGGCGATTGTCGCCGTCTATTTGGCTTTGATGGGATTCATCATCGCTCCTTTGGCTTTTTTGGTAATTTATACTCCGGCTCACTTGTGGCTCCGGGCTAAAGGCTTTATCGAGGGCTACCGGAGGGGAAAGCAGGGCATTGAATTTGTCCGCGCGATGGATTTGCCCCGTGTTTCCGTGAAACTTCGCTGGCTTTCTTTGCTGACGCTGGCCATCTTAGCCATTTGGCTTACTAATGCATGGTATTGGCCTTTTACCGCAGGTACTTCCGGCATAATTGTAAAAGCAGCGGCGTTGGTTTCTATTTTACCTTCTCTTTTTTTGATTAAAAAAGGTGTCTCGCAAATTCATATTATATACGGCGCTTTTGTAATATTTCTTCTTATTATTTCCTGCAGAGAATTATTTAATTAATGGAGATTAGAAACTTAAGATTAAAAAATAAATTAGGAATGCACGCGCGGGCAGCAGCAGCATTAGTAAAAGTAGCCCAGCAGTTTAAAGCGGAAATCTATCTTGAGCACAAAGGACAAACTGCCAACGGCAAAAGTATCCTGGGAATACTTACACTGGCCTGTCCCCAAGGCGGAATATTAACAGTAAAAGCCGATGGTATTGACGCATTAAAGGCTGTGGAAGCGCTGGAAATCCTGATTGAAAATAAATTTGGAGAAGATTAAACGATAAATGAGCGCTGAACAAACAAAAAAAACATTCGTACTTAAAGGTCTAGGTGTTTCTCCGGGTGTTGTTATCGGCAGGGCTTATCGTTTCGATCCTCTGGACAGCCATATTTCTTTTTATAAGCTTAAAGAATCTTCTTCAATTCCCAAAGAAATACAAAGGTTTAAGAAATCTCTGAAGGATTCGGAAGCTCAACTATTGGAAATTCAGGACAACCTCAAAAAAACAAGAATTACCGAACCTCTGTATGTCATTGACGTTCATATCATGATTCTAAAGGATAAGAGGTTCAGCAATCGTACCGTAAAATATATACGCCGATTGGGTATCAACGCGGAATGGGCGGTGCGTTTGACTCTTGACCATTACAAACAAGTATTTGCAGGCTTGAGCGATGCTTATATACGGGACCGTATCAGCGATGTCCAGTACGTAGGTCAAAGAATTTTGCGTAACCTTTCCGGTGAAAAAAGAGAAATTATTCTGGAAATCGGCGGTGAAGTAATTGTCATTGCGCCGGATCTTTCTCCGGCGGATACGGCGCAAATGAAAATGGATAAAGTTATCGGTTTTGCCACCGATATCGGCGGCCGAACTTCGCACACAGCCATTGTTTCCCGCGCCATGGAATTGCCCGCCGTAGCCGGCCTGGGCAATATTACCCAGCTGGTGAAGACTGGAGATGAATTGATTGTGGACGGCATCTCCGGCGTGGTCATTGTTAATCCTTATCCGGAAATGATCAAAAGGTACGAAGAAAAGAAGATGCACTTTCTCATGGCCAGTGACGAGTATATGAAATATGCGAAATTGCCGGCTGTTACTACCGATGATTATCTGGTGCAGATAGGGGGGAATATCGAGTTTGTTGAAGAAATACCCTCGGCAATTACGCATGGCGCGGAATACATCGGGCTGTACCGGACGGAGTTCCTGTATATCAGCCGCCATGATTTACCCACGGAAGAAGATCACTTCAATAATTACTGCCAGGTCGTCAGCGTCAAAGATTTACTCTGGTCGACAATAAGAACATTTGATTTGGGCGGCGATAAACTTAATCCCGACCAAAAACATGTCAAGGAACTGAATCCGCAAATGGGATTGCGGGCGATTCGGTTTTGCCTGAAGGAACCAGAGCTTTTCAAGACTCAGTTGAGAGCTATTTGGCGCGCCAGCGCGGTAGGGAAAGTTAAAATTCTTTTCCCGATGATTGCGAGCATGGAAGAAATTCGCGAAGCAAAGAAATTGCTGGAGGAAACCCGAAAAGAACTTCTGGAAAAAGGTGTGAAAATTGCCCCGAAGATGGAGATAGGGGCGATGATCGAAGTTCCCGCCGCAGTTGAGATTGCCGATAAACTGGCGCGAGAAGTGGATTTTTTCAGCATCGGCACAAACGATTTGACCCAATATGCTCTGGCTATTGACAGAGCCAATGAACGCCTGACTTATTTGTATGAGCCTTTGCATCCGGCTATTCTAAGACTGATTAAGAGAGTAGTGAGCGCGGCTCATGAGGCGAAGATTCGCGTGGCCATGTGCGGGGAAATGGCTGGCGATCCTCTGTATGCCTTGATTCTTCTGGGGATGGAATTGGATGAGTTAAGTATGAACCACCTGGCCATTCCGCGAATTAAACGAATCATTCGGGAAGCTTCGCTTAAAGAATCCAGAGCACTGTTCGAAAAAGCGCTTACCTTCAGCACCGCTTCCGAAGTGCGCGCTTATGTCCAGGATTATATGATAGGGCGTTTTCCCGGCGAATTTCAAAAGGAAGAAGAGCAAAATTGCTCATAGACCGTCGGAGCATACCTGCGGGAAAGTCGAAGCGAAAAAGCGCAGGGTTTTTTGGATATATACCAGCGAAAAGTTGGCAACAAAGAACGCGAATATTTCCTGTTGTTATTAATGGAGCGTTTCATTTATGAAAGAAAAGGCAAAACCAGTAGCACAAGCTCGGGGTGAAGGATATTACTCGGGACGTATTTACGACGAGCAAGATTTTTTGCGCTACCATCTGGCAAAAGAATTCCTTTCCCGTGTTTCCATTGCGGATGAATATGTCGAGACCATTAAAAAACTTGCAGCCGAAGGAGTTGTGGTTTACGCCATAAAGCAACGCAGTAAACTCAACAGCCTCATTGTATATGAGCTTGCCGGGAGAAAGGGCCTTCCGCGGCCCGTGTATTGCCACGGCATGAATATGTCATTCTGGCAGCCGCTGCCGGAAATGCTGAAATTCTTCTGGTCATTCTTTCTGCGCCGTTTTAGAAAAAAAACGAAGGCCTTGATGGGCAAGCTGGCTTATCTAGAAAGGATAGTTAGCGAAAAAAACAGTATCATTATTCATTTGGGTGAATCGGAATTCATTGAGAGCAGATCGGCGGAAGGTGCGATCATAAGCCTCATTAATCTGCAAAAAAGAGTCGATTTTCCCATCTTTATCGTACCTATTTTGGTGGCCTACGGACGCCGTCGCGAAAAAGAGGACGAAAGTCTGGTTAATATTCTTTTCGGGCAAACGGAACATACGGGAACTTTGCGCCGTTTAATAACTTTTATGCGCTATTCCAGCAATGGTTTTGTTATTCCCGCGGAACCGGTTAAATTATCCGAATATTTAAATAAAAGTAATAATCTTTCTCCGGAAGCGATTGTTCGTGAGTTGCGCGGTGAGCTGATTGACCGTATCGATAGAGAAAAAACAACTGTGGTTGGGCCGGTTCTAAAATCGCGGGAAGAACTCATGGGCATGGTGTTGAGTGACGAAAAATTTAAGAAATTTATTAATGATTACGCCGCGCGGGAAAAGAAGGATATTGCGGTGCTGGAAAAAGAAGCGCGCCGGTATCTTGATGAAATTGCCGCAGATTATAATGAAACATTTGTTCAGCTTTGGTTGAAGGCCCTTACCTGGTTGTGGAACAATATTTATGACGGCCTGGTGATTGATATGGAAGGCCTGGCCAAACTAAGAAATATTTCCAAAAAAATGCCCTTTGTGGTTATTCCCTGCCATCGTTCTCATGTTGATTATCTTTTATTTTCCTACGTTTTATACGTAAATAATATTCAATTACCTTTTATTGCCGCGGGCGATAATTTGTCTTTTTTCCCGATGGGTTACATTTTTCGCAGGTCCACCGCTTTTTTTCTGCGGCGGAGTTTTAGAGGCAACGAAATTTATGCCGAAGCGTTGGCAAAGTATATTGGTATAATGCTGCGGGAAGGTTTGCCTCTGGAATTTTTCATTGAAGGCGGACGCAGTAGAACCGGAAAAATGGTCATGCCCAAATATGGTCTTCTTTCCATGGTCATTCAGGCATTGCAGGATAAATATTGTGATAATTTTGCCGCCATTCCGGTTTTTATCGGCTACGACCGCGTGATCGAAGAAAAATCATATCTCGAAGAACTGGCCGGTGCGCCCAAATCTCCGGACAATACGACCGAGATAATCAAGACCAGCAAAATATTGCGCAAGCGCTATGGTCGCGTTTATGTAAATATCGGCGAGCCGATTATTATGAAATCATATTTGGAAGCTCAGGAAAAGCAAATAAGTAAAATGGCTCTGGAGGAACGGCAAAGCCTCTATCGAAGAATAGGCTATGATATAGTTCTGGAAATTAATAAAGTTTCTGTAGTCACGCCTTTTTCCCTTGTTGCCGCCGTGATTTTGAGCCATGACCGC
>JBEKMF010000151.1:0-4534 GCA_050008655.1 Smithellaceae bacterium
ATATTTAAAAGTGTTGTTGATCTTTTCGATCTGAAAAAAGCGCTTTTTGTTTTAGCTGATGATGATATTACTTTGCAAAAATCGTCACGGAATATAAAAAGTATTAAAATGATCAGGTCGGAGGGTATTAATGTTTATGATATCTTGAATCATGAGCATTTAGTCCTTCTGGAGCCTTCTATAAAGAAGCTGGAGGGGGCATTGCTTAAATAATGGAAGTGCATCAGATTATTAAAAGAATGTTAATTACGGAAAAAAGCACTGTGGCGCGGGAGAAAGAAAATAAATATTTCTTTGAAGTTGATCGCAGGGCAAATAAGATAGAAATCAGCGCAGCGGTGGAAAAACTTTTTAAAGTCAAGGTTGCTGATATTCGGATTATGCATGTTTTAGGAAAGAAGAAAAAACTAGGCCGGGTTATCGGACAAAAGAGTTCGTGGAAAAAGGCAATTGTAACTTTAGTAGCCGGTAATCGTATTGAAATTTCTGAAGGCGCATAGAAAGAGTTAAGGATTAGGTAAATGGGAATTATTAAATATAAACCGACATCGGCGGGAAGAAGATTTCAGAGTGTTGCCGATTTTACAGAAATTACTTCTGCCGAGCCAGTGAAAAGCCTTGTGCAGCCGCTGAAGAAAACGGGTGGGCGCAATAGTTATGGAAGGATTACAATGCGCCATATCGGCGGCGGTCATAAAAGAAAATACCGCATCATAGATTTTTGCCGCAGTAAAACGGACATTCCGGCGAAGGTTGCTACAATCGAATATGATCCGAACAGGACAGCGAGAATAGCGCTCCTCAATTATCGTGACGGTGAAAAAAGATACATTGTTGCACCGGCGCAAGTTAATGTCGGAGATACTATAGTCAGTGGTGAGAAGGCGGATATCAAGCCGGGTAATGCCGTCCCTTTAAAGTATATTCCTTTGGGATCACTAATTCACAATGTGGAATTGAAAGTCGGCCGCGGCGGACAGTTAATACGTTCGGCTGGAGCTTATGGCCAGTTAATGGCGAAAGAAGGCAGCTACGCTCAGGTAAGACTTCCATCAGGTGAAGTTCGCAAAGTATTTATTGAGTGCATGGCCACTATCGGGCAAGTTGGTAATAACGACCATGAAAACATCAGTATCGGCAAAGCCGGCCGTACCCGCTGGCTAGGTAAAAGACCTCATGTTCGCGGCGTCGTGATGAATCCGGTTGACCATCCTATGGGTGGCGGCGAAGGGAAATCTTCCGGTGGACGGCATCCCTGCACACCTTGGGGCATACCGACAAAGGGTCATAAAACACGGAAAAATAAGAGAACCGATAAATATATTGTCAAGAGAAGGGATTAAAAAATCGTGGCACGTTCGATCAAAAAAGGTCCATATATTGAAGAAAGGCTGCTTACCCGGGTCAGAAAAATGGAGACAGAAGGCAGCAAGAATATCATTAAGACGTGGTCGCGGCGTTCAACAATAACACCGGAACTCATTGGTTACACATTCGCCGTGCATAATGGGAAAAAATTCATTCCCGTATATGTGACTGAAAATATGGTAGGGCATAAGCTCGGAGAGTTTGCGCCGACAAGAACTTTTTATTCGCATTCAGGTGACCGGAAAACAAAAGTTCGTACGACCACTGGTACTACCGCTGCCGCTACTGCAACAACCACTACTACTACCACTTAGTTGTTTGAGCTGGGCTGGATAAGTTTGGAGCTGATTTAACATGGAAGCAAAAGCAGTTGCAAAGTATATAAGGATGTCGCCGCAGAAAGTAAGGCTGGTGGTTGATTTAGTAAGAGGAAAGAAGGTGCAGGAAGCCAATAAAATCCTTCTTTACACCAGAAAGTATGCGGCAGGTATTGTCGCTAAGGTTCTTAAATCAGCCTTGGCCAATGCTGCCCAGAATCCTAATATTGACGAAAATATTCTTTACGTGAAAGAAATATTCGTAGATCAGGGGCCGACATTAAAACGATGGAGAGCGAGAGCTCAAGGAAGAGCAGCAGGAATCAAGAAAAGAACTACACATATTACAGTTGTTTTGGATGAAATGTAAGGAGGTACGATATTGGGTCAGAAGGTCAACCCGCTAGGATTACGATTAGGCTATATTAAAAAATGGCAATCAGTTTGGTTTGCCGATAAGAATTACAGCGAAATGTTGCATGAGGATGTACAAATTAGAAAATACCTCAAGAAAAAGCTTTATCATGCCGGTATTTCCAAAATTGAAATTGAACGAGCAGCCAATAAGGCAAAGGTAAATATCTACTCGGCCAGGCCCGGTGTGATTATAGGTAAAAAAGGCTCGGAAATCGAGAAGCTGAAAGCCGATACGGAAAAATTTACGAAATCAGAAATTATAATAAATATTTTAGAAGTGCGTAAACCGGAAGTGGACGCCCAGTTAGTTGCGGAAAATGTTGCCATGCAATTGGAGAGAAGAGTGGCCTTTCGTCGAGCTATGAAAAAGTGTGTTGGCTATGCCCTGAAATTTGGAGCAAAGGGAATTAAAATCACCTGCTCCGGGAGACTTGGCGGAGCGGAAATGTCGCGGTCCGAATGGTATAGGGAAGGGCGAGTGCCCCTGCACACTCTGCGTGCCGACATTGATTATGGTTTTATTGAAGCCCATACGGCCTACGGGCTGATCGGAGTTAAAGTGTTAATTTTCCATGGAGAGGTATTACCATCGAAGAGCGAAAAACAATAAGTATCTTGCCGGATTATTTATCCGGCATATAGCGAATAAGGAAAATAGTTGTAAGGACTAACCGGAGTTTCAGATTATGTTAATGCCGAAGAGGGTAAAATATAGGAAGATGCAAAAAGGCCGCATGGGGGGCAAGGCAACAAGGGGCAGCTCGATTGCTTTTGGCGATTACGGATTGCAGGCGGCGGAATGCGGCTGGATTACCGCCAGGCAAATTGAAGCGGCACGTATCGCGATGACTCGTCACGTGAAGCGCGGCGGTAAGATTTGGATTAGAGTTTATCCTCATAAGCCGGTCACCAAGAAGCCGGCCGAAACTCGTATGGGCAAAGGAAAAGGCGCGCCCGAAGGATGGGTAGCCGTAGTTAAACCCGGTTCTGTCCTCTACGAGATGGAAGGAGTAACCAGAGAAATAGCTGAAGAAGCCTTTCGCCTGGCAGCACATAAGCTGCCCATTTCAACAAAGTTTTTAGCGAGGGAGATATCTGATGAAATTTAAGGAAATCAGAGATCTGGGAATTGAAGAACTCAAACAAAAAAATAGTGAATTGGTAGAAGAACTTTTTCGGCTGCAAATTCGTCATGCATCAGGCCAATTGGAATCGACGGCAATGCTCGGAAAAATCCGCAAGGACATTGCTCGTATCAAAACGGTACTGAAAACAAAGGGGGCAGCAAGTTAACATGACTGAACGGGGGAACAAACGAACGATTAAGGGCGTAGTAATAAGCGATAAGATGGATAAAACCATCGTAGTAAAAGCCGAACGTTTGGTAAAGCATTCTGTTTTTCACAAATATGTGCGCAGGCATATGAAATACAAAGCCCATGATGAGCAAAACCAGTGTAAGGTCGGTGATACAGTGCTGATTATTGAGTCGCGGCCGTTCAGCAAAGAAAAGCGATGGCGTATGCTGGAAATTATGGAGCGGGCGAAATAGGAGTAATTCGGCAGGAGAGCCGATGTGATGGAGTTTTTTTATGATTCAGATGCAAACCATATTGAATGTTGCGGATAATTCCGGCGCCAAAAAGGTTGCTTGTATTAAGGTGCTCGGTGGATCAAAGCGCCGTTATGCCAGTTTGGGGGATGTAATTGTCGTTTCGGTAAAAGAATCAATTCCTAACTCCAAGGTAAAAAAAGGCGACGTAATGAAGGCAGTCATCGTGCGTACAATAAAAGAGGTGAAAAGGGCGGATGGCTCTTATCTAAAATTTGATGATAATTCGGCTGTTTTAATTTCCAATCAATTGGAGCCTATTGGGACGAGAATTTTTGGGCCCGTTGCCCGCGAACTGAGAGCGAAACAGTTTATGAAAATTATATCTCTAGCGCCAGAGGTTTTGTAAGAGTCAGACGAGGAAAGAAATGAGTTTAAATAAATTTAAAAAGGGCGATATGGTTAAGGTTCTTGCCGGTAAAGATAAGGGAAAAACCGGCAAGATACTGAAAACTATTCCTGATAAGGAAAGAGTAGTTATAGAAAAAGTTAATATGATCAAGAAGCATAAAAAACCAGATCAAAAAACCAAAGGCGGTGTAGTGGAAAAAGAGGATTCGATTCATATTTCTAAAGTCGGCTTATTATGTAATAAATGCAACACTGCCGTCAGAGTCAGAAATAAAATGCTTGAAGATGGGAAGAAGGTACGCATTTGCAGCAAATGTAATGACGTAATCAGTGTAGGTTAAGGGGAAATGGCAAGATTAAAAAATTATTATTTAAAAAAAGTAGTTCCGGCTCTGATTGAAGAATTTAATTACAAAAATCCAATGCAAGTGCCCAAGATGGAAAAAATCGTCATCAACATGGGTCTGGG
>JBEKMF010000152.1:0-4533 GCA_050008655.1 Smithellaceae bacterium
ATTTTTTAAAAAGAGAATCAATCTTTAATTTACTACGGCCGTCGGAATACTCAATCTTGCTGTTAAATATTTTATGTTTGCAATGCTCCGACCATGTCTGCGCCAAACATTCCAGTTCCACATCGGTCGTATTTTCATCGAGGCCGAATTTTTTGCGGGCTTTGATCACTGCGGGATTCTTATAATAGCGCTGAATTGACTGCATCTCTTCGAGATTCAAGGCTAGAAGTTTTTCCTGGCTGATTTTAATGAGACCCTGCGCGTCAAATTTCGTCAGATTGATTTGCGCTACCTGCGGTTCATCTTTCCCCAGTACTTGCGGGACGTAAGCAGGCAGACCACGACTGAAATCAAAATCGCTTTCACCTACGACCTGATGGCGTTCGATAAGATCGTTGGCCAAAAGACCGGAAGCTATTCTCTTCGCATCGTTCTGTGAAATTTTTCCACTAATTAAATATTGGCGTGACGTATAAACACTGATTTTGCGTGAACCAATATTTTCGCCAAGCAATAAGGTGATCGCTTCACGGGCGGTTTTGCCGACATTGTCGGTAACACCCGGACGAAAGCCCACTTCAATGAGCCAATCGAAATTTTTCGCCAGCGGTTGATTAATGGAGAATTCCTGAATGACCGGATCGGAGAGTGGCCCCGCTGCAGCTTCCTGCAATTCAGTAGCAGTAAGCTCTCCGGCTATTGTATAAACTTCAATAGTGGCAACTTTTTCGACAGGAAGAAAAAAATTGTCAATAATACGCTTTTTTGTTTTTTCACCTAAAGCGTCACGAATACCTTCTTTAAAACCCACTTCAATTCTATGTGCCATCTTTTTAACCTTAATAAATATAAATAAAAAGTGTTTTCTGAAATCATATACCGCGGAAAAAGATAGACGACGCGCTTATACCGAAAAGCTGACAATAAAGCAACTTCCAAATATGTTCTGAAATTGATTCGGATTTTTATAATTTTTAAATAAGTTAACCAAAGAAATAAGCTAATAAAGCGCCAGTCATTTTACTTGACACTTCGATCTTTTAGCCGCTATATTTACTCATCATTATAACCCAATCACTTCGTATTATAAAACTTTAAAGGAGGTATTTAAACTATGAGAAAGAATGTGGCTTTCAACAACATCGTCCTTGTTTGTATTATCGGTTTTTTTCTCACGGGATGCGCCGCCAGCACCAAAATAACGATGACCCAGGGCAAATATACGCCGCAATTTCACTCCGGCGATTACGGCCGCTATAAAGGGAAAAAATTGATTCTTGCCGGGTTCTCCAATCAGGCCGCCAATACCAAGGCTTGGGATTATTTCAGCGCTGATAACAAATACAAGTATGAAGGAGATGCCCAGCTGGAAAGCTATTATTGGGGTTGCTTTCGCAAAGCTTTCCGCCATATCGGCGTAAATATTGTCGATTATTATTACGGCGGCGGTCCGCGTCCTTATTACCATCCATACTGGTGGGGTTATGCTCCTCCTCCGGAAGACCGTCGAGCTGCCAGAGGCGTGCCCGAATTCGGACTGACCATAACATCACTAACCGATCAGGAATTCGGTTTTAAAGTATACGTCTATAAAAATGGCGAAACAAAATTAGAGAAGGATATTAGTGTGAAAATGAACCCGGCGACAACGAACAATATCGCCGATTTGGAGAAACGCTCATACCGGATGGTAGATCTGGCCTTCACCACAATTATGAAAGATAAAGATTTTCAAAGAGTGTTTTAATTGAATCACTGCTGTATGCTGAGGGCGGACGAAGAAAAAGTCCGCCCTCAGCATACAGCATAATTTTTAGACATCTTAATTCCAGCTGGAATATTATCGGTATTATTAAATGGAAATGCTGCTCTTAGCTATAATTTTATTTTTTGTCCTGATTGTTCTAGCGCGGCAATTCTGGCCGTCAAAGCGAGGGCCTGTCGATCTCACAACTCTCACAGGCAAGCTGGACTCACTGCAAAGCTCTCATGAAAGAACGGACCGTTCCATCCGTGACGAGATTTCCAAGTTTCGCGAGGAAATGAAAATAGGCGCCCATCAGGAAAGAGCGGAATTAACCGTATCTCTCAAATCATTCAGTGAGTCTGTGGAACAAAAAATGGCGACGGTGCGTCAGCTGGTTGATGAAAAACTAAAGCAGCTTCAGGAAGACAATACCCGCCAGCTCGACCGCATGCGCGAGACGGTCGATGAAAAGCTGCACAGCACGCTGGAAAAAAGATTGGGTGAAGCTTTCAAGCAGGTCTCCGAGCGACTCGAACAGGTGCATCAGGGGTTGGGTGATATGCGCAATCTCGCTGCGGATGTAGGAGATTTGAGGAAGGTGCTCACCAATGTCAAGGCACGCGGCACCTGGGGTGAAGTGCAGTTGGGCGCGCTTCTGGAAGAAATCCTCTCGCCGGAGCAATACGCCAAGAATGTGAAGATTAAGGAAAACAGCAGTGAGCTTGTCGAATTTGCCATCAAACTTCCCGGACAGGGAGATTCACCATCCGATCACGTGCTAATTCCGGTGGACGCGAAATTCCCGGTGGAAGATTATCAGCGGCTCCTCGACGCGCAGGAAAAGGCGGATGCAGTTGCCTCCGATGATGCCATACGGCAACTGGAAGCAAGCATCAAAAAAGCAGCCAAAGATATATCACAGAAATATCTGGCACCGCCCAAGACTACGGATTTCGGCATCATGTTTTTACCTGCGGAAGGTCTTTATGCCGAAGTCATTCGCCGGACATCCCTGGTGCAGATGCTGCAGCGCGAATACCATATTGTCATTACCGGCCCAACCACATTTGCCGCTCTCTTAAACAGCCTGCAAATGGGATTCCGCGCCCTGGCCATCCAAAAGCGCTCCGGTGAAGTCTGGAAAGTGCTGGGTGAAGTCAAAACGGCCTTTGGCCGATTTGGTGATACGCTGGATGCCGTGCATAAGCGGCTGGAACAGGCCGCCAATTCCGTGGATGATGCCCGTAAGAAATCAAAGACTATTCAGAATAAACTGCGTGACGTAGAAATACTGCCAGGCACCACGCCAGAAGTGCTTCTTGAAGATAAAACATCTGTCGAATTGGAAGATCCTTAATCAAACGTTAATGCTGTTCCAAGCTTGACTTCTGCTGCTTCCAGATGAATCTTTTCTTGGAGTTATTTTTTTAGCTATTGAATTTACAAACAAGATATTAGATAAAATAGCTTAGTTTAACGATTATTTTTTAGAAGAAGATTATGGCACGTACCCCTGAACGTAGAAAAACTGTGCGCAGGAAAGATGAGGAATCTCTACGCAGTAGCGAAGAGAAATATCGGACTATTTTGGAAAATATCGAAGAAGGGTATTATGAGGTTGACCTTGCCGGCAACTATATTTTTTTTAATGATTCACTATGCCGTATATTAGGATCTTCCCATGAAGGAATGGCGGGCATGAATTATCGGCAGTACGCGGATAAAGAAAACGCGAAGAAATTATTTCAGGGGTTTAATGAAATTTATAGAACTGGAGTGCCAACGAAAATAGTTGATTACGAAATAACAAGAAAAGATGGAACAAGGTGTTATCTGGAAACATCAGCATCATTACTCAGAGACTCATCGGGTAAAACAATAGGTTTTAGAGGAGTTGTCAGGGATGTGACTGAACATAAGAAATCAAAAGAAGCGCTACGCCGGAGCGAGGAGAGATACCAGACAATTCTTGAAGATATTGAAGAAGGATATTTTGAAATGGACCTCGCCGGTAACGCAACCTATTTTAACGATTCCATATGCCGTATATTTGGTTACCCCCGTGAGGAATTGATGGGTATGAATTACAAACAGTATACAGATAAAGAGAACAGGGAAAAGTGCTTTCAAATTTATAGTAAGGTCTACAAAACGGGAAAATCTGATAAGGTATATGATTATGAGATTATAAGAAAAGATGGGACGACCAGAAACCTGGAGACATCATTATCATTACAAAAAGATTCAGCGGGTAACCCGATCGGATTTCGGGGTGTTTCTCGAGATATCACCGAACGCAAGCAAGCGGAAGAGGCACTGCGGAAGAGTGAGGAGAAATATCGCAATATTTTGGAAAGCATTGAAGAGGGTTATTACGAAGTTGACCTTGCCGGCAACATGACTTTTGTCAACGATTCAACATGCCAAATATATGGGTATCCCAGGGAAGAATTAATAGGCATGAATAATAGGTGCTATACTAGTAAAGAAACCGCAAAAAAAGTTTTTCAAGTGTTTAATGAAGTCTACAGAACGGGGAAATCCAATAAAGGAAATGAATATGAGATTATAAGAAGAGATGGGACAAAAAGATATATTACGTCCTCTGTAGCGTTAAGGAAAGATTCATCAGGCAAAGTAATAGGATTTAAAGGAATTACGAAAGACATTACCGAACGCAAGAGAGCTGAAGATTCTTTAAAGGAAAGCCGGGAAGAACTGCTCAAGAAGAATCAGGAGCTAGAGGAAAGCAGGAAGAATATACAGATTACCTTGGAAAGACTGGG